>JBGSIX010000090.1:0-14006 GCA_041742315.1 Phycisphaerales bacterium | reverse complement strand
CGAGCGAGGCGGGTCACGCGCACGGCGCGGGCGCGGTGATCGAGGCGCTGACCCTGGGCGTGCGCGACTACGCGCGGAAGACGGGATTCCGGAGCGTCTGCCTCGGGCTCTCGGGCGGGATCGATTCGGCGCTCACCGCGGCAATCGCGGCGAGGGCCTTGGGCACCCAGCGCGTGACGGGCCTGGCGATGCCGGGCAAGTACTCGTCGCAGCACTCGATCGACGACGCGAAGGAACTCGCCGAGCGATTGGGATGCCGCTTTGCGGTCGTGCCGATCGAGAAGCCCTTCGCGGGCTTCGGCGCAGCGCTCGACCCGCTCTTTGATGATCTCGGCCAGCGCCGACTCGGCGCGAGTCTGCCCGATCTGACCGAGGAGAATCTCCAATCACGAGTGCGGGGCACCACGCTCATGGCGCTCTCCAACCGCTCGGGCGATCTGCTGCTGACCACGGGCAACAAGAGCGAGCTGGCGGTCGGGTACTGCACGCTCTACGGCGACATGAACGGCGGGCTCGCGGTCCTGGGCGATGTGCCCAAGACGCTCGTGTACGAGATCTGCCGGGAACTCAACGCGAACTTTGCGCGCTACGGCTTTGCGCAGCCGCCGATCCCCGAACGCACGATCACCAAGCCGCCCAGCGCGGAGCTGGCGCCCAACCAGCTCGATCAGGATTCGTTGCCGCCATATGAGGTGCTCGACGAGATCGTGCGTCGGCATGTCGAGGAACGCGAAAGCGCCGAGCGGATCATCGAAGAGACGGGCTTCGACGGGGCTGTTGTGCGCAAGATGGTGCGATTGATCGCGATCAACGAGTACAAGCGCAAGCAGACGCCGGTGACGCTCAAGGTGACGGGCGTGGCGTTCGGGCCCGGTCGGCGGATGCCGATTGCCCGGAAGCTCGACTGACGATTACCAGTTTCCTGCATACTCGGTCGAGAATTCATTCCCGGCGATCTGCATGAGTTCGTACCGCCGCTTGGCGATCTGCCGCAGGTGCAGCATGTCGTGCACGGCCCAGCTTGTCATGAGATCGCCCGCGCGCAGGTCGCCGACCGTGGGGTGGTGGTAGGTCTTCTGCCAGTCGGGGTTGGACAACGCGCGGAGCTGACGCATCGAATCGGCCCGCTCACGCGTGAATCGGCCGAGCTCCTCGGCGAGGATCTTCTCATTGGAACGGCGCTGGGTGACGGATTCTTCGGGCTCGATCGGGGGCCAGGGCTTTGAAGGATCATCCAGCGTGCTCAGCATACGCAGGCGGAAGTCCTCGGCCTCCTCGTCCGCGAGGTGGCAGACGATCTCCAGGATCGACCAAGCGCCGCTCGACGGCTTCCACCTGACGTCTTCATCGGTCAGGCCCGCGACCGCCGAGGCGAGCATCGCGGGGAAGGAATCCATCGAGGCGATCATGACTGTCAGGTCCACGGGGGCCCCCTTCTTTAGCTGCTGCCCTCGCGCATGCGGGCGACGCCCTCGGGGAAGGGGTACGTCGCAAAGACGCCGACGTCGCCCTTGGACCAGAGCGCGGGCGCGGGGTAGACGTCGCCCCGGTAGCCCGACTGGTACATCGTGCGGAGCACGCGCTCGAAGCTGGGCTCGCGGTTCTGCTCGTTGATGAGGCGGTTCGAGCGGGCGCCCAGGAACGAGACGGTCGCAACGGGGCTCCGGTCACGCCGATCCCTGAGCATCTTTGAGATCGTCGCGAAACCACGCGAGAGATCCTTGAGCGTGAAATGGTCCTGCCCGCGCGGGCGGAGCAGGGCGAGGATGAGGATGCTGTCGAGGTCGTACTTGAGGACGTAGGGCTCCTGGTCGTGGGCGGCGTGGACGCTGACCGACTCCTGGAAGACCTTGGCGTAGTTGGTGACGGTGTGCTGGGTCCACTGGCTCGAGCTGACGAGATGGACGAGTTGGGCGACGATGCCGTGGGAGTTGTCCTGCTCGTTGACGCCGCAGATCACGGTGCGGTAGCGCCCGTCGAGCATGTCGCGGAGCATGTCCTGTCCCCAGAGGATGCGCATGCGTTCGCCGGCAGCGAAGCCCGAGGAATCCCCCGGCAAGAGCGAGACCCGCTCGGCGTGATCCCCGGTCATAAGCGCATCGGCATCGCCTTCGTAGAGTCTGATCTGTGACACGGGTGTACCTCCCAGTATGAAGTGAACAGGTACAGTCTAGGTTCCTTTCGCAGGTGCCGTGCCCGGTTCTCAGCGCCGGCGGCGGGCCAGCAGCAATCCCCCCACCATCAGCGAGGCCGAGGCGGGCGCGGGGATGGGGGTGAGGACGAAGTCGAAGCCGTAGTCGGTCGCGGACGAGGTTTCCTGGAACCAGAAGGTGTAGGTGCCGGCCTGGAGGTTGCCCGCAAAGCCGCCCCAGACATCGGGGTTCTGGAGGTCGTCGAGGAGCTCGTCGCCCTGCATCGTGCCGGGGAGCGCGCCGATCAGGGTCGCCGACAGGAGCGCGACGGGCGAGCCGGGGTCGGTGATCTGCCCGCCGACTTCGACGGCGAAGAACGCCTGGTCGTCGCCCGAGATGTACTCCTCGAAGATGATCGACGAGAGCTCGTAGCCCGCGGGGATGACCATGGTGAAGTAGTCGGGGTCGAGGTCGGGGTCGGGCGAGGTGTCGCCGAAGACCTGGTTCGAGCCCGGCGCGAAGGCCAGGAGCGTGGGGGCGAGGTTGTCGCTGGACAGATCGCCGTCGACGGCCTCGTCCCAGATGACATCGGCGGACGCGGCGGCGCCGAAGGCGAAGCTGGCCGCGATGGTGGCGAGTGTGCGGGTACGCATGGTGTGTCTCCTTCTCTCTGCTCTCTTGGCAACCCATGGCGGGCATGACTCCGTCGGCGGCGAGACGGCTCGCGGCTGTGGGTATCTTCGTGGAGGGGGTGGGGTTGGATCAAGCAATTTGAAGGAGAAACAGACTAGTCCCAGCTGGGTGTTTGAATTGAAATCCCGTTCATGCAGACTTACTACACTTCATTCCGTATAATTCTCGTACTTTTCAAGCAAGGTGGGTATGAAGGTTCCAGAGCCCATTCACGATGTACTTGCCACCTATGACGCTAAGTCTGAGTTGTTTCCATATCACACACTCGTCGCCGATATCTTCAATTCAATTGACCAGGCTACTTTGAGTGATGCCGAGAAGGCTGGACTATGGGCCGAAGGATCAGCATTTAATTTCGGAACACGCGGCGCTCCGAACGGCGGACCCTGGAAGAGCTTCTTCCACCCGCTTTACTCTCAACAATCCAAGGAAACCGGCGAGTACATTAATCTACATCCAAATATTGATGATGCACCAGAAGGTTGTATCGAGTACTGGCTACAGCGTGCCCGAGAAACTCATCACCCATTATTGCGCGCACGTTATGCCGATCTTGTCTGGGAATTTTCAAGGCGTTTGACAGGCAAAGGCGCACCAGTAGAAGCCGCTCACATCGCCATCGACGGATATCTAGATGTTGCGAAGATCCACAATCGGGGCAAGATGCACTGGCTACCAGAGATGCTCCACCGCATGATGTCACTTGCATTGAGCATTAGTGATACAGATCGCATTAGCACTTGCGTCAATCGTATCATCCAGTACGCAGACGAAACCGAAGAAGTTGACAAAGTTGGAACATATATTACCGAATTCGACATTCTGCTCGGCAATACAAGAGCACCGCAAGTCAATGAGGAGCAGCAACAAAGAGTCCTTGATCGGCTAGAAGCTAATTTTGCCGAGATCACTAAGCCGGGCGGTCCTCACGAAGTAGAGCCAACCAGCGCACAGGCAATCGGAGACCGCCTAGCGAATTACTATAGGAAATGCAATCGCAAAGATGACCTCCAGCGCGTGTACACAACTATCGCAGATGCATTCGAGAGAAGAGCAAAGAGAGGCGACCCGCTTTCCGGACTTTTCTTTCTCGAGAAAGCAAGGCATTATTACGCCTTGGCTGGCTCGAAAGACGAAGCAGAACGAATGCTTCGCGAATCAAAAGAGCTGGCACCCGCTGCAACAGCAGGGATGGCTAAACAACAATTTGAGTTCGAGATACCAACTAAAGAAGTGGAAGATTACTGCGATCGACTTACTGCCGCCGGCACAGAGCAAGGGCTGGGCATTTGGACATCAAACTGGATAGCGAATCAAGATTCCGTGATCAAGCAGAAGCAGGAACTCGACAACAGCTTTGTCTCTCGAATGATGGGCGCAAGCATCATCGATGAGTCTGGGATCGTTGCCAATGTTGACGATACTAGAGGTGATGCAGATGGGCCACTTATCCGAGAAACCGCACAATGGATTAGCATGACGTCCATTTGGATTACTTGGGGACTAGATCGGTTGATCAAAGAAGGCCTAGATCACATTAAGTACGCAGATTTTATTAGCAAATGCCCCGCACTAGAAGCTGATCGCATACCCATTGTCCGACAAGGATTCGCCTCGCATCTTTCTGGTGATTACGTACAATCAGTTCACATTCTTGTTCCTCAGATCGAACGCATATTAGTCAACATCGTTTATCTGCTCGGCGGGTCGCCAATGAAGCAGCACCGCACAGGTCGTGGCGCGACCCAATCAAAGAATATGGAAGATGCATTAGTAGACGAACGGTTCTTGCATGTCACGGGCCCCAGTTTATCTATGCACCTTCGATCAGTTTTGACTCACCCCAAAGGAATGAATATTCGCAACGCTGTGTGCCACGGACTTTGGAATGAGGAAGACTTTAGCAAAAACAAAAGTGAGCTTGTGATCCATGCATTGGCTGCTGCCTCATTGCTCAGACCAAAGGAAACAGCGGACTCTACAAAGGATGTCGAGTAGATTTATCAGGCCACGTTATCATCTCAGTTGCATTACCGTATAAAAAGAAGTGAGCCCCCAGGGTTTGACTCCTGGGGGCTCAAATTACGGCAACGACCTACTTTCCCGCTGAGCAGTATCATCGGCGGTGCGGGCTTAACTGCTGTGTTCGGGATGGGAACAGGTGTTACACCGCACCTATGGTCACCGAATCACACGCTGGCTGCTTTCGCAGACAGGTGCGGAGACGACCGCACAAACAGATGGCATGCCCCGGTGCTGGGGCAACCGGCTTGCGTTGTTTCCAACCAAGCCCGTCGAGATAAATCAAGCCGATTCACTTGAGTGAATGTCGGCCCGGATCGGTTCGCGTTGACGTGATGTCATCGCGGCGTCCGGTTGGTGTGATCAAACGTTCGACCATTAGTACCGCTCGGCTGAGGACCTCTCGATCCTTACACCTGCGGCCTATCAACGTGGTGGTCTTCCACGGGTCTCTCACTCTTAATGAGCAAGCAAGCCTCATCTCGAGGGGGGCTTCCCGCTTAGATGCTTTCAGCGGTTATCCCTGCCGAACGTAGCTACCCTGCGGTGCGCCTAGCGGCGCAACAGGATCACCAGGGGTTCGTCCAACCCAGTCCTCTCGTACTAGGGTTGACTCCTCTCAAGCTTGCAACGCCCACAGCAGATAGGGACCGACCTGGCTCACGCCGGTCTGAACCCAGCTCGCGTACCGCTTTAATAGGCGAACAGCCTAACCCTTGGGACCGCCTTCAGCCCCAGGATGCGATGAGCCGACATCGAGGTGCCAAACCGCTCCGCCGCTATGGACGCTCGGGAGCGATAAGCCTGTTATCCCCGGAGTACCTTTTATCCGATGAGCTACGACCCTTCCACACGGGATCGCAGGATCACTAGAACCTACTTTCGTAACTGCTCGTCCTGTCAGACTCGCAGTAAAGCTGGCTTATGCTCTTGCACTCAACGCGCGGTTTCCATCCGCGCTGAACCAACCTTTGTGCTCCTCCGTTACTCTTTAGGAGGAGACCGCCCCAGTCAAACTGCCCGGCACCCATGGTCCCCCGCCCGGTTTCACGGGAATCGGGGTTAGGCCGTAAACGTAAACAGAGTGGTATTTCACCAACGACTCCCCGAACCCCAAGAGGTCCGGATCAACGTCTCCCACTTATCCTACGCAATTTATGCTCACGACCAATAGAAGCCTGCAGTGAAGGTTCACAGGGTCTTTCCGTCTTGCTGCGGGTAGGCGGCATCTTCACCGCCACTACTATTTCACCGAGTTGGTCGTGGAGACAGTGTCCCAGTCATTACGCTATTCATGCGCGTCGGAACTTACCCGACAAGGAACTTCGCTACCTTAGGACCGTCATAGTTACGGCCGCCATTGACTCGTGCTTAGGTTGCGAGCTTTCACCCACTTCCGTGACATTCGAGCATTGGGCAAGCGTCACACTGTATACGGCGTCTTGCGACTTAGCACAGTGCTGTGTTTTTGATAAACAGTTGCCAGGACCTTTTCTCTGCGCCCCGAAGGGCCTCCTTATCGCGAACTTACGGAGTTAATTTGCCTAGTTCCTTCACGACCATTCTCTCGAGCGCCTGAGGCTATTCGCCTCGCCCACCTGTGTCAGTTTTGGTACGGGTCTTGTTTCGTGATACCAACAGCTTTTCTAGGAACTCCGCTCCTGAACATCGGCCCGAAGGCCTGGGCACCACTGGTCGCCCCGTTCAGCTTAAGAATCCGCACTGTTGGCTAACCCACAAGAGGGACGGAATATTAACCGTCTGTCCATCGACTACGCCTTTCGGCCTCGCCTTAGGACCCGCCTAACCCTGGGCGGATGTACCTTCCCCAGGAAACCTTAGGCTTGCGGCGTGCAGGATTCTCACCTGCATTATCGTTACTTAAGCCCACATATTCACTTCCTGACGCTCCACGGATCCTTCCGGACCCGCTTCAACGCCGACAGGAACGCTCTCCTACCACTCCTTGCGGAGTCCGCAGTTTCGGCTCTCTGCTTATTCCCGATCATTATCGGCGCCGGACTCCTCGACCAGTGAGCTGTTACGCACTCTTTAAATGGTGGCTGCTTCTAAGCCAACATCCTGGTTGTCATTGCAATCCGACTTCCTTAAGAACTGAGCAGAGATTCGGGGCCTTAACTGGCGGTCTGGATTTTTCTCCTTTTGACGACGGATATTGTCACTCGCCGTCTATCTCCCAGGTCTTGGCAGTTGGTATTCGGAGTTTGGTTGAACGGGGTACCTAGGGTAAGGCCCACCATCCATCCAGTAGCTCTACCCCCAACTGTTGCCTCCTGAGGCTAACCCTAAAGTTATTTCGGAGAGAACGAGCTATCTCCCGGTTTGATTAGACTTTTACTCCCCCCCACAGCTCATCTCAAATCTTTTCAACGATTACGAGTTCGGGCCTCCATTGGGTCTTACCCCAACTTCACCCTGGCCATGGGTAGATCACACGGGTTTCGCGTCTAGCCCCAGCGACTGAACGCCCTGTTCAGACTCGGTTTCCCTTCGCCTCCGGCCCGTTAGGCCTTAGGCTCGCCGCTGAGACTAACTCGTGGGCTCATTATGCAAAAAGCACGCGGTCACCCCGAAGGGCTCCCACCGCTTGTAAGCGCATGGTTTCAGGTACTCTTTCACCCCGCTCGTCGCGGTACTTTTCATCTTTCAGTCACCTTACTGATGCACTATCGGTCGTTGGGTAGTACTTAGTCTTGGAGGGTGGACCCCCCATGTTCAGTCCGAGTTTCACGAGCTCGAACCTACTTGAAGACTCTAACGACTGCGCTACGGGGCTTTCACCCTCTTTGGCCGACCATTCCAGGCCGCTCACACAGTCTCTTATCCGCTTTCGCTCGCCGCTACTGACGGAGTCGCATTTGCTTTCCTTTCCTCCGGGTACTGAGATGTTTCAGTTCCCCGGGTTCGCTCTCTTGCTCTATGCATTCAAACAAGAGTGACCCATACGGGCCGGGTTGCCCCATTCGGAAACCCTGGGATCGGTGCTTGTTTACCAGCTCCCCCAGGCTTATCGCAGGTTACCACGTCCTTCATCGCCTCCCAACGCCAAGACATCCACCATGCGCCCTTGATCGCTTGATCACACCAACCCGACGTCGCGGTATACACACGCTCGGTCGGACCGATGCCTCAAGCCGCCATTCACGCTCAAGTGAAACGCACATGCCTTGCGGGCATGCACATCTCGGCTTTTCTTTATCTCGTTAGGTATCGTGCTGGCACACCCCTCCACCCCCCGGCAAGCCGGCGAGCTTTGGCGTTGACAGCACGATTGCCATCTGTCTGCGGTTGTCAAAGAGGGCACGCAGGAACGGATCAACCGAACGCTGCGCCGGACGGATTCCCACCGAATCCGAACCGTTTGCTGCTCCCCGAAAGTGCTCGGTCGGCAGGAGACGATCGTAGGCAAAGAGTGAAGACGGTCAAGCCTTTGGGGCGAGGATTTTGGGCTCAGCCGCCCCCGGCCCCGCCGCCACCGCCGCCGTGCTGCTGTTCATAGGCATCATCACGGCCAAATTGAGAATTCGAACGCGGATCTCGGCCGTCAGGACCACCCCGGAACACCTGCCTGGGTCCCTGGCCGGGGATTCTGGGCAACTGATTGGCTCCCAGCTCGGCCGAGGCCTTGATCACCGCCAAGAGCGGCAAGGCGGCGTCCTGGCTCGGGGATCGGCTCGTGATCTGACCATCCGGGCCTCGGACCAGTGCTTCGTAGCTCAGGGTCGAAGCCCCCCCGATGCCGGCGGTGGCCATGGGCGATGCCACGACATCCAGCAGCCATGCATCCGCCGACACCGGCAGCGTCTTGGGCAGGAGGTATTCCTCGATGCCTTCAACCTGTGTCAGATCGGCGTTGGTGTTGTTTCCTGACGTGCTCTGAGCATCTTCGGGGATCGGCTTCCAGGCCTGAGCCGACGCTTCGCGTTCGACATCCCAACGCTGAAGCCCGTCGGGGAGCTTGACCTGAGCGGCGAACAGATCGCCCGGCTCCAGAGCAACCTCGCTCTTGCGCCAATAGCCGTAGTAGAACCGGTACAACTCCGCGGTCGCCGAGGTTTTGCCGACGTTACCGGCCTCGCCCGGCGTGGCGCTGGTGAGGAAGAAATACTCGTCCCAGCTCACGCCGACGGGATCGCTCCATTCCGACCAGGGCGAGACCGTCAGCTTTGCATCGGCCAGTTCGTGCAGGCTTTCGTCGAGCGAGCTTTTCCGGCCGTACATGGGATTGACGAACACCAGCCTCGTCCGGTAGCGGTATGTCGCGCCGGGCTCGACCTCTATGTCATGCACCCAGAAGCTGACCTCGTCCGTATCGAGCAATGGCTTGGTGTGTGTGTAGGCGCTGCGGTCGTACGCGTCGGCGATGCCGACCTGATCCGAGGGCTGCCAGCCAAGAGCGGTCAGCTTGGTCGTGATCTCGTCTTTCCGAGCGTTCAGACGGTCGATCTGACTCTGGATGTTGCGGATCCGTGGGTCCACCTGTTCCGTGTTCTGCTCGGGCTGGCGGCGCTCGGGCTGTGGTCTGGAGTCTGTCCGGCGCCCACCGTCTCTGCCCTCTGTAGGATCCCGGCGGTCCGCGTCCTGCGCGGGCCCGGCGAGGGCGGCCTGCTTCTGCTGGATGTCCCGGTCGATGCCGGCGAGCTGGCGTTCATACGCCTTGATCTGGCTCTTGAGATCACCCACCTCACTGGGGTCGGGCACCTCGGCAGGCGGAAGCCAGGGCTCGCCCTCAAGGATCTGGACGAATTCCGGTCGCAGGATCACGTCCTCGTTCCGCGTGGCCTGCACGCCGATCGATTCGAGCTGGCGATAATTGGTCGCGGTCTCGTCGAGATCGTCGACGAGCGAGGGGGTGCCGGGCAGACGCTGAACAACCTCAGTGGGCCCCCAATTGCCTTCGACATCGCGCTGCTGACGCTCGACTTCGACCGCGAGCACGCCGACGCCCTGGCTCCACCAGCTGCTGGGCAGGGGCGAGATCGGCCCGGAAGGGCCGTCGGGGTCATTCTCGTACGCCGCTCGGAGCGCCGGGCCGCTGAATGTGCCCTGGATAGAAACCCACGGCGTGTCGAAGGGCTGCTCGCTCGGGAGCATCTCAGCAAGCCCTTCGATCTGCTTCACCGCGTAGGGATCGAGCGTTGCGCGGTAGCTCGCCGCGACAGGCATGCTCGGGGCTGGGGGCACGAACGGAGCGAACTGAGCGGCTGCGTAGATCGCATCACCCGAGGAGGCCTCGAGTGCCAGCGGCTCGCCCAGGGCGAGGAATGTCTCAGATTGGATCACGCCGCCCGAGAGCGCCCGATCAAATTCAGCCGCGAGATCGCGCGTCTCGACCTGCTCGGGCAGCGCCGGGTTCGGGTCGTTGATCTGGGATTGGAGCCGTTCGGCGGCCCGCTCGGCGGGCTCAAAGGCTTTGGCCAGCGGAACCTTGCTCCCGCCCACATCGACCGCGCTCGACTGGAGCACGAACTGGAAGATCAGCACGACAAGGAACGCAAGAAGCATGACCACCACGATCAGCTTCTCGAAATTCGTCTCGATCCAGGAGATACCTTTGGCGCTCATCGGTCGGTCCTCAAATCAAAGTGCGGCGATCAGGCCGGTCCTTCTTCTGTACCAGCGCCCGCTTCTTCCGCGATGCCAAGGCTCTCGCGGACACTCGCCGGCATGAACTGCTTCGTCCAGCTGCGGAGCCAGAGCGTTTCGATCTCGAGTTCGACGCGCACGGGGTAGTCCGTGCCCGCGAAGTAGCCCTGAGAAATCATGTCCCACGGATCGACGGCGTAGATGTCCGCGTCGAGCACGGTCATGAAGTTGTACGACGAAATCGCGTTGATCAACGCGGGGAGCTTCTGGTACGAGGCGATCAGGGTCACCTTGGCAACCCGGACGTCGTAGAGATCACTCGGCTCCTTGCCACGCCCCGTAAACGAATCGCCGACAATCTGCCCGCCGGCCGATGCGTTTCTTCCGCTCGGCGATGACGGCTGTGGCATCTCCTGACCCGCGTGCATGATGACCGGGGCTTCCCGATTCATCGCCGACTGCGTCACATCCACGACAAGAGGCTGGAGCTCGATCGACTCGACGCGCTTGACCACGCCCTCGATCACGTTCCCGCCGACGCCCCGTGTGTCGAACTCATCGTTCGCCTTGACCAGCGCCGAGAGAATATCTGAGATCAGCCAGTAGTCGGCCTGCCAGTTGAAACAGGCGGTCAGGCTCGGTGCGATCGGGGGAACCGACGTGGGCACGGTGCTCGGCAGAATCGAGGCGTCCGCGTAGAAGCTGGTGTCGCGGGCGTGGGTTTCCATGGCCCCCAGGCGCTGCTCGACGAGCTTCTGATTGATCTGGGTGCGGGCGCTCTCGTCCATCTCGTTCTCGGAGATGCCCGGGGCGATCTGTGACATCAGCGCCTGCTTCCGGGCCGCGATCTGCTCGCGGAGGATCGCCGTATCCAGCGCGGGGCGGATGCGCAGGCGCCGGAAGAGTTCGTCGTAGGCGGAGGTCGCGTTCTCGCCGCCGGGGGCCTGCACGCGCTTGGCCATCTCAAAGGGCAGAAGCTGGGCCGGCGCCCCTCGCTCGGGCATGGGCAGGAGCCCGGGCACCAGAACCTCCCGATTCTTGGAGTTGAACTCGACCGCCCGCTCTTTGACGCTGGAAACCAGCGTCTCGCGCTTCTGGCGTTCCTCGCGGTAGAACTCCGTCTTGATCGCGTTGGGTGGGCCCTGGTCGCTGACCGGGCTCTCGCCTTCGCCCAGAACCGGGAGCGTGTAGGTGACCTTTGCGGACTCGACGTCGCGGAGCGCCTTGGAGGCCTCGCTCTGTCGCTCCTCGCGGAGTTTGGAGTTCATCCCGCCCGCGATGTACCAGGCCACGGGCAGGGGCACGATCGTCAGGATCCCCAGGATCACAATAACGACATTCGATTTGAGCCAGGAAAGAAAGCCGCTCATTCGGTGCCTCCGTCAGCGTCCGGGGACTGTTCATCTTTCTTGCGTTCTTCCGGTGAAACGACCGCCAGTGTCCAGCGGATGACAAACCGCGACGCGTCGCGGCCGAATTGCTCCTGCTCTGGGACAGGCAGCGGCGCGAGCTCGTCGAGTGAACCCGTCACGGCCGACACCTGCAAGCGCGAGCGACGGTCGTTCCGATCGGGCGTGTTCCCGAGTTCGCCGCCGTGGCCTGCGCCAGCCCCTCGCTCATCGAAGCTGCCCGTTTCGGAATACGACTCCTGCTCGTAGCCTCTGGTGCGGGAATTGGCCGAGAGATCTGAATCTCTGCCGCTGCCGCCCGATGCCACCTGCTGATAATTGAGCTGCTCGGTGTCGATGATGACGTACGGCACACCCTCACGCTCGGCGCTCGCCTGGAGCCAGGGCAGCACGGTCCCGAGCACAAAGGACCGGGCGTCGGGCTGGAGCGTCTCGAGTTCGAGGGTCACGTTGATCTTGGGCTTGTCCGGGTACGGGTCCTCGAAGCCGGCGGCGCGGCTCGGTCTGCCGGCGCCGAAGTCATCCTCGCCCTGTTCGCCCGTGGCGGGCGCGGTGTAGGTCATGGTGTAGCTGGCGACATCGAAGGCTTTGCTCGGCCCTGTGCCGTGGGAGGTCTGCCACTCGGGGACTTTGCTGTTGGACCAAGCCACAACCTCGCCCAGATCCTGGACGACATAGGCCATCAGAGCACGCCCCTCGGGCAACGAGAGCAGCGACTGCGCCACGGTGTCCACCGCGGCATCGCCGATCACGCCCGCCTCGGTCGCCTCGTTCTTGAGGCTGTTGGCCTGGTTCACCACGTTCTGGATCGACGCGGGCTTGCGGTTGTTCGAGACCGCGGCGTTGTCCATCGCCCAGTTGATGAACATCGCGGCGCTGGCGGCGATCGACAGACCCGCGGCTATCCCGAACCACTTGATCTTCCGGCCCCACATCCCGTCGCGGACAATGGAGACCGGCATGAGGTTGGCGTCGATCGTGGGCATGCCAAGGCCCTGCAGGGCCAGGCCGTAGGCCACGCTCATCTCGACCGCGACCGCGCCGAACTCGCCGGCGCGGGGGCCGTCGAGCGAGAGCCGCTTGAAGTCGTCCATGCGGTAGACGTCGAGCTGGAGCTGCTGCTTGAGGAAGCGGCGCAGGCCCGGCAGGCGGAACGTCGAGCCGATGCCGATGACGCGCGTCAGGTTCGCGTCCGCGTGCAGGCTTTTGTGGTAGCCGATCGAGCGCTGGGTCTCCTGCGCCAGATCCGCGAACACGCCCTTCATCGCCTGGAAGACGTGGCGCGAGTGCTTCGAACGCTCGGCCTCGCGTTTGAGGCGCTCGGCCTTGGCGTAGGTCAGCTTGAACTTGTCGACCAAGGCCTCGGTGAAGTGGTGCCCGCCGATGGGGAACGTCCGCATCCACACCCGGCCCGCGTCGGCGATGATCAGGTCCGTCGAGGTCGTCCCGACGTCCATGATGACCGTGCCGGGCGTCTTCTCCGTGAACTGCAGGTCGTACGCCATCGCGTTGTACGAAGACACCGGTGCGATGTTGATCGCGTCGGGCGAGAGGCCAACGTCCCGGAAAAGCGAGAGCTCGCGCTCGATGCGCTGCTTGGTGATCGCGAAGATGCCCACCTCGATCTCGGGCGAGTCCGGGCTCATGAACGTCTGGTAGTCCCACTCGACCTCTTCCAGAGGGAACGGGATCTGCTGAACGGCTTCGTACTGCACGAGCCCCGCGACCTTCTTCGGCTCGACGGGCGGGAGCTTGGCGAACCGCGCAAAGGCCTGGTGACCGGGCACGCTGATCGCGATCGGCGCGCTCTCAAGGTCGTACTGGCTGACGAGCTGCCCGATCGCCACGCGCATCGCGTCGTCGGCGTCGATGTCGGGCGTCGAGAGCACTTTCTTGTGCGGGATGATCGCAAAGTCGAGCACCTCGACGCTGCCGTCGGGCTTGAGACCCAGCTTGAGCGCCTTGATCGCGCTGGCGCCTAGCTCGATTCCCCAGCACGCATTCTCGGAAGCCATCGGGGCCGTCCTTCCTCATCTGATCGACCAACGCGCCGCGCTCGGATCCTCCGAAGGTCCCGGGCGGGTGCGATGGTGCGCTGCTTCTTCGACCTGTCCGCCGGCCCAGCGGTTCGCGCCGCCGGGCG
>JBGSIX010000089.1:0-1888 GCA_041742315.1 Phycisphaerales bacterium | reverse complement strand
TTCGCCCGCTGCCACGAGGTGATCCGCCAGAAGCCGGTCCAGGCGGAGGACCGGAAGGATCTGCGTGCAAAGCTGAGCGTTGCGGCGGGCGGCGTGGTGTTTACGACGATCCAGAAGTTCCTGCCAGACGCTGAGAGCGGCGTGAACGGGGCGCTCTCGACGCGGCGGAACATCGTGGTCATCGCCGATGAAGCGCACCGGAGCCAGTACGACTTCGTGGACGGGCTGGCGCGTGCGATGCGGGATGCGCTGCCCAACGCCTCGTTCATCGGGTTCACGGGCACGCCCATCGAGAAGACCGACGCGAACACGCGGGCGGTTTTCGGCGACTACATCAGCAAGTACGACATCCAGCGTGCCGTCGAGGACAAGGCGACCGTCCCGATCTACTACGAAGCCCGCACCGCGAAGGTCCGCCTGAGCGACGCCGCGATTCCCAAACTCGATGAGGAGTTCGAGGAAGCGACCGAGGGCGAGGAGGTCGATCGCAAGCAGGCCTTGAAGACCAAATGGGCGGCAATCGAGGCGATTGTCGGCAGCGCCGAGCGCGTGGCGCTCGTCGCCGATGACATCGTCAAGCACTCTCAGGCCCGCTTTGACGCGATGTTCGCGGAGACCGGGGACGCGGGCAAGGTGATGATCGTCTGCATGAGCCGGCGGATCTGCGTGGACCTTTACAACGCGATCGCCAAGCTCAAGCCCGAGTGGGCCAGCAGCGACGATACCAAGGGTGTGATGAAAGTTGTGATGACGGGCTCGGCGTCGGACCCGCCCGAGTGGCAGGAGCACATCCGCACGAAGTCGAAGCGAGAGGAACTGGCGAACCGCTTCAAGGACCCCAAGGACGGCGTGCGCATCGTCATCGTCCGCGACATGTGGCTCACGGGGTTTGATGCGCCGTGCCTGCACACGCTGTACGTGGACAAGCCGATGAAGGGCCACGGTCTGATGCAGGCGATTGCCCGAGTCAACCGGGTCTTCGGCAACAAGCCCGGCGGCCTCGTGGTGGACTATCTCGGCCTGGCCCACGAGCTCAAACAGGCGCTCGCGGCGTACACCGAGAGCGGCGGCGCGGGCAATGACATCAAGATCGACCAGGAGGATGCGGTCGCCGCGATGCTGGCGGCGCACGAGCGTTGCTGCGAGGTGTTCACGAAGTCGTCGGGAACACCCGCCGAGCCACCGTTCGATTGGTCGCACTGGAAGACCGGGACGCCGCAGCAGCGGCTGTCTGTCTTGCCCGCGGCGCAGGAACGCGTGCTCAAGGCCAAGGACGGCAAGGCGACGTTCCTGCTCGCAGTGAAGGAGTTGTCGCAGGCGTTCGCGTTGGCGGTGCCGCACGAGGAGACGCTGCGGATTCGGGACGATGTGGGGTTCTTCCAGGCGGTGCGGGCAGCGCTGACGAAGTTCATCGGTGAGAAGCAACGGTCGCCGGAGGATGTCGAACTGGCGCTTCGCCAACTGGTCAGCCGGGCGGTCGCGTCGGAGGAAGTGCTCGACATCTTCGCCGCGGCGGGGCTGAACAAGCCGAACATCGGCGTGCTGTCGGAGGAGTTCCTGGCGGATGTGAAGGGCATGCCGCAGCGGAACCTGGCGGTGGAGTTGCTCCGGAAACTCCTCGCGGGCGAGATCAAGCTGCGGGGCAAGCGGAACGTTGTGCAGGCGCGGTCGTTCGCCGAACTGCTTGAGCAGGCGATCCGGCGATACCAGAACCGTTCGATCGAGGCCGCGCAGGTCATCGAGGAGTTGATCGAGCTGGCCCGCGCGATGCGTGAGGCCGACAAGCGGGGCGAAACCCTCGGGCTCACGACCGACGAACTGGCGTTCTACGACGCGCTCGAGGTCAGCGACACGGCGGTGAAGGTCCTGGGGGAGCCCACGCTCCAGC
>JBGSIX010000088.1:0-1823 GCA_041742315.1 Phycisphaerales bacterium | reverse complement strand
CGCACGAGCCGGGCGTCGCGGCCCGGGTCCCGGGCGGGGGGCGTCTCAGGCGAGCTCGGCGAGGAGCCTTTCGACGATCGGCTTGATTTCTTTCCAGTCGGCATCGGGCTCTTTGTTGATGGTGATCCAGTCGGAGTTGATGAGGACGGCCCGGAGGCGGGCGCTGGCGAACAGGGGGCCGGCGATCGGGTCGCCCTGGGCCTGGGCGGCTCCGATGAAGGAGCGTGGGCGGTCGCTGATCGCGCGGTCGAGCAGGCACTTGAGCGCGTCGGGATTGGGCGTCGGCTCGTAGCGCCGGATCTTGGCCATGCCGAAGCATAGTTGGTCTGCGCCGGGATCGGCGCGAGGGCGCGGGCCGACGTAGACTGCTCGCATGGACTTTCTGAGCCGGATTTCGGGCCTGCTCGATCGCATCGGGACCTACCCGTGGTGGGAGGTCCTGATCGAGGTCGCGGTCATCTGGTTCGTGGTGTACTTCGTCTTCCGCTTCGTGCAGGGCACGCGGGCGGCGGGGGCGCTCAAGGGCATCCTGGTCCTGTTTATCGTCGTGACGCTCATCGCCCGGATTCTGTCGGGGGACGCGTTCGGGCGGCTGGCGTTCCTGTACGACCGGCTCTTGGGCGTGGTGGCGATCGCGATGGTGGTGATCTTCCAGCCCGAGCTCCGGCGGGCGGTGATCAGGCTGGGCGAGTCGCCCTTCTTCAGGCAGTCGCCCAAGGACATCGGCACCATCGTGGACCAGATGTCCGAGGCGTGCAGCTATCTCTCGAAGGCGAAGTTCGGGGCGATCATCGTGCTCGAGCGGCAGGTGCAGCTCGAGGGCCTGACCGAGGGCGGGACGCTCCTCAAGGCGGAGCTGAGCTCGAGGCTTTTGCAGACGATTTTCTACCCGGGCACGGCTCTGCACGACCTGGCGGTGATCGTGCGCGGGCGGGTCATCCACGCGGCGGGGGTGCAGCTGCCGCTGGCGGACCCGGAGGACATGCCGGATCCGAGCCTGGGCTCGAGGCACCGGGCGGCTGTGGGGATCAGCAAGGAATGCGATGCGCTGGTGATCATCGTGAGCGAGGAGACGGGGCTGATCAGGCTTGCCGAGCGAGGGAAGCTGAGCCCGGGCTTCCCGGCGGGGGCGTTCAAGGCGCAGCTCCGCGCGAGGCTCGAGCGGAACCCGGGGCTCTCTGATGATGTGTCCGCCGAGGAAGAGGCCGAGAAGACGGCGACGCTCGAGGGCACGATCGCCGACGATCCGGACGAGCAGACGGCCAGCGAGCGGACGGACGCATCGCCCGCGGGCGAGGAGGATCGCTCATGACGCCCGACGCGACCAAGCCCGGGGCGCTTGCGATTTTGCGGATGCTGATCGTGGTGTCGCTTGTGAGCGTGCTGATCTGGATTGTTGCCGAGGGCGAGAGCGTCAGCCGCGAGCGGATGGAGGTGACGGTCCGCTTGGTTGATGGCGAGGCGGGGCTTGTGATGCTGCCGCTGGACTCGGGCCAGTGGAACGGGCGGGTGCTCGTGGCGCTGGAGGGCTCGACGACGGAGGTGTCGGACCTGCGCGACCGGTTGCGCGAGACGCTGAGCTTCAAGCCGGGCGACGCGGGGATCCCGATCGAGGCGGGTCGGCACGTGCTGGACGTGGCGGAGGTGCTTCGCCAGAGCCGGGCGTTCGAGGGGACGGGCGTGGCTCTGGTTTCGGTTGAGCCGCAGAAAGTCGGCGTGATGGTCGACCGCGTGACGTGGAAGGACCTTGATGTGCGGGTGGATGTGCCCGACGTGGCGTCGGCTTCGTCGCCGGTTGCCGATCCGCGGCGCGTGCGTGTGCG
>JBGSIX010000087.1:0-22831 GCA_041742315.1 Phycisphaerales bacterium | reverse complement strand
TCCTCGATCGCGTGCTCGGCCTCGTCGAGATGCGCCATGACGAGCATCACCGGGCGGCCGGTCATACGAGCCAGGCACGAGGCAACGACGACGCTCGACGAGCCCGCCGCGCCCGAAGCCATGCAGCGCGCGCCAGACTTGAGCGCCTCGGCGAGCTCGCCCAGGGCTTCGGATTCGAGCATCGCGGCCAGGGGGGAGGGGCCTTTCACGGTGGGACTGACCTCGGAGTGCGCACGGACGGGCCCGGGCGGGCGACATACCAGCCTGGGGTGTTGTGCTTTGGTTTGGTCATGCTACGTCAGTCGAAGCGGACGAGCGGCGTCAGCTTCTCGAGGGTCTTGGGGCCGATGCCTTTGACCCGGTCGAGGTCGGCTGCCGAGCGGAAGGGGCCGTTGGCTTGGCGGTCTTCGATGATCCGCCCCGCCATCACGGGCCCGACGCCCGGCAGGAGCTCAAGCTCGGCGGCGGTCGCGGTGTTGACGTTGATGAGCTTCTGGATGCCCGGCTCGGATGGGGCTTCGACGCTCTGAGTTTGTTGAGAAGAAGTCTCGGGCTGGGCGCTGGGCTCTTCGACGATGGAGCGTGTCGGCTCGCTCGACGTGAGCGATTGCGCGGGGCGGGCGGGGATCGTGATCGGCTCGGCTTTGGTGCGCGTTTCGACCGGCGGGGCCGATTCGGCGCTGGTCATGAGTCCCCGGCCGACGCCAATCGCGCCCAGGCCACCGAGGACAGCAACACAGACCCAGCGTGCGGCGCTGGGGAACGAGCCATCCCGGACGGGGGCGGTCATGCGTGGACGGCCTTCGGTGCTGTCGCCACCGCGTCGCCCGACTGGATCGCCTTGCGGAGCGCGATCGCGTGGCGCACGGCGGGCTTGGGATTGCCCGAGGCGTCGATCAGGCTCCCGGGCATCGGGCCCTTGGCGCCGGGCGGGAGCTCCTGTTCCTGCCAGACGAAGCTCATGACGCTGGGCTTGCTGACGATGAGTTCCATCGCCTGGCGAAGCCATGTCGCGTCTTCCTCGCTCTGCACGGGCGCGCCGGGCTCGAGCGCGCGGCTGACGGCCGTCACGGCGAGCGGGCGGTCGAGGAGCGCATAGCGGTCAAGAGCCGACGAGAGCGACATCAGGTCGCGCCGGATGCAGCCGGGCCTTGGGCGGTCGAGTTCGAGGCGGACGCCCCAGGCGTCGACGCCGATGCCGGCCTGCTGGACCATCTCGGCGTAGAGCGCGCCGGGCAGCGAACGCGGTCTGTGGCCCGGCTCGGCGCTGAAGGGGTGCAGGACCTCGATCTGCATCTTGCCCTGCGGGTGGAGCTTGCGCGCCAGGAGCATGGCCATGCGGGTCAGGTCCATCATCTGCTCGAAGGAGAGCTGGAAGTTGTCGTTGCGGTTGAGGCCGCTGAGCACGGTCCAGCGCGGGACGGTGCGCCTGTAGCGGGTAATCACATTCTTGACGTGCTCGTAGACGACCTCGCGGAGCGTCTCGTAGTCGTGCTCCCAGATGTAGAGCCAGTCGGGCACGTTGGAGCGCCCAAGATCGACCACGGGCCCGGCGGAGACGGGGAGCTTGGCCTGGCGGATGGCCCACTCGATCCAGCGGTCCGTGGGCGTAAAGGCGTACTTGCCCTCGTCGGGCTCCATGTCGCGCCAGCGCGTGGGCAGGGCGATGAAGTCGCAGCCGGTCGTAATCAGATTCTGGAGCGTGTCGGAGAACTGCACCGGGTTCAGGCCCACCGAGATCGCGGGCTTGACGGGCAGGACGAGGCCCATGTCGTTGGGGCTCTTGACCGCGGGGCCCTGGACTGGACCTTTGGACAGGTCCTTGCCCACGGCGCTGGCGTACGCGGCCCCGCTCACGCGGTCGGGCAGAGCGCGCTCGGTCTGGGCGGCCACGAGCGCATCGCTCGCTTTGAGCGCCAGGTCGATGGCTTCGCGGGCCATCCTGTCGGCTTCCTGGGCGTACGAGCCGTCGGCGCCCTGGTTCAGGCGGTGGCTGACGAGGGCCTTGGTGAACGCGAGCCGCGCCGATTCCATGGCTTCGATCGCCGGGTGATCGCTGGCCAGGTCGAAGAGGGACCAGTCCTCGAGTTTGTTGAGGAGCGTCATGATGCGCTGGCGCGCGATCTCGAGGCTCAGCAGGTACGGGTGGTCGCGCTCGGGGAGCAGGCAGGTCTTGAGATAGAGCGGGCTGCCAGAGTGCTCTTCGAGGGGCGGGAAGACGGTCGCCAACCCCGCGGCCTCGGCGGAGTGCTTCTCGCAGACGATCCGCCCGGGGGCCGCGCGCACCTCGGCGGGGACCGGGACCTCGTCCTGACCAAAGACATGCGACTCGGCGGTGGCCCAGTCGGAAGCGGGACCCGAGCTGTCGAATACGGCAAAGCTGAGCATCGCTCTGGGAGACCTCCGGGGCGGCGTGTCCGATCGTTCGGATACAAGCCTGGCTGCGGTGCCGGCGTGACTGGCCTCCCTACGATATCTGGTTCGGAGCCCCTCCATCAAAGGACTCGCTGGGAAACATGGAGAGTCTGTTTCAATCGGAGCTCGCACTGCCCGTTCGACGCGGGAAAGTACGCGATGTGTACGACCTCGGCCCGGGCAGCGACGGCGTCGACCGCCTGCTCATGGTCGCCTCGGACCGCCTCTCGGCCTTTGACGTGGTCCTGCCCACCCCCGTCCCCGGCAAAGGGGTCCTCCTGACCTCGATCGCGGCCTTCTGGCTCCGCTGGATCGAATCCCAGGGGCTCTGCCGGACACACCTGATCTCTACGGCGGTCGAGGACATCCCGGAATCCGCCTTCGAGAAGGCCGGATCCACGAGGGAGGCCCTCAGGGGCCGGATCACGATCGGCAGGCGCTGCGAGGTGCTGCCCGTCGAGTGCGTCGTCCGGGGGTATCTGGAGGGCTCGGGGCTCAAGGACTACCGGGCCACGGGCTCGGTCTGCGGCGTGCGGCTCCCCTCGGGGCTTGTCCAGTGCGACAAGCTGCCCATGCCCATCTTCACCCCGGCGACCAAGGCCGAGCAGGGCGAACACGACGAGAACATCAGCGAGGCCCGCGCCGGGGAGATCCTGGGCGACGACCGGCTCAAACAGGTCAAGCGGATCTCGCTGGCGATCTACGCTAAGGCCTCGGCGTTCGCGGCCCAGCGGGGCGTGATCATCGCGGACACGAAGTTCGAGTTCGGGATCGACCCGGCGGACCCGGCGGGCGAGCCGATCCTGATCGACGAGGCGCTCACCCCCGACAGCAGCCGATTCTGGCCCGCCGAGACGTACGAGCCCGGGCGGGCGCAGCAGAGCTTCGACAAGCAGTTTGTGCGTGAATACCTGGAATCGCTCGTGGAGCGCCGGCTCTGGGACAAGACGGCCCCCGGGCCCGAGCTTCCCGCGGATGTCATCGCGGGGACACTCGATCGGTATCGCGCCGTGCGCCGGCTTCTGACGGGCGAGCCCGGGTAAACACCTCGATCGGCCCGCTCGCTCGCGCGATGGTCACACCGGCCCTTACTTCACATCGATGTTGAGCCGTTGCTGCTGCTGGTCGCGCAGAGCGTCCATCTCAACCCGGAACTGATCGATGCCCACCGGCGGCGGGAAGGCCTCATCGAACCTCTTCCCGTTGCCGTTGGCGGCTTCCTCGTTCATGTATTCCGAGAGCTCGCGTTCGAGGACGAGGTAGGCGAAAAGCCTGAGTTCGTTCGGAGCCGCGAGGTACATCGTCTCGCGTTCGTCCATGCTCAGTGAAGAGAGCAGGTTCGTGAAGACGCCGCCGGCCAAGACGCGGAAGTCCTTGGGCAGGTTTTCCATGCGTCCGGCGTTGGGATCGGCGAGCATCGCGCCCTTGTTCTGCTCGCGGATAAAGTACTCGTGGTACTGCCTGGCCCAGTTGTACTGGCTGTTGAAGAGGTCCTGATCGCCGGCGAGCAGGCCGCTGGTGAACGCGCCCATGAGCGCCGCCGACACCTGGTTGACGTAGAGCGTGGGCGAGGTGTATCGGCCCATCATCTCCCACTCGACGTACTGGTCGATGGGCCAGCTGAGCCTTTCATCGGCTTCCCAGTCGTTGATGTTGCGCCCGGGCCAGGTCAGCAGCTTGTGCCGGTATTCGATGGCCTTGTCGATCTGACCGCGGCGGTAGTAGTGCAGGATCGCGTCCTGGAGGAAGTTCTCGAATCCGGCGGCGTAGTTGGTGTAGGTGCGCTTCATGGAGGTCGCGATGCCGCCGCGGGTGGCGACGTCTTCGAGCTGCTCGCCGTAGGCGTCGATGAAGAAGGTGTTGGGCATGGCCATGTAGTACGCGTACCGGCCCTGCTCGAACTCGAGGAAGTCGAAGTAGAGCTCGCTGGAGCGGAAGAGCTCCTGGATCGACTGCATGACGAGCCGGTCGGTGTTGGTGAAATCATAGTCGGATTTGTTCTGTTCCTCGACGCGGCCGAGCCCGCGCTCGACGCCCAGCCTGGCCCAGTAGAGCGAGTGGGCCGCCGGGTGGCGCCAATCGAGCGGCCCAAACTCGCGTGTGTACCGCTCCATGGTCGAGGGGTCCATGTGGAACTGATCGAGCAGGACACGCTTGCGGAGATAGGCGATGTAAACGTCCCAAGCGGGTTCGAGCTGGGGGTCGTGCATGAGTCGGCTCAGCGTCTGGATGCGCTGGATCTCTTCATCCCCCTCGAGCCCGAGGTAGCCGCCCAGACGGTCGTCGCTCAGGTTTTTGCGGTGCAGTTCCTCGTGGATGGCATACCGACGGAGCGTGTCGAGCGGTGTTTCGGAACCGAAAAGACTCTCGAGGGCTCCGATGAGTTCGGCGACCAGTGGCTCGCGATTGATGGCGCCTTCGACGGAATCGGGCGCGCTGGCGACAACGCCCAGCCAGTCGCCGTAGGCAGCCATCGCGGCCTCGCGCGTGCGCATCTCGGGGCTGGGCGGGGGCGGCGGGCCGAGCACGACGGTCCATTCCTCGGCGACTTTGCGTTTGTAGTACTGGTTCGCGTCGTCGGTGACGCCCTGGATCTTGTGCAGGAAAATCCAGGACAGTTCCTTGTGCAGGAGCATGTCGTTGGGGTTCTGGGGGATGCCCTCTTCGCGGAGCAGGCGGACCCCCGCGTCGACCCACTGCCAGCGTTCCTCGGGCGTCTGCGTGGCGACCGAGATGTTGTACGCCAGGTTCCACGCCTGGAACACCCAGACACGCGGGAAGCGAGGCTGGAGCTTGGTGATCGTCTTGGCCAGCTCGATCGCCTCGTAGTACTTGCCCTCTTCCTGGAGGCGGTTGGCCCGGATCCAGAGCATGTTGACGAAGACGCCCCGGAACGCGCCCATCGCGATGCCCATGGCCACCTCGGGGCTGTCGTTCTCGGCGGCGGTATCGGCGTACACAAGGCGGTGCTTGCCGCTGGACTCGGCGATGGAGGTCCCCGCGACGCCCGAGCCCGCGAGCAGGACGAGCATGACCACGCCCGCGATCGACTGGATGAGCTTGTCGTGGGACACGCCGATTGCCTCCGGCCTACTGGCCCGAATAGATCGCCAATTCACGCCTGCGGAAGATCAGAACGCCGGCGCCGAACAGAACAAGGCACCAAGTCCCGATCACACCCGCCGCCGACAGCATGTCTACGCCGCCCACGATCTGACCGTTCACGAGTTTCTCGACGGGCTTGAGGTCGGCGTAGACGTTGAAGATCCAGGAAACACTGTAGGCGATCGCCGAGATGGCGAGCTTGACGAAGTTGACGTGGTCGTCGCTGCCCAGCGTGGAGTAGTTGCTGACCGCCAGACTGATGTAGCCGGCGCTCTCGGCCATCAGGAAAACGCCCAGGCTGACCATGCTGGCCACGGGGAACGAGAGGAACGTGGAGCAGAAAATCCCGAGCATGGCCAGGAATGCGAGCTTGAGCCAGAGAACGCCCATCGTGCGCGCGTAGTTGGCGTGGTAGCTGCCCGCGCTGTACGAGAGCGTGAGCCCGCCCCCGGGAATCTGGAGGTACTCTTCGTTGGGAACGATGGTCGGGCTGACGATCTGGCCCTGCTGATTGGCGAAATACGCGAACTGGCCGTTGGACATCTGGATCATGAACCGGCCCTGGTCGACCATCTCGCCGGCTCGGATGTATGTGGCATTCGGGAGTTCCCCCGCGCGGATCAGCTGGAGGGCGCGCGAGAAGTTCGGATCGTCGGGCAGGAGAACCTGCGGGATCGGCTCGTTGGACCGCGCGGGCAGGATGATCAGGGGCGCCAGAGGCAGCGTGTGCGTGTGCCCGAGACCCGTGTTGCGGACGATCGGGGCCAGGCCCGGCAGACCGAAGGAAATCTTGTACTGCTTGCTCGGCTCGTTGGCGCTGGAATCGATGCGGTAGCGCAGCACGAGGGGCACGTCGTCGGTTTCCTTGAGATCGATCCCTTCAAACATGAAGTTCCGCGATTCGCCCGGCTGGATGGCGAAGTAGAGCAACCGGTTCTGCTTGATGATGTCCTCGCGGAACTTGGTCTCGGTATCGGAGGTGAACTCGTACGACGGGTCCGCTTGTCGGATCTGCTCGATCCGCTGCTTGATGATGTCCTGGATGGTCGATTCGTCGAGGACGGGCTCCTCGGCTTCGATCGTTCTTTGGGCGCTGAGGATCTGGGTTTCCAGCACGAGGCGGTCTTCGCTGAGCCCCTCGTCGGCATAGGAGATGAAGGCCTCTTTTTCGCCGATCGCAGGCTGGTTGCGCAGGTACTCGACGAACAGGAACACACCCGAGCTGCTGACCGCCAGCAGGACCCCGGCCAGCACGACCACACCGATCCATTTCCCGAGGAGGTACTTCCAGGCCGCCACGGGCTTGGTCATGGTCTGCCAGATGATCTTGTCGCGTTGCTCGGTGCTGACGGTGCTCACACTGAAGAAGACGGTCAGCAGCGCGATGAGCCAGAACGATCCGCCCGTGCCGAACTGCATGAACGACTGCACCCGGTAGCGCAGAGGCTGGTCCGCGTCGAGGAGTCCGGGCAGGGCCGCAAGCCCGAAGATGAGCATGACAATGAAGACGATCGAGAGCCGGAGCCGGACGGCCTCGGAGAGCACGTTCCGCCCGATCGCGCGGACCGGGCCCTTGCCGCTCAGGACGAGCCGAGCGCCCTGCATCAGCGCCGAGAACGCCGCGGCGAGCACGACCACACCGATGACAAGCTTGGAGAGCCCTCGCGTGCCATCGAAGAGCCAGAGCGGGCCGGCGACCAGAGCGAGCACGAGCCCGAGAGCGGCATACGTCAGCCCGAGCCCGAGCCAGACCGTCACGAGAGCCGCGGCTCCGACAATCAGGGTGCCGATGATGGTGCCCGACGGCCCGCGGGCATCCTTGAGGACCGTCTCGAGCATGAGCTGGGCGGCGTCGGTGTTGGTGATCGTCGCGCCCACGCCAGAGGACTCGGGTGCCGACTCGACCGCGCGCTGGATCACGGGCGAGGCCGAGGCAACATACGCAGAGATCGAGACACCGATCACGGCAAGCACAATCACCGCGGAAGCAACGAGTTTGAACCCCCGGCTTTGCTGGATGCGATCGGCGCGGGCCTTGAATTCGCCGAGTTTCACGGCGTCTGCCCCCCACCCTTGCCGTCCTTCTTGTCCGCGTCGGACTCGTCGAGCAGTGAGCCGATCACATCCAGATCGACGTCGTCACGCGCCGGAGGCTTTGGCGTCGGTGCCGGGGCTTTGGGCGACACGGGCTTTGGAGCGGGTTCGGGCTTGGGTTCGTCGTCGGCGAGCAGGTCATCGACAACGCTGCGCTCGGGCTCTTTGGGCGCAACAGCTTTCGCGGGACGCCGATCTTGACGCTCGTGCGTCGGTTCGGGCGCTGATGAGACGAGTTTGTCGATGAGCGCTTCGCCCGATGGGACTTCGCCGGCCGTCCCCGCGGCAAGGAACGAAGCCGTGGCCCCGCCGCTGCCGGCACCGGAGGTCTCGATGCGTTCGGCCTTGGCCTTCTGCACGATCTCGAGGAACTTCTCTTCGAGTTTCTGCCTCGGGTGCGTGACACCGAGCAGGCTCTTGGTGCCGCCCGAGCGTCGGCGGATGACCTGATCGATCTCGGCGATGGTTTCGTCGTCGAGCACATCGGTTTCGAGCGTGGTTTTGGAGTGCTTGGTGAGAAGAGAATCGGTGGTGCCCTCGTCGCGGATCTTGCCGCCGTAGAGGATGACCATCCGGTCAACGACGTCCTCCACATCCGAGAGCAGGTGGCTCGAGAGCAGCACGGTCTTGCCTCGGCGGCCCAGCTCGATGATGAGGTCTTTGACCTGGCGCGTACCGATCGGGTCGAGCCCGGTGGTCGGCTCATCAAGAATCAGGAAATCGGGGTCGTTGATGAGCGCCTGGGCGAGCCCGATGCGGCGTTGCATGCCCTTTGAATACTCCCGCACCGGCCTGTGCTGCGCGGCGGAGAGGCCCACCATGTCAAGCAGCTCGTCGATGCGCCGCGTGCGTGTTTTGGGGTCCAGCTCGAAGAGTTTGGCGTAATAGTCGAGCGTCTCGCGGGCGTTGAGGAACGGGTAGAGATAGCTCTCTTCGGGCAGGTAGCCGATGCGCTTCTTGGTCTCGACATCGGAAGGAGATTTCCCGAAAACGACGAGTCGGCCCTTGCTGGGGTGCAGGAGCCCGAGGATCATTTTGATCGTCGTGCTCTTGCCCGAGCCGTTGGGCCCCAGGAGCCCGAAGATCTCGTGGGGCATGATCTCGAAAGAGACATCCTCAACCGCGCGGACGCGGGGTCGCATCCAAAAGTCCTTAAAAACCTTGGTCAGTCGCTGGCACGCAACAACGGGCTGCTGGTTCTGTTGTGTCTTTGCGGTCGCCAAGGGCACTTTCCGATCAGCGGTTGGACTCGTTTACGTCTCGAAGCTGCGGCTGGTTGATCTGTTCCTTGCGCTGCTCGTTGGCCTGGTTGAGCAGCTCGCGGTTGCGGACCTTCTCCTGGTCACGCAGGATCTGCGGGTCCCGGCCGAGCAAGAGTTCCAGGACGTCAGTCTCGGTTGGCAGGAACATCGCCTGCACGGTGTCTTTCTTCAGGAAGGCGCTCACCGCGTCGGCCCACTCCCGCGTGATCAGCACCCGGCGGTTGTTGGCGTACTGCTCCTGCTTCGAGCGGAACCGCGTGACGTCGGCCAGGGCGCGGTCGCGCACGCGCCTGCGGTAGGTCTCGGCATCGCTGATCAGACGCGTCACATCGCCCGACACCAAACCCCTGGCCGCAACGATCGGCTGTTCGTCCTCGGAGGTCGGCTCGACGGTCACGGCCTCGCCCGAGAGCACCGAATCGATCGCCGAGAGCAGCGTGCCCTGCGCGTCCGTATCGCCAAGGTCCGTGGCACGTTCGTACCGGTCGATCAGCTCGATGAGCGTCTGTGCGGCGCCGCCCGCGGCCTTATTGAGCGTAGTACGTGCGTCCTGCTGCGCCCGGTCACGCTCGGCGTTGGCGTTGGACTGCGCGCTGTTCACCGCCGCGAACTCGTTGTACAGATTGATCGGCGGGGCCGGGTCGACCATGTCCAGGCGGCTGATCTGGATCCCGGAGTCGAGCCTGTCGAGCGCTTCCTGAGCAAATTGCTCGGCGCGCCGGGCCACGGACCCCTCCGAGCCCGCGGTCTGCTTGATCAATTCCTCGATCGTGATCTCAGACATCGCTCGGACCACGGCCCGCTCGACGGAGAGACGGATGATCTCTTCCTCTTTCTCGCGGTTGATGTTGGTCAGCCACTCGGTCGGGCGGGCACGCTCGTAGAGCACCTGCCACTTGGCGTGCGCCAGATTCTGATCGGCGGTGATGATCGAGCCGTCCTTGTTCGGGTTGTAGCTGCTGAACCCGCCGCGGCTGGCGAGCTCTTCAACGGTCTGGCTGCGCTGGCGGCCCTGCAACTCGGGATAGAACGCGTCGTCAATCCGCAGCGATTTCTGCCCGATCTCGATCTTGATCAGCTCCCCGATGGGAGGCGGGTACGCGAACTGGAAGCCCGCGCCGAGGTTGGCGTTGTCGATCCGCCCGAAGCGCAGCCGGACGGCTCGCTCGCTCTCGCTGACCGACTGGAACCCGCTGAGCACGAAGAGCACGATCAGCCCGACCATGATCCAGCTCATGATCGTGTACGCGATCCGCAGCGCATCGAGCGCCGAGCGATTGGCGTTGTCGAGCAGAAGCCCGGATTCGGTGTCGTCCTGCGACTCGCGCAGCGTGACCGAGGCTTCGCCGCGCGAACGCCCAAGCTGTTCGTTCTGCTCGTCGGTCACTTGCCGTCCTCCTCATCATCGTCCTCGAGCAGCTTGTCGAGGTTTCCGGGCTGGAGCATCCGGAAGCCCGGCGCGCCGGAGATCACGAGGGTGATCTGCTTGGAGTAGGCGTCGCGCAGGAACTGGAGCTCTTCGAGGAGCATCGCCAGCTTGGGGTTCTCCTGCATCGTGGCGATGTACTGCCCGGCTTCCTGATCGCCGATGGACTTCAGGTTGCTCGCCTGACGCTCGGCGAACGAGCGGATGCGCTGGGCGTCACTCTCGGCCGTCGTGCGGATGGTCTGCGCGGTTGCCTGGCCCGCGCTGATCGTGTCCTGCGCGAGCTTCTGGCGGTCGGCCTTCATGCGCTCGATCACGTCGGTGCTGTTCTGCTCGCTCAGCCTGATCCTGTTGATGCCCACATCGACGATCTCGATGCCAAGACCCGTGGTGTTCGGGTCGCCCGCGTCGCGCCGCACCACGGCGAGGATCGCCTTCTCAAGATCGGGGAGCTTGGAAGAACCGAACGAGGGCGAGAAAAGCTCGTCCATGCGGAAGCGGCTCGTCTCGCTGATCGCCGAGTTCAGGCTCGAGAGCACCGTTTTCTCCGCCTCGGCGTAGTGATCACGCTCGTCGGGTCCCGCGTTGGAGAACTTGCGGTAGAACACGAGCGGGTTGTCCACACGCCACGCCGCGTACGCCTCGACCACGATCTGCTTGTCGTCGGCGGTCTGCTGCTGGGTGCCCAGCGCATCGACCACCTGCACGCGCGTGTCGTAGCTCGTCACCGACTGGAACGGGTAGGGCCACTTAAACTTCAGACCCGGATCGGTCTTCAGATCTGCTTCGTCAGCAGAACCAAAGTTCGTGACGACGGCGCGCTCGTTGTACTGCACGGTGTACGTGAAGCTGAACGCGGCCAGCGCCACCACGATCAGGCCGGCCAGGAGAAAGAACAGGGGTCTGCGGAGAGTCTTCATCATGCTCCTCACATGTCGCCGTCGTTGACTGGGTCGAAACCACTGCTGCCGATGTACTTGTCCATCAGATCCAGCCTGATCCGCTTCTGGACGCTCTCGTCCACGATGTAGATCCGAAGGTCCGTGATCGCGTCTTTGATCGCCTCGAACCTCATCCGGTTCTCGTAGATCTGGGGCGCCGCCTGGAATGCGGCGAGCTTGCCCCGGTACTCCTCTGCCAGCGCCCGCGCCGACATGTGCTCCTTCCAGCGGTCCGCCCGGGCCGCCAGGATCGCATCGCCCGCTTCGCCGCCCGCGTCCTCGATCATCTCTCGGATCGCCAGTTCCTTCTCGAGCAGGGCCTGCGGATCAGAGATCGGAGTCATCGCGTCGAGTTCGGCGATCGCGGCGACAATCTCCTCGGCGCCGGCGATCGAGCCGACGACCTTGGCCAGTGTTTCCGCCCGGGACTGCTGCGCCTGGATGATGACGGTCGCGCTCTTCTGGGAAGCCTCGAGCACCTGCTCGTAGGCCTTGGCCGCCTCCTGCGGGGGCCGGGCGTCCTCGAACCCGACAAAGAGGACCTCGACACCCGCCCCCAGCGGCTTGCCCGAGGCATCGGGATTCAGAGCGTCGAATGCGGCAGAGATGCGATTCTTGAGCGACTCACGGATCGCGTTGCGACCGGATCCGACCACATCGTCCACACTGCGCGAGGCGAGCTCACGCATGAGCTCGCGCTGGGCGGCCAGGCGGAGCATCTGATCGCGGGTTTGGGCGTCGATCCCCAGCCGGAGATAGGCCTCCACCCCGCCGGGCTTGATCGAGTAATACACGGGCACACGCACGCTCGCCATCGCAAGCCCACGGCCAAAGTCACGCGTGCGCGACACGGCGGTTTCTTGCGAGGGCTGGACGATCATCAGCGTTTCCTGAAGATCCTCGTTGGCCCAGAGCATGATCTTGTCGCCGGCGGGCGGCTCGGCACCGAGCTGGAGAATCCGAACGCCGGTGGCGGTCTCGTCAACGATTTCGTGCTGCTTGGCGTCGCGGCCCTCGCCGACCGTCTCCGTCCGGATGAACTCGGGCAGGACGACCTTGCCGAAGGGCCAGGGCGGCTTGAAATGCAGGCCCGGTCCGAGCTCGCCCCGCACCTGACCCTGGACGAGCAGCAGACCCCGCTGGTGCGGCTCGATGACCGCCATCGAGGTCATCAGCCAGACCGCCACACCACCGAATAGCACGAGCCAGACAAACGATCGGCTCAGCAGCTTGTAGAACCAGCTCGAAGTGACCTCGTAGCCGAACTGGTAGTTGATCGCGTCGTTGATCGACTCTGCGATGCGGTCCGGCGCCGCAACGAACCCGAGCAGCCTCGAATCGAACGCGGGCCTTGGGTGTTCGCCCGCCGGGCGGGGACGGTAGATATCCAGCACGAAGTTCAGGAAAATCTCGGCGCCCAGCACGATCATCGTGATCGAGAGGACATCGTTCAGCCAGTGGAGCACCGAGCTGAGCCCCGCAAGGTCCGCAAGGTGCGCCACGGCGATGGCCAGGCCGAACAGCGCCGAGCCAACGGAATACACCGAGCCGCCCCTGAGATTCTCCCAGACCTTGGCGCGGGCCATGCCCGAGGTAAACCGGGCAAACACAAAGCCGATGACCGCGATGCCGATGCCAAGCGCGATCGCCCAGCCGTGGTGACCCGAGCCGGTGACGGCTTTGACACCCTCGTTCAGCTGCGAGCGGAAGGTGGCGCTCTCGCCGGCGAGCCTCATCCAGCCAAAGCCCACCAGCGCCAGGCCCATGGAGATGCTCACGACCGGGAGCATGTACTTGTAGAGACCCTCGAGGCGTTTGGCGGCGACCCGGAGATCGGTGCCCGACTCCTCAAAGACACTCGAACTGGCCAGGTCCTGCTCGGCGAAATTTTCGTACTCGACCGCCTCGATCCGCTCGCGTCGGTGCTGATCGAAAATGATCGCAAGCGCGATCCAGGCGACGGCTCCGAACAGAATGAAAATAGACCCGGTCACCCCCGCGCGGTCGTCGAGCAAGAGGCCATAGAGAAGCAGGCCAACTCCCAGCACAATCTGGATGACGATGCCGAGCATCGCCACGTTGGTAGCCCGTTTGAACGACAGGTGATCCGCCCGCATGGTGTGTTCCTGTCAGAGACGATTCGAACTGGGATAACGAGACTCGGTCGGCAGGTTCCTTCCCGGGCACCAACCAAACCCAATGGTCTGGGGTTGTCGCAGCTCCGCCACGCCCCAGGCCGGACACGCCGGGGGGTGCATTGTCAGCACGCCCCGATCGGCTGTCCACTGGAAGGGCTTTGAGAGCCGCCCGGACCCGCTTGCGTTGAACTACGATCCGGGCGGCTCTATGTTCAGCCGCCGATCGAACTTTCCGCGCCGGGACACGTACGCCAACCGTCCCTGCTCGTCCCGATCCCTCGATGACACCGCCGACGGGGTCTGTCCCGCCTCGAAAGAACGCCACACACGATGCTGCTTCAAACGCTGATCATCGCACGCAACACGCTCGTCGAGAGCCTGCGCCAGCCCATCTTTTTCGTACTCATCGCCGTTTCGGGCCTCCTCCAGGCGCTCAACACCTCAGCGAGCGGCTACTCGATGGGCTACACCGATTCCGCCGAGGTGCACGGCGACGACAAAATGCTCCTTGATGTCGGGATGGCCACCGTCTTTGTCATGGGCCTGATCCTGGCCGCCTTTCAGGCGACCGCCGTCATCAGCCGCGAGATCGAAGACAAGACCATCTTGACCATCGTCTCCAAGCCGATCGCCAGGCCAACCGTGATATTCGGGAAATATCTGGGTGTTTCGGTGGCCATCATGATGGCGACGCTCATCATGATCACATTTCTGATGTTCGGCGTCCGCCACGAGGTGATGACCAACGCGGGCGACATGATGGATATGCCCGTCATCCTGTTCAGCTGCGGTGCGGTCCTGATCGCCGTCCTCATCGCGGGATGGACCAACTTCTTTTACGGGTGGTCCTTTCCGCAGATCGCCGTGGTCATCATGACCCCGCTCGTTCCCGCCTCGTACCTGCTCACGCTCGCCTTCAGCAAGGAGTGGGAACTCCAGTCGCTGGCGACAGACTTTAAGCCCCAGATCTTGCTGGCCTGCCTGGCGCTCAGCTTGGCGATGCTGGTCCTGACCGCGATCGCGGTTGCGGCCTCTACACGACTCAGCCAGGTCATGACGCTGGTCATCTGCGTCGGCGTCTTCGTCCTTGGCCTGCTCTCGAATCACTTCCTCGGCAAACGTGCGTTCCTCAACGACTTTGCCGGCGTGATCGAAGCCGCCCAGCCCGATCGCCCAGAGTTTGCAGACTTCCGGGCCGTCGGCGCCAGGTACAACCTGACGCTCACCAACTTCCCGAAAGAAGCGATTGCCCCGGGGACACCGATCTACTACGGCCCAAGCCCCCAGGGCATCGGAATGGCGGTGCCAAAGTTCGAACCCTACACGGGCGACCCGGCCGAGCGGCGTCTGCTGACCGCGAGCGACACGCCCTCGGGGATCATGGTCACGGCCGCCGACCGCAAAACGCTGATGATCGAGAACATCGGCGCCCGCTCGCTCCCCGTGCAGCGCCCGCCACGCGAGGGGGACTACATCTTCACCAGCCCGACGCGTATCAATCCGATCGCCTTGACGGCCTGGTCCGTGGTGCCCAATATGCACTTCTTCTGGCTGCTCGATGCCGTCTCGCAGAACCGCACCATCCCGCCCGGGCATGTCGTCCGGATCGCCATCTATAGCGTGATGCAGATCGGCGCCTTCCTCAGCCTGGCGGTGATCCTCTTCCAACGCCGCGACGTGGGCTGATCCGCTTCCGGGCCGACATCGGCTAGAATCAACCCGAGTTCATCCGGCGGAGATTCCATCCGTCGTCCACCCGGTACCGGCACGCCCGTATGAAAGGCTTCGCCAGTCCGAGCATCGCAAGGAGTCACAGATGGCACAAAGTTCTGGCAAAGGCAACGGTCTCAAAATCGCGCTCGTTGTGGCTCTCTTGGCCGCTGCGGGCGGGATCTACTGGTACACCAGCGGCGGCGGGAACAAGCAACCCCCGAGCGCCGCAGATAATGTGTCTGACGAGGTCAAGAAGATGAACGCCGAAGCTGAGAAGGAACTCGAGAGCCTCCCGGAAGAGGTCATCGGCGGGTCCTGATCCGTCCACTCTCAGTGGAAGCAAAGGCCCCTAGACCAAAGCCAGGCCGCGAACGGTCTCATAGACGTTCGCGGTCCTTTTCGCTGCGCCGTCCCAGGTCAGCCCCCGGAGCTCCAGCGGCCCGTGCTGGCGGAGCGTCTGGCTCAGAGGCGGGTGGCGGAGCACCGCGATGATCTTGTTGGCCATCCCGTCGATGTCCCAGAAATCGACCTTGAGCGCGTGCGTCAGCACCTCGCTCACGCCCGACTGCTTGCTGATGATCACGGGAACATCGTTCTTCATCGCCTCCAGCGGCGCGATGCCGAAGGGCTCCGACACACTCGGCATGACGTAGCAGTCGGCCATCTGAAAGACACGGTCCACGTCCTTGCCACGCAGGAAACCCGTAAAGAGCACCTTGTGCCCGATGCCCAGGTGCGCGGCTTCCTCGATCATCTTGATCGCCATGTCGCCCGAACCCGCGACGACGAACTTGACGTCCTGGTACTTGTCCAGCACGCGCCGAGCGGCCCTAACGAAGTACTCGGGCCCCTTCTGCATCGTGATGCGCCCAAGGAAGAGCACGATCTTGTCCGTGCTGGCGATCATCTGTCCCGCGCCGGGCTGGACGCGATCGTCGTCGATGCCGTTGTACACGACCTCGATCTTGTCGTCCTCGATGCCGTAGCGCCGGGTGCAGATGGTCTTGGTCAGCTTGCTGACAGCGATGATCCGGTCCGCGCCGTGCATGCCCATCCGCTCGATGTTGTAGAGCGCCTGGTTGACATTCTCGCCCGAGCGGTCGAACTCGGTCGAGTGGACGTGCACGACCAGGGGCTTGCCGCTGAGCCGGCTGGCCACCACACCCGCGGCGTACGTCATCCAGTCATGGGCGTGGATCACGTCGAAGGACTCGACCTCGCAGAGCGCCGCGACGAACCGGGCGTACCGGGCGGCGTCGCCGAGCATGTCGCCGCTGTAGTGCTCGCCCGAGGGGGAGGTAAAGCCCTGCCCGTCGCCCACATGCACCCCCACCGACGCGAGCGCCTGGCGCTGGCGCCGGCTCATGCGCACCGTGCCCGGAGCGACGGTTGTCTCCGAATCTTCCCGCAGTACTTCGAGCGAGCCGGCGCCGGGCGTCTCGAAGCCCGCGTAGGGGCTCGTCGTGCCCGAGGGGACCGCGACAAACCGCGTGTGCCGAAAGCCCGAGGCGCTGCCCGCGGGGCCTGCGGCGGAATTGACGACCTCGGTCTCCCCGCCCGCGGCGGAGGCCTCGATCATCTCGTCGCTCCGTTCGGCGGAGGCCTGAGCCACGGCTTCGGTGATCGCATTGGGCCCGACGATGCGGACGTGCTCGCTGGCCATCCCGTCGGCCGATCGCGGCAGGACAAAGAGGATCTCATGCCCGAGGCGGTCGAGCGCGCGCGTCAAGCCGTTGCACGCGGTCCCGAGCCCTCCGGCGATAAAGGGTGGGAACTCCCAGCCCAGCATCAGCACCCGCATCGATCGCCCCAGTCAGTCAGAGTTCATCCGAGCCGCACTTATTCCTCTTCGTCCGCCGCATCCATATCACCCAGTTGCCGGAAACACGCCTCGTAGCCCAGCAGGAACTGAGCCGCCCGCTCGCTGGCCGAAGCCGGGTCGAGCCCGCTCAGCGGAACCGTGGTCTCGAAAACGAAGAGCATCTCGTCGCTCCGGAAGTGCCGATAGGTCGGCTCGTCGCCCTCGTACCCGAGCTCGGCGAGTTCCTCGTCCAGCAGTTCCTCGAGCTTGTCGCCCGTGTGCATCAGGGTGGATTCGACCGACTCGCTCTGCCACCGGTCGGCCATGTCCAGGGAAACGATCAGCTCGCCCCCCCGGGGAGTCAGGCGGTAGTGGGCCTCCTCGGCCGACCCCTGGGCCTTGCAGACAAGGCAGCCCCCCTCGATCCGCACGCTCTCGAAGACCCCCGCCTCCTGGGCGCGGTTCCTGGCGGCTGCGATGATCTGGTCGAGACTGACCCCGGCTGTGCCCATTTTGACTGGCTCCTCGCGACACTGATGGCTTCGACCCGGGACTCTAGGTTGCCGAGGTTCACATGGCATCGTTTGGACACTCGATTCGTGTCTCCATCTGCGTATACTTCCGCCCCTCGGCCCGAGCGATCGGACCGAGGCCTCATGCCCAGGTGGCGGAATTGGCAGACGCGCTACCTTGAGGTGGTAGTCCTGGAAACAGGGTGGAGGTTCAAGTCCTCTCCTGGGCATTTCTCTCAAGAGCCGGCTTCCTTCCCTATTGCTCGCTCTCTTCACTTCCTTCAGACCAAACGCTTCCCCGCCCGTGCTCACAATGAGCCCTTGCTCTGGGTTCGAGGTCTTTCGTGCCCGCTTTTGGTCCAAATAAGGACCTCGTTGGTTCGAACCACCACTCCAAATCAAGTCGCATCCGATCTGGCTCGATCAGGTGTCTGGTCAACCGAGCCTCGCCAGCCGGTGACCCGGTCACGTGGGGCAGGCGTATACCCGAGCAAGGACAGACGATGGATCCTCAATACATCACGCCGTTCATCAAGAGCATCCAGAACGTCTTCTCCACGATGCTCCGGATGCCCATCACCATCAACAAACCAACGATCAAAAAAGGCGCCTCGGCGACCTACGACGTCTCGGGCATCATCGGGATGTCGGGCGATGTCGTCGGCTCGGTCGTGCTGAGCTTCCCCAAGGACACGGCGCAGAAGCTCGTCACCGCGTTCTGTGGCATGGAGTTCCCGCCCGACTCGCCCGATTTCGCCGACGCCGTCGGTGAACTCGTCAACATGATCTCGGGCTCGGCCAAGGGCATGTTCGTAGACAAAAACGTCTCGATCAGCTGCCCGAGCGTGGTCATCGGACCCGGGCACCACATCAACACGCGGAGCGACACGCCCTGCGTGAGCATCCCCTGCTCAACAAGCCAGGGCGACCTTGCCATCGAGATCGCCATCCGCGAAGCCGGGGTCGCGGCCGCCACCGGCAAAGCACCCAGCAGCACACGCGCCGCCTAATCGGAATCATCCCTCGGCGTTCCGCCGAAACGCAAGGACTGTTGCCATGAAGATCATGCTCGTTGACGATTCCAAAACCATGCGCTCGATCCAGAAGTCCGTCCTCGGACAGCTGGGCTATTCCGAGATCGAAGAGGCCTGCGACGGGCAGGACGCGCTCAGCAAGGTCGGCGCGTTCCAGCCCGACCTGCTCCTGGTCGACTGGAACATGCCCAACATGGACGGCATCACCTTCGTCAAGCACTACCGCCAGACCAACAAGACCACGCCCATCATCATGGTCACCACCGAGAGCGAGAAGTCCCGCGTGATCGAGGCCATCAAGGCGGGCGTGAACAATTACGTCGTCAAGCCCTTCACCCCCGACGCGCTCAGCCAGCGCATCACGGAAACACTGACCAAGAAAGCCGCGTAAGCTGCGTTCCGCGTGCGGCCTGGGAGCCTCCCGGCCATGGCAAACGACGACGATCAACTCATCTCGATCCGCCTCTCCTCCGATCGCCTCGAAGCGTCACTGGTCGTCACACCCGGGATCGACAGGTCGTACGTGACATCCGATGTCGTGCTCGCCAAGGCCCTCTCGCAGGCGCTCCAGCCGAACCCCAGGCTCTCCAAGCAGATCGAAGAGGCGCTCAAGGCGTTCGCCGAGCACGACTTCCAGGGCAAGGGCGAGTTCAAATTCGTGATCGCCACGGGCCAGCCCTCGGAAGAAGGCCTGGACAGCTCGTTCACGCTCGAGCCCGAACTCCAGCAGATCTACGATTACAGCAAAAACCGCCACACCGACGAAAAAGACGCGCCCAAAGCAAAAGCCGAGGGCGAAGCACTCGACCACTACAACCGAACAATGCTCATGGTCGTCAAGTCCGGCCAACGCATCGGACAGGTCCAGACCGCGACCGACGGCTCCGACGGCATCGACGTCTGCGGCAACACGATCCGCGCCAAGCCCGGCAAGCAGAACTCAATCAAGTTCGACGCACAGACCATCGAATGCCACGACAACGGCTCGGTGCTCTCCAAAATCGCGGGTCAGCTCGTGATCGAGCACGATGGCTACCACATCAGCCCGAGCCTGACGGTGGACGCGTACGTCGACTACTCGACGGGCAACATCGATTTCCCGGGCAACGTCGAGGTCCGCAAGGGCGTCCGCGACTGCTTCCAGATCGTCTCGGGGAAATCGATCACCGTGAGCGGGCTGGTCGAGGCCGCCGAACTCGTGGCGACCCGCGACATCGAACTCCTGGGTGGGATCTCGGGGCGAGAAAAGGGGACGGTCCATGCCGGACGCGATCTCATTGCACGCTATCTCAACAGCTCGGACTGCCGGGTGGGACGCGATCTGATCGTCGATAAGGAGATCTGCGACTGCCGGGTCGCCGTCACCGGCAACGTCTGCTCCCCCACCGCCACGATCATCGGCGGACACATCGCCTCGCTCGGGTCGTGCCAGATCGCCCAGATCGGGAGCGAGGCCGGCACGCACACCGTCATCTCGCTCGGACGAGCCGACACGCTCGACGGCTTCATCGGACAGTCGCTGGCGATCATTAAAAAGCTGGGCGAGAAGGCCTCCAAAGCCAAGGCCCAGATAAAGGAACTCCGCGACAGCCCGGACGCCTCCTCACTCAAGGCCGAGATGATGACCTCGCTCCAGTTCGAGGCGTCCGAGGCCGAGGCCAAAATAATGCCCCTCAAGGAGGCGCTCCGGGCAACCATGAAGCTCATCGACAGCAAGTGCTCGCCCGTGCTCAATGTGCAGACCATGCTCTGCCACGACACCGAGATCCGCGCCGGCGGGTTCAAAGCCGTCCTCAGGGAATCGATCAAGGGCCCGCTGACGGTCCGGATCGACGACATCGGCGAGCTCGTCCTGCACGATCAGACCTCGGGATCCGTCCTCCCGCTCAAGAACTTCGCCAAGATGAGCCCGGACGAGACCTCCTACAACCGCTCGGACATGCCCTCAGAGCTCCGCAAATCGGCCTGATCGGCCCTGCTGGACATCGGGCCCGGCTTGCCCCACAATCAAGCCGGTGAACCCCGCATCCCTCATATCGTGCCGTTCAGGCCTGGCCCTCGTCGCTGGCGCCGCCCTCTGGGGTGTGGTCTTGCCGTCGCTGACGCCCGCCCTGGCGCAGAGCGCCCAAGATGAGCAGCCCGAGGAGGGACGCGTCGCCACCGTCGTGCTCCACGACGGGCAGGTGATCAACGGCACGCTCGTCGAAGAAACCGATGACGCCGTCACCCTCCTGATCAACGGCATCCGCACCACAATCCCCACCAGCAAGATCCGCGAGTCGTACATCCAGCCCCCGATCGAGGAACGCTACAAGGCCGTGCGCGCCACGATCGACGACGACGACGCCGAGGCCCTCGTCCAGCTCGCTCGATGGCTCATAGACAAGGGTCGGCACGACCTGGCGATCGTCGAGCTCGACGGCGTGCTCAAGCACGAGCCCTTCAACGACCAGGCCCGATCCCTCCGCGTCATCGCCGAGCAGAACATCAAGCTCCAGGCCAACCGCAACAAGAAGGACGACGAGCAAGAGCCCGAGCGTCCAAAGCGGCCCGCCGAGGAGGAGCCCGACTTCCCACTCCTGACCGCCAAGGACGTGAACCTGATCCGGGTGTGGGAGATCGACGAGAAGAACCCGCCCTCGCTGACGATCCCGCGCGAGACGATGGAAGACGTCATCGCGAAGTATGCTGGCCACCCACGGATTCCGGACACGGCGACCGACCGGGCTGCGATCCTGGCGATGGAGCCAGCCAACCAGCTCCGGCTCCTCTTCGCCCTCCAGGCCCGCGAGTTCTACCCGGAGGTCCAGGTCCACGAGGACCCCGAGGCCATCCGGATCTTCCGCGATCAGGTCCAGAAAACCTGGCTCCGCAACGCCTGCGCCACCACGCGCTGCCACGGCGGGACCGAGGCGGGTCGATTCCGGCTCGTCCGCTCGACCTCGAACGACCCCGAGGTGTACTACACGAACATGTACATCCTCGAGCATTATCGGACCGATGAGGGCTTCCCCCTCCTGGACTTCCAGAACCCCGCCGACAGCCTGCTCCTGCAGATGTGCCTGCCTCGGCGCGAGACCGACGTCGCCCACCCGCTCGTCCGGGGCTGGCGGCCTGTTTTCCGCTCGGATGAGGACCGGAACTACCGCAGAGCCGTGGATTGGATCGATGCGCTCTGGACCCCCCGCCCGGACTACGAGATCGACTATGATCCCCCAAGTGCCATGGAGCCCGCCGACCCCAAGGTTGACGGGAGCCGGTGAGCGACGCTCGTCGGCGGGCAGCCGATCGGAACCGCACACTCGGTCGGCAACGAACTGAACCAGAGAAGACCCCCTTCCGCTCGGAGATCCGTATGCCCCGCAGCCTCCACCGCTCTCGCCAGACCTCGGCCAGGCTCTCGCTCGCGCTGCTGGCGGCTTCGCTCGCGCTCACCTCGGGTTGCCTCGAAGAGGACGAGGTCACCCCCGCGCTCCGCGCCGCCTCGGCCCAGCTCGAATCCCTCGGCGCGCCGGGCTCTGCCGTCCCGGGCGACGAATTCCGGATGAAGGAATACCGCGACGCCATCGGCACCCTCCAGAAAGTCTCGAACAAGGGCAGCGACGTGCAGAACGCCGCGGCGGCGCTCATGATCGCCCGCGCGCAGATGGGGCTTGCCGAGCTCCCCGCGAGCGAACTGGCGCAGCTGAACCAGAAACTCTACGACCAGGCCGCCGAGCTCCGGGGTGAGCTCGAAGTCTGGTCCAAGCTCAACAGCCTCGCCGACACCTCTGCGTCGTTCAACCCCGACGCGGAGCTTGGCGAGATCAACGCGAAAATCCAGGAGCGCGAGGCGGCGATCCAGGCCGAGCGCGACGCGACCGCCAAGGTCGAGAAGCGGGTCGCCGAGCTCGAGCAGCTCGCCGAGCAAGCGTCGCAGGCGGGCGGCGAGCTCCGCATCCAGGAAACGGACATCCGCGACCGTGCGAACTCGATGGACCCGGTCGAGGCCCAGCCCCTGCACGAGCAGGCCGCCAAGGTGCGCCGCGAGGCCGATGCGCAGGAGATGAAGGCCGAGCAGTACATGGCCCAGGCCGACACGGTTCGCCCCGAGATCGCCGACCATCAGCTCGAGATCGACCGCCTGACCAAGCAGCGCGACCAGCTCGTGGCGAGCACGCAGGAACTGGCTGCCAAGGGCGTCGAGGGCCGCGAAGAAGCCAAGAAGCTCCGCGAGCAGGCCAAGGCGGTCGCCGAGCGCCTGGCGAGCGTCGTGAACAAGATGGAATCGCTCCGCACGAGCGAGGGCTCGGCCAAGCTCGACGCGGTCAAGACCGCGTACCAGACCGCGCTCGGCTCAGTCGGCAAGGCGCGTGCGGGTGATCGCACCGGCGCGGCTCTGGCCTCCGCC
>JBGSIX010000086.1:0-8369 GCA_041742315.1 Phycisphaerales bacterium | reverse complement strand
GCGATCGCGCTGTGGCGGATGCGCGGCGTGCGGGTGGCGGCGCCCCGGGTGAATTGGCGCGAGAAGTCGATGGAGCCGGCGCTTCTGGGCATGGAAGGTGGAGAGCTTGTGGAAAGCAGGTTCGGCCTGCGCGAGCCGAGCCCGGGCGCGCCGCTGGTGCCTGTGGCGGAGATCGGGCTGGTGATCGTGCCGGCGCTGGCGTATTCGCGCGCGGGCGAGCGGCTCGGGCGGGGCGGGGGCTTCTATGATCGCTTTCTGGCAAGGCTTTCACCCGGCGCGGTGACGGTCGGGCTGGTACTCTCGTGTCAGATCGTCGACGAAGTGCCATCGGAATCGCACGACAGGAGCGTCGGGGTCGTCATCACGGAGGATGGGCCGGTCTGATCCCGATTTCGGGGAGTCGGCCTGGGTGGGTTCAGGAGGAATCGAGATGCCGTTGCCATCGCAGAGCAGGTCGTTCGGATCGAGAAGTGCCCGGAGACGCAAGAAGAAGGGCCCGCCCAAGGCGGTGTTCATCGTACCGGTGGCGGTGGTCGGGCTCGTCACGCTCTACTGGCTCTTCGGCGGCTCGGGCGCGGACACCCCCGCTGCCGGGAGCGACGGCTCGCTCGTGGCCTCTGGCGCGGACACGCTCATCGACCCGGTGCTGACCGACCCGGTCCGCCGCGAAACGCCGATGCAGGCATCGGCACCCGAAATCGAGAAGCCCCGCGAGAACGTCAGGCCCGAGCCGACGCACGAAACACTGATGCTGGGTGCCAACACCCAGAAGCCCGAGCAGAAGACCCCTCACCACACCGAAGAGCAGATCCCGCCCCAGCTCGCGGCGACGGGGAATGACCGCAGCGACCTGCCTGTTGACGATCTGCCGCAGGAAGACCCGATCGGCCAGCCCGTTTCGACGGGGACCGCGGCGATGCTGGATCGCGCGACGGCTCACCTCAACCGGGGCGAGCTCGTCTCGGCGCGGGCGGTCCTGAACGATGCGCTGAGCGCGCCCAATGCCTCGGCGGACGACAAACGCCGCATCCGCGAGGATCTGGAGACGGTCAACCAGGAGCTCTTCTTCGGGACCAAGGTCTACCCGGGCGATGCGCTGGCCGAGGTGTACGAGGTGCAGTCCGGCGATTCGCTCGCGCGGATCACCGCGCGTCAGAGCCTGACCGTTGACTGGCGGCTCATCCAGCGGATCAACCGCATCAGCGACCCGTCGCGCATCCGCGTGGGGCAGAAGCTCAAGCTCGTGCGCGGGCCGTTGCACGCGGTCGTGACCAAGAGCGAGTTCCGGCTCGATCTTTACGCGGGCCCTCCCGGCGCGCCGAGCCAGTGGATGTACCTCTGCTCGTTCCCGGTGGGGCTGGGCGAATCGGGCTCGACGCCCGTGGGCGAGTTCGTGGTGCGGAGCGATTCGAAGCTCATCAACCCGGTGTGGCGCAACCCGCGGACGGGCGAGTTCTTTGCCGCCGAGGACCCGAAGAACCCGATCGGCGAGCGCTGGGTGGGGATCGAGGGCGTCGGGCAGTACGCCAATCTCGATGGCTACGGCATCCACGGCACGATCGATCCGAGCTCCATCGGCAGCGAGGCCTCGATGGGCTGCGTCCGGATGAACGACGACGACGTGCAGGTGGTGTACGAGTCGCTCGTGGAGCAGGTGAGCCAGGTGATCATCAAGCCCTGACAGCAATCCAGTGGCGGAGGCTTCCAGCCTCCGCGGTCATCCAGAGCGTTTCACAACCCGCCTTTCTGGCGGGTTTTTCTTTGGTGCGATTCAGTGCAGAAGGAGTCGGAGGCTGGAAGCCTCCGCCACGAAAATGGTTAACCCATGAGCCGGTCATTGGGCACTTCGGGCGTCGGCGCTTTCGTGGTCGCGGCCCAGACGATCGCGCGGATGATCCAGTATCGAGTGAGCGAGAACTGCAGGCAGACGGCCTCGGGCTTGAAGTCGGGCGGATAGGTCTTCTGGTTGGGCCAGCGCGGGCTTTCGACGAGTTCGGGCCGGGGCCGGCCGGAGGGGAGCACCGGCTCGATGTAGACGATGGGCCCGACGATCGTGATCGGGTGCGATCGCAGGTCGTAGGAGTGGATCACGCTGAGCCTGTCGCCCACGATCGGCGCGCGGATGACATCGAGTCGGCCCGGGATGATGCGGAGATACGTCGGGAAGAAGAACTCGGGCACGCCGATCGCGCCGATGCAGCCCATGCCCATGACGAACCAGATCGAGAATGGCATCCAATCGGTGGACTTGGTGATGAAGAGTTCGATCAGGACCGCGACGAGCACGCCCATGAGGCCACCGAGCCACGCGAGCTTTCGGGCGGCCTGGTCGAGCCCGACGGCGAGGGGAACGCGCGCGATCTCGGGCTCGAAGCCGTGATGGGCCTCGGGGAGCAATCGGAGCAGCCGGATTGAGGGCACGTTGCGCAGGGTGATGCGGATGCGACGGGTCGTGTTGTGCTTCTCGTAGCGCAGGTCCTTGGGGAAGGCGCCGCCCTGCTCGAAGGTGTTTCTGATGTCCCAGCGGATCAGGAATACGAGCACTCCGACGATCGCCAGCACGATGAGGCCCACGGCTAAGCCAGCCGACATGTGGACGGCTTGACCGAAAAGACGGAGGAGATTGCCGATCCCGATGCTCGTGCCCATGAGGCCGTAGATGAGCGCGAATTGGGCGAATTGAATGTGCTTAGGCGTGACGGAGTAGGCGAGATGCCCGGTCTGCAGGAAGGCCACGTCGTAGTTGGCCGGATCGGGCGCCGGGAGAGCCTTGTTTGCGGGCTCCGGGGCGGGTTTTTGGGGTGGGGGATGGGTCATGTTGGCGGCGGTGAAATGGGGACTTTTTGACCCTCGCATCCTACAATTTCGGGACCCATTTCGGGCCCTCAGCATGAGGGTACCGCGAGGGGCAACCCATGCGGCATGAGGCACGGTTTCGGCCCGTTTGAAACGGGCGGGATTGTGACGGAGGCCGCGCGAGCGAGGCGCGATGTCAGACACTTCCAGCAAGGACTACGGCTCGGATCAGATCAAGGTGCTCGAGGGCCTTGAGGCGGTCCGCAAGCGCCCGGGCATGTACATCGGTGGCACGGGCATCGGGCCGCTGCACCACCTGGTCTACGAGACCGTGGACAACTCGATCGACGAGGCGATGGCGGGGTTCGCGACGTTCGTGGGCGTGACGATCCACGCCGACGGGTCGTGCAGCGTCGTGGACGACGGCCGCGGCATCCCCATTGATCCGATGAAGAACGAGGACCCGAACCTCAACGGCAAGCCCGCTGTCGAGATCGTGATGACCAAGCTCCACGCGGGGGGCAAGTTCGGGCAGGAGGGCTCGGCGTACAAGGTCTCGGGCGGTCTGCACGGCGTGGGCGTGAGCTGCGTCAATGCGCTCAGCGATTACCTGGAGGTCGAGGTCTACCGCGACGGGAAGGTCTACGAGATGGCCTTCCAGCGCGGCGTGGTCTCGCGCCAGCTCCACGAGGTCGGGCCCATCCCGAGCGAGTCCACCCGCAAGCGCGGCACGCGCGTCACCTTCCACCCGGACCCCACGATCTTCGACGACACGAACTTCTCGGGCGAGACGCTGACCAACCGCCTGCGCGAGCTTTCCTTCCTGAACCCGGGCGTGACGATCCGGTTCGTCGACGAGCGCACGGGGGAGGGGCGGGACAACGAGCCCAGGACCTTCCGCGCGGAGAAGGGGCTGCTGGAGTACGTCCAGCACCTGATGGGCCCCAAGAGCGAGATGAGCCCGCCGGTGCACGTCATCAAGACCGAGGGCGACCGGGTCTGCGAGGTGGCGATGCAGTACCACGACGGGTACTCGGAGCTGCTGCTCGCATTCGCCAACAACATCAACAACCCCGACGGCGGCACGCACGCGCAGGGCTTCAAGCTCGCGCTCACGCGCTCGCTCAACGGGTACGCGCGCAAGGCGGGCCTGATCCGGGAGAAGGACCCCACGCCCACGGGCGAGGACCTGCGCGAGGGGCTGATCGCGATCATCAGCGTCAAGCTGCCCGACCCGGCGTTCAACAACCAGCCCAAGGAGCGGCTGCTGAACCCGGAGATCGAGGGCTTTGTGAGCCAGGCCGTGGGCGAAGCGCTGGAGAACTGGCTCGAGGAGCACCCCGCCGAGGCGAAGCTGGTGTGCCAGAAGGGCATGGTCGCGGCCCAGGCGCGCGAGGCGGCCAGGCGCGCCCGCGAGCTGACGCGTCGCAAGACGGCGCTGGAGTCCGGCTCGATGCCGCACAAACTGCGGGACTGCAAGACGCGCGACGTTGCGCGGTCGGAGCTGTTCATCGTGGAAGGCGACTCCGCGGGCGGGTCGGCGACGCAGGGGCGGGACGTGGACACGCAGGCGATTCTGCCGCTCAAGGGTAAAATCCTGAACGTCGAGAAGGCCCGCATCGACAAGATGCTCCAGCACGAGGAAATCCGCACGCTGATTCAGGCGATGCGTTGCGGCATCGGGGCCGAGTTCGATCTGGCCAAGCTGCGCTACGGCAAGATCATCCTCATGACGGACGCCGACGTGGACGGGAGCCACATCCGCACGCTGCTCCTGACGTTCCTGTTCAGGCACATGCCCGAATTGATCCGCAAGGGGCACGTGTTTATCGCGCAGCCGCCGCTGTATCAGCTGGTCAAGGGCAACAAGGGCGGGCCTTACCTGCTCAACGCGGGGGCGTTGTCGTCGTCGCTGACGAAGCTCGGGCTGGACCGGGCCAGGCTGCAGGTGCGGGACATCACCGCGGCCCAGGAGCTCAAGGGCGGCAAGGTGGGCGAGGCGCCGGTGGAGCTGGAGCTCTCGGGCGAGAAGGCGCTCCGGGCGGTCGAACTGCTCGAGCGTCTGGCGCAGCTCGTGGAGATCGCCGAGCGTCGCGGCACGCCTCTGATCAGGCTCCTGGAGATCCGGGCCGAGGACCCCGAGGGTCAGAACCGTTTGCCCACGCACCGCGTGAGCTGGCGGGGCGGCGAGGAGCTCTGCTGGTCCGAGTCTGAGGCGCTCGCGGTGGTCGAGAAGCACGGCCTGCGCCTGGGCGACGCGGTGGACGCCGAGAACGGCACGCCCGTCGCGGCGGTGCGTGAGCTGCACGAGAACCGCGAGCTCGAGCGTGTGTTCGCGGGGCTTGGCGAGCTTGGGCTCTCGATGACGGACTACAGCCTGACGCAGGAAGAGTCGGTGACGGGCGAGAAGCTGCCGGCGCGGTTCTGCTGGGCGATCGAGGGCGCGACGAAAGCCGAGGAGCCCGCGGAAGCGATCGAGGGCGACGAGAGCGCCGAGACGGGCGTGAAGGCGGTCGCGTCCAAGACGTTCGAGGCGGTGAACCTGCGCGAGATCGTGCCGACGCTCCACGAGGTGGGCCGGCGGGGGATGGAGATCAAGCGGTTCAAGGGCCTGGGCGAGATGGACGCGATCCAGCTCTGGGACACAACGATGGACCCGGATGTCCGGACGCTGATGCGCGTGACCTGGGACATGGCGGGCCAGGCCGAGAGCCTGTTCAGCACGCTCATGGGCGAAGAGGTCGAGCCCCGGCGCAAGTTCATCGAGGATCATGCGCTCGAGGTGAAGAACCTGGACGTCTGAGTCCGGCATCGGCGGATCGGGAGTTGGCGGGAGCGATGCCGATGCGTTCCGGGTGGGTCCGAGAAACCGGGGCGCCGAATCGGGGGACTCCCGCTTCAGGCCGGTTGGTGTCCGTCCGACAGAGAGCTGGGTGGGTCCGTTGCCTGAAAGGGCAGGGCCGAGATGGCGAACCGGAACCGGGCTGAGCATCATTCAGTCGAAGAGCGTCGCAACACGATCGGGATGAGTCCGCTGGCGCTGGAAGCGTTTCTGGATCGTCTGGACGCGATGGCCGTGCCCGGGGTGAGCCCGGAGATGCGGGCGTACGCTCGCTGGCCGATCCGGGAAGCGTTTGTCGAGGTCAGCGTGCAGGAGCACGGGACGTTCAAGCGGTGCCTGATCATGGCGACGCGGAACGTCTCCAACGGTGGCGTCGCGGTGCTCCACTCGGCGTTCATGTACCCGGGCAGCAAGTGCACGGTGGCGCTTCCGACCCGCACGGGCGGCGAGAGCGAGCCGATCGTGATGACGGGCCGGATCGTCCGGTGCACGCACCGTGAGGGGATGGTCCACGAGATCGGGATCATGTTCGACGAGCCGATCGACGCGAGCAAGTTCGTCGCCAAGCTCATGCCCATGCACGCCGGGGCCGAGGTTACCAGCGCCTCCAAGCTCACGGGGAACGTGCTGCAGATCGACGCCTCGCCCGTGGATCGCAGGCTCATCGAATACTTCCTGTCGGTGACCAAGATCAAGCTCATCAGCGTGGGCACACTCGAGGAGGCGAAGAAGCTGGCGACCGGGCAGTTTGATCTGATCCTGACGGAGATGCTCCTGCCCGACGGGAAGGTGCAGGACTTCGTCCGATGGCTCCGCAACCAGTGTGTCACCACCCCCATCGCGCTGCACACGGCGACCCCCATCGCGCAGGTGCGCCAGCAGATGCAGACCCTCGAGGTGCAGGGCCTGCTCACCAAGCCCGTGGAGAAGGACGCGCTGCTGGCGGCGATGATCGAGTTCCTAAGCGCCCCCAAGTCCCGTAAGACGGTGAAGAAATCCAGGGCCCTCGACAGGGCCGACCCGAAGGTGAAAGAGATCGTCGACCTCTTCCGGAGCGAGCTGGACACGATCGTCGCGAACATCGAGGAGGCGCTGGGTGAGAGCGATGCGATGGCGATCTACGCGATGGCGCTTCGGCTCAGCGGGACGGCCCCGACGCTCGGGTTCGAGCAGCTGGGCAAGATCGCGGGCCGGACGGCCGAGCTCGTGGCCGGGACGATGAGCTGCGAGGAGTCGGCGGACCAGATCCGGGCACTGATCGAATCGTGCAGGGGCGCCAAAGCCGCGTGAGGGTTCTCGGACGGGCGCCCCGGCGTCTCGTGCGGTTCATGCGGGATGCGCCGCATCAGAGGGTTGTGCCGGGACGTGTGTTCCCCGGTCCCCGATCAACGCCTGGGGGGATCGGGCCGACACCTGAAACGGGTCCGCACGCGGGCGCCCAGAGGGCGCCCCGAAGCCGATCTGTCGGGTGACAGGGGGAATACCGGTGCAAAGCGAGATCGATCAGCTGTCATCAACGCTTGGCGGCCTTGGGCCTGTCGCCTGGATTGGCATCGGTGTCGGCGCGTTCGCCCTGGTGGGCATGGGCGCGCTCTTTGGGATCGTTCTGCGCCGGCCGAAGAAAGCGAACGCAGTCGCTATGGGTGTGCCCGGCGCGCTCGGCGCGTGCGGGGCGGCGACGTTCGCCTGCCGCGTGACGCCCTCGCTCAAGTTCACGGAGTTGTCCGCGGACATCCAGACGATCACGGGGTACGCCAGCGAGGTGCTGACGGAGAGCGACGCGTTCCTGCGGATGCTCGACGAGCGCGACGCGTCGATGTTCGAGACCAAGGCGCGCAACGCCGTGCAATCGGAGATTCCCTTCGTCGCGGATGTGCGGTACGAGGACGCGGACGGGCAGAAGCGGTGGCTCCAGATCCGGGCGGAGATCGCCCGCGACGGCCGGGGGCGAATCAACGGGCTGCGCGGCGTCTTGAAGGAAGTGACGGAGCAGAAGCGTCTGTCGACCGAGGCGAGCGACGCCTGGGCGCGGTTCAACGCACTGGCCAACGCGACGCCGACGATGCTGTGGGTGCTCGACGATCGGGGCGACTGCCGTGCGGTCAACGCCGCGTCGGAGCGCTTTGCGGGCATGAACGAGTCGCAGATGTCGGGCACGGGCTGGACGCGCTCGATCCCCGAGGACGATCGCCAGGCGGTCATGAAGTTTGTCGCCCGCTCGATCGAGGAGAAAGCGAGCCTCAAGCGCGACGCGGCGATGATCGACGCCAACGGCCGCGTGCGGGTGGTCTCGCTCAGCACGAGCGTGGCGCGGGACGATCAGGGACAGGTCTCGGGCCTGGTGCTCGTGGGCAAGGACGTGACGGACCGCTCCGAGGGCGACAAGCAGCTCGAGCGTTTGCGCCGGATCGTCGACGCGAGCGACCAGCACATCGCGATCCTCGCGCCGGACATGCGCGTGGCGACACTCAACACCGCCGCCCGCAAGATCATCGGGCTGGGCGACCGCGAGTCGGCGGACAACCTGGCGCTCTGGCACGTCGTCACCAAGGACACGAGCGACGAGATCCGCACCGAAGCGGTCAAGGCGTGCACCGAGGTCGGCGTCTGGCACGGGCGGGGCATGATCCGCACGGGCGAGGAAACCAGCGCGGCCTCGGAGCTGACCGTCACGCCCCTGGGCGACGGCTGGCACGGGCTGATCGCAAGGCCCATCGAGCACGAGCTCCAG
>JBGSIX010000085.1:0-10122 GCA_041742315.1 Phycisphaerales bacterium | reverse complement strand
GATCTCCGCCGCGACCATGACCTCCGCGTCGTCCGCCTCGGTCAGCGCCCCGCGCAGGATCGAACGCCCCTGCGCCAGGGCCGCCAGGATCACAGCTCGGTTCGTCTCGCTCTTGGAGCCCGGGGGCCGGGCCTCCACGTCAAACGCCCCACCCAGCACCGGCACCTCGAGCGGGTCGGGCAGCTCGGCAAGGGGTCTGCGCAGGATGGTCGGGTCGCTCGCCAAGACGGGCTCAGTCCTGCTTGTCCTGGTCACGCCGGAAGATCGCGACCACATCCTCGACCGGGATCACGAAGAGCCGGTTGTCGCCCTCCAGGTCCACCGGGATCGCGTGCTTGGGGTTGAAGAGGACCCGGTCGTACTTCTTGATCGTGTAGTCCGTGTCCGCCTCGACCTGGGCCGAGACGGCGATCACCCGGCCCGTGATGGTGGGGATCTCGATCTTGTCGGGCAGGTGGATGCCCGCTTTGGTCTGCTTCTTGTCCTCGTCCTTGCGGATCAGGATCCGCGCTCCGACGGGCTCGATCGTTTCCAGCGTGCTCTTGGATGCGTGGTTGCGTGGCATAGTGGCCCTTGATCAACGGATTCGGCGCTCTGGCAGGCCCTTGGCTATCCTACTGCCGCCCAGAGTGGGTTCGACTCAACCTGCCCGTCAGCTTCGGAGATCGGCTTGGAACAGCTACGTCGGCTCATCAGGGACGTCCCGGACCACCCGAAGCCGGGCATCATGTTTAAGGACTTTACGCCGCTGCTCGCCGACCCGGCGGGCCTGGCGCTCGCCGTCGAACTGATGGCCAATCCCTACCGCGGCAAGGGCATCGAGCTGGTCGTGGGGGCCGAGAGCCGGGGCTTTATCTTCGGCACCGCCATCGCCCAGTCCCTCTCGGCGGGCTTCGTCCCCATCCGCAAGCCCGGCAAACTCCCCGGGCAGGTCCACGGCGCGAACTACGACCTCGAGTACGGCTCAGACCGCCTCGAAATCCACATCGACGCCATCAAGCCCGGCAGCCGGGTCGTCCTCGTCGACGATCTCCTTGCCACCGGCGGCACGCTCGAAGCCTGCGCGCGGCTCCTGCGCGACGAATGCAGGGCCGACATCCGCGGCATCACCGTCCTGATCGAGCTCGCCTTCCTGGGCGGCGCCAAACGCGTCGACGACTTCGGGCACCTGCATTCGGTGCTGAAGTACTAGCGACGGCGACGTAACGCGGCGATCCAGCCGAATCCAATCACAGCAACCGACGCCGGTGCAGGAATGTCCCAGCCTCGGATAATTATTTCAAATGGAACATCGCCTCCAAAGGCGTTCAGGTAGAAAAAAACGTCGTCAAAGGGCGAGCGAACGTAGGCCCCCGTCATCTGACCATTTGGTGAAAACCATTCGACATCTGTTGCGTTGAACGAGGCGATGTGGAGTGGGTTGATTGAGTCGGGGCCACCGGGATTTGTCAACGGGGGCAGCGTGTTTGCCCCACCGAAGTAGATCTCCGTCGGAGTGACGCTGACCGTAGCGGGACCGAAGAAGGCGCTGTCGAACGCGGGGTTGTAGCTGAAATTCGAGAACCCCTCGCCACGCATCGTGAACGCCAGATCAGAGATGACCGCTCGGATGACACCCGCCGGCTCGAAGAGCTGGGCGGTGATCACGCCAAACCCTGGCGAAACCTCCTCGATGACGATCTCAAGGTACTGACCCTGGGTGGCGCCCGCCATCAGAGCGAGCGAGCCAACGCTGAGCGCCTTTCGGATCATGGATATTCTCCCGCACCCCCGACCCGTGACAGACTATCTCCGCCGACGCATCGTCGCGATCCCGGCGAATCCAAGCAGCGCGACCGATGCCGGCGCAGGGATGTAATCGAAATAGACGCGGAAGGGCACGGTTCCGGGCGAGCCATCGGCGTTCTGGTAGAAGAACACGTTGTCGAACGGCGTGTCGACGTAAGCACCGGAGAGTTGCCCGTTGATCGTGAGTTGCGGCGTGATGAAGGGCACAAACGAGAAGTCGTCGCCCACGAACGTCGCGATCTGAAGCGGGTTGCTGCTGTCCGGGCCTCCGGGGTTGTTCAGCGGCGGGAGCGTGTTGGCGCCCGAGAAGTTGATCTGCGTGGGCGTCACGCTGACGGTGGCCGGGCCGAAGAAGGTGCTGTCGAAGGCGGGGTTGTATTGAAAATCCCGCAGATCGGTCCAGTCGATTGTGAAATCCAGATCGGAAATGATCGCCCGGATCGTGCTGGTCGGGTTCAGAAGCATTGCCTCAATGCTGTAGAGCGCATCGCCCCCGGCGACGTGCTCAATCTCGTAGATCCGGATCTCGAGTTCGGTTTGCGCCAAGGTTGGGCAAGCGATCAGGCCGGCTCCAATCCGCACGAACTTGCAACGCATCATGCAGTCACTCGCTTTCTCCCCCCGAGAATGAGTGTACTCGAACCTCTTGCTTGCTTAAGCAGGGATTGAATAAAAAGACACCCGCCCGGTCAGAGACCGGGCGGGTGAGTCTAGATCAGATTGATCTTCTCGAAGCAACCGGTATCAGCGGCGCCGACGCATCGTCCCGATGCCGGCCAGCGCGAGCAGCGACGCGGAGCCCGGTGCAGGGGGGTAGTAGTAGAGACGGAACGGCACCGATCCGGGCGAGCCGTCTGCGTTCTGGTAGAAGAACACGTTGTCGAACGGAACGCCGACGTAAGCGCCGGTCATCTGGCCGTTGATCTCGAAATTCGTGATCCAGGATGTGGCATTGAAAGTTGCGATCTGGAGCGGGTTGCTCTGATCGGGGCCGCCCGGGTTGCCGAGCGGCGGGAGTGTGTTGGTGCCGCTGAAATCCAATGAGGTCGAAGTGACATTGACCGTCGCGGGTCCGAAGAAGGTGCTGTCGAAGGCGGGGTTGTAGCTGAAGTTGGTGATGTTCGATGCCGTTATCGTGAAGGCCAGGTCGGAGATGACCGCACGGATCGTCCCAGCGGGGTTGTTGAGAACGGCAAACATTGTGAAGAAGTCAGCGGGACCTTCAATGATGTTGATATTGAGCGACTGCGCAGAAACCGAAGCGGCGGCGCCGGCGACAACAAGGGCAGCAAAGGTCTTCATTGCATGTCTCTCCAATGGTTGAAACCCATGAATCATTCAGATGGACCGACGCCCAGAAAATTCTGAATGTGCCTGAGCATAACCAGTATGGTTCCCGAAACCAATGAAGGAGATGTAAAAAGACACCCGCCCGGTCAGAGACCGGGCGGGTGAGTCTAGATCAGATTGATCTGACCGAGGCTACCGGTATTAGCGGCGGCGACGGATCGCGGCGAGACCACCGAGGCCGAGCAGAGCGGCCGAGGCGGGAGCCGGGATGGGGATGATGTTGACCGAGAAGGGAACGTTACCAGCGGTGCCGTTGGCGTTCTGGTAGAAGAACACGTTGTCGAACGGAGCGCTGACGTAAGCGCCGGTCATCTGGCCGTTGACGGTGAAGCCCGTGACGTTGCCGTTGACGGTGAAGAGGGCGAGCGGGTTGCTATTGTCAGGACCGCCAGGGTTGGCGAGGGGGGGCAGCGTATTGGTGCCGCTGAAGTTGATCTGAGTCGCCGAAGCGGTGACGGTGGCCGGGCCGAAGAAGGTGCTGTCGAAGGCGCTGTTGTAGCTGAAGCCAGCGAGGCCAGCGCCGGTCATGGTGAAGGCAAGGTCAGAGATGACCGCACGGATGGTGCCGGTCGGGGCGTTCAGGACGGCCGAAGCGGTCCAGGAGCCGAGGGGACCCTCAACAATGTTGATGTCCAGGGACTGAGCGGATGCCGAAGCGGCGACGCCGGCGGCAACAAGAGCTGCAAAGGTCTTCATTTCAAAACTCTCCTCTAAAGGCTTATTCGCGAACAAAACACTCGTTTCTGACCCCACACCCACGCCGAGCAGGACGCGCAGTGGAGGAATCAACTTGAACGATCGGAGTATACCCGATTTTGAGAAGTGTGCACCCCTTTTTTCAAACTCATGCACGATTTGACCGACCATTGGGCATCAAGTTCGTAAAATGATAGGCCATGTCCGCGTTTTTAGGCTGAAAACGGGGATGAGGCTCTGCGGGCACCACAATTGGACTCGCAGGTATAGAATGAAAAACTGTCATGCTGGCCCCTGAACCCCACCCTGAATAACCCAGAAAGGGGATTCCAGAGGTGTCAGCGGTGGCGCTCGAGGCGCATGTAGGTCATCGGCTGCGGATTTTGCAGATCCGCGGGTCTGTATCTGACGTCCCGGCACACAAAGTCGCCCGCGAGCAGGCTCGGGAACGAGGCGTCTCCGTCCACCGCCGAATGCATGACGGTCAGTTCGATCCGGTCCGCGTGCGGCATGGCCTGGCTGTAGATCTCGCCGCCGCCCGCGACAAAGACATCATGATCCGGTTGTTTCTTGAAGGCCAGCGCGAGCGCTCGTTCGAGGGCATTCACGACGTCCGCGCCCTGCGCCCGGTATTCGGGGTTCCGGGAAACCACGATGTTGAGCCGACCGGGGAGCGTGCCCTCGAAGCTGTCGAAGGTCTTGCGTCCCATGATCACGGGGTGGTGGAGCGTGAGCCGCTTGAAGTGGGCCAGGTCGTCGGGCTGGTGCCAGGGCAGGTCGCCCGCGCGACCGATCACGCGGTTGAGGGACATCGCTGCGATCAGGACCACCGCCATGCCCGCAGCATAGGTGATCTCAGTAGCCCAGCACTCCGTGCTGGGTCTTGGGCCGTACTCCATGCTGGGTCTGGCGTCTTACACGGCCACCGGTGCCGAAATATGAGCCTGCGGCTCGTACCCCTCGACGCGGATGTCCTCGTACCGGAAGTCATCGAGCCGCCTCACGTCGGAGTTGAGCACGAGCCTGGGCAGGCTCGTGGGCGTCCGCGAGAGCTGGAGCTTCGCCTGCTCGACGTGGTTGCTATAGAGGTGCGCATCGCCCAGCGTGTGGATGAACTCGCCCGGCAGGAGATCCACGACCTGGGCCACCATGTGCGTGAGCAGGGCGTAGCTGGCGATATTGAACGGCACCCCAAGAAAGATGTCCGCCGAGCGCTGATAGAGCTGGCACGAGAGCCGGCCCCCCGCGACGTAGAACTGGAACAGGCAGTGGCAGGGGGGCAGGGCCATCTCATCGACCTGCCCGGGGTTCCAGGCGGTCACGATGTGACGCCTCGAATCGGGGTTGTGCTTCAGACCTTCGATCAGCTTGGTGATCTGATCGACCGTCCCGCCGTCCGGCGAGGGCCAGGACCGCCACTGGTAGCCGTAGACAGGCCCGAGTTCGCCCGTCTTAGGGTCGGCCCACTCGTCCCAGATCGAGACGCCCACCTCGTTGAGCGAACGGACATTGGTCTCGCCCCGCAGGAACCAGAGCAGCTCGTGGAAGATCGACCGCGTGTGGAGCTTCTTGGTGGTCAGGAGGGGGAAGCCCTCGGCCAGGTCGTAGCGGCTCTGGTGCCCGAAGACCGAGAGGGTGCCCGTGCCCGTGCGGTCGGATTTGCGGTGCCCGTGCTTGAGGACGTGCTGCAGGAGATCAAGATACTGACGCATGGCGGGCTCCCTCCCAGGTGGGGGATTGTGGGCCGAAGTGTCATGCCAAGCAAGCGAGCGAATCGAGTAGCCTGTGCGTGACGGAATGTCGGAGAGAGAGTATCGCCATGATCGATCCGCTTGGCTTTCACCATGACGTTGTGGCAGTTTACCGACAGGTCTTCAAACAGTTCGATATTGATCCGGCTCAATCAATATGTTGGCATTTCGGCTTTCGGTCTAATGACGAGAATCACCTTCTGCACTTGACGGAGTCGCTGCGACTTGAGTGGTTGGCGTGTGTGGAGTCACATGTCGAAAATCCTGGAGAAGAAATCGTTCGAATGAGTCCGCCGATTCTAGTTGTGAGTATCGATGGGGCGTACACATGCGAAGAGATAGAACTGTACTACACGCGCCTTGCTGAACTGGCGGTGGAGAACGGACTGCAATACTTGGGATTGGGTGTTGAGGAACCGTTCAATCCGTATGCGGGGAATGGCTGGATGCCACTTGAGACAGCGATCTGGCAGTTTCGGGTGCTCGATCTCAAAGAAGGTCAGTATGTACCGTTCGTTTTCGCGATTGAGCCTGCAAATGCCACAGCACGAGATGCACTTTTGACTGATTTACAGAATTCAGATTTGGGATTGACTGAGCTTGTTGTTCAGGAGAGTAGTTCGCTTGTATTGGTGCATATCTCTGGCCGTAACGATGACGACCTGCTTCGCGCGAAGTACATACAGCTAGAGCGCCTTGCCAAGTCATATGACAGCCTTCTGATTGGGGTTGATTTTTACAAGCGCAAGCCGACCGATGCAAAGAAATGATTCAACGGTTTACCGTGCCCGCCCCGTGATCGTCAGCGTCGCCGACTTGTGCTGCCCGCGCCGGTGGTAGGCCACCTCGATCTGCTGACCCTCGCTCAGCCCGGTCAGCACGCGGTAGAACTCGTTGAGATCCCGCACGCTGCGGCCGTTCATGCCGGTCAGGACGTCGCCGGGCCTGAGGCCCGCGCGCTTGGCGGAGTCGTGCGTGATCTGGCGGATCACCGGGCCGTCGCCCGAGGAGAGGTCGAGCGAGACCCCGATCCCAAGGCTCGGCGGCGAGTTCTGTTCGTACACCTCGTCCAGCGATCGGCACCAGAGCCGGAAATTCTCGTCGAACTCGCTTGAGGTCATGCCCAGCGTGCTAAGCAGGGCCGTCAGGCCCGACGGGTCCTCGGCGTAGTTCTTCGTGTACGTCCGGTAGAACTCGGCGAGCTGGCCCCGCTCGTGGACGAACATGAACACGCCCCGCGACATCGCGTAGTTCGCCAGGGGCCTGTTCGTCGCGTACCGCTGGCGGTCCAACGTTGTCAGCGTCTCGATGGGCAGGAGCTTGTTCTGCGTGGCGAGATTGGCGATCGAGTTGGTCCGCCACGAGACAGCCGGCTCCCAGCGTCCCTGCCTGCTCTGGTCCATGTCCTCGACGATCGAGGCGAGCCCCTCCTGGATCCAGACAGGGTGGCGCTGCCCGAGGCGGTCGACCGAGCGCCAGTGCAGCACGTGGAAGAACTCGTGGCGGAGCGTCGAGCCGAGGTCCTGGGTGACGAGTTTTTTCTGGTCGTGCGCGTACGCGCCGCCGAGCGTGCTGGTCGCGGTGCCCGGGATGTCGCCGTAGGTCTCGATGGCCCAGCGCTGGAAGTCGGGCGAGGTGGGCAGGACGACCATGACCCACGCGTCGTACTCATCCTGAGACTCGTCGGCGAGATCGTTGAAGACGTTCTTGATCGCCCAGTCCGCCGTGCGCCGGACCTCCTCGCGGGCTTGGCGGCTCGTCACAGTGTCGTAGGCGGAGGCGAAGGCGAGGCGGTACTTCTCGTCCTTGGAGTAGTTGTACCGCGAGCCGTACTGCTTGCGGGCGGCGTCCATGTCCGCCTCGAGCCGGCGGTCGAGGAACTTGCCCCAGCCCTCGAGGATCTGCGTATAGGTGTCGGTCTTGCGGAACGCGCGGAGGTTGGGGTCGGTCTTGAGCTGGTTGATGTCGGCGAAGCCGCGCTGGATCGCGGTCAGGATGTACTCGCCCGCGCCCTCGACATCGCCCCGCATCGAGCGGGCGCACGCGAGGTTGTAGAGCGGCACGAAAGCCGAGGGATCGCGCTCCGACCACGCCTTCCAGAGCTTCTCGGCCTCGTCGAAGTCCTGACGGTTGAAGGCCTCGACAGCCTTGGGCGCCTCGGGGGCGGACTGGGCGCAGGCGCACGCGGCGCCGAGGCCCAGAAGCATCGAGATCAGCAGCGTGACTTTCCGCATCGGTTGACTCCGATCAGGCATCAGCGTTCGCGGCGAGCTTCCCGAGTGTGATTCTGATGGCCTCGGGGTAGGCGACGCATTCTTGCTCGAAAACGCGGGCCGCCAGCGTTTCAGGCGTGTCATCCGGCAGAACCGGGCAGGTCCGCTGCACGACGATCGGCCCGCGATCGAACTCGTCCGTACAGAGATGGACCGTGCAGCCGGAGATTTGTTCCCCGGCCTCCAAAGCGGCCCGATGCACGCGATCGCCGAACATCCCGGGCCCGCCGAACTTCGGCAGCAGCGCCGGGTGGATGTTCAGGATCCGCCCCCGCCAGGCATTTGGGATCGGCAGCAGTTTCAGATAGCCCGCCAGACAGACCAGATCGGCGCGGGCCTCGTCCAGAATCTCGGTGAGCCGGGGCTCCGGGATCACGCCCCGTTCCACGACCACTGGCAGCGCGCGCTCCCGGCAGCGATCGGCCCCGACGCATTCGCGTGAGGCGATGACCAGCGCGATCTCGGCGTTCAGGCGCCCGGCGTCGATCTCATCGGCAATGTTGAGAGCCGTCCGCCCACCGCCGGAGATGAGCAGAACCAGCCTCCGCCTGCTCATGAAACGGCTTTGATGGCGGCTTCGCGGTCGGGCTTGATGGAGAAGAGCTTGTCGAGGTGGGTGATCTTGAGCATCTTCATGAGGTCGTCGGCGACGCCGAAAACCGCGACCTTGCCCTTGCTCGACTTGGCGTTGTTATGAATCGCCACGAGCATGCCAAGCCCCGCCGAGGGAAGGAACACGACCTTGGAGAGGTCGATCGCCACCCGCCAGCCCGCGGGCTCGGCGGCGGCGGCCAGTTCGTCCTGGATGATCTGCGTTTCGCGGTCGCCGATATGCTCGCACAGGATCTGCGCCAGGATCGCTTCGCCGGCGGGCTCGGTATGAAGAAAGGTCGAACGGCTCATGGGGCCAGTCTAGCAAAGTCCGCCGAGTCCGGGTGCCAAGGCTCGTCCGTCCTCGGCAAGCCGTGTGAGCATGGGCACGGGTTGCAAGACAACCCGTGGCACCCGTTTCCCGGGCCATTACTTGTTCAGCGTCACGCCCGGCTCGGTGACGGTGGGGGGCGAGTTGAAGGGGATCGGCTTGCCTGTCGGATCCACCGCGACCAGGGTCATGTCCGCCGCTGTCACGTCCACGGCCTCGCCCGTCATGTACCGCTCGGCGACGACCTCGATCTTGACGGTCACCGAGGTCGTCCCCGTGCGGGTCGTGGTCGTGTATAAGCAGACCACGTCGCCCACGTTGACCGGGGCCTGGAAGACGACGGTGTTGATCGCCGCGGTCACCCAGCGGTGGCATCCGTGTCGGCGGGCCTCGACAAAGCCGGCCTGGTCGATGTAGGAAAGAATGACGCCCCCGAAGATCGTGCCGTATTGATTGGTGTCGCGGGGCATCGCGACGACTCGGAGGGCCAGGCGGCTCGATTCGCTTTGTGTCATGGGCAACACTAGCGTTGAGTCCGCACCGGCACGCACGAGGAGGCGAACCATGTCGCAGGATCATGTCATCCGAGGCCCCGTCCCGCATTACGAAGAGCTCGCCGCCCTCCCTAGCGACGAACTCGTGGCCCGGTACGCACTGGGCGTCGAGCGGATCGACAAGCGCATTTTCGACCTCACGGATGACCTGCTCGACACGGCCTTCCTGGAGTCGGCGGGCGTCGGGAAGTGGTCCGTCCGTGTGCTGCTGGGGCACCTTGCCGAGTGCGAGGTGCTCAACACCCTTCGCCTGCGCAAGACGGCCGCAGAGGAGGGGCCGATTTTCGAGGGGTTCGACCTGGAGCCCTACATCGACCAGGGGCTCTACAAGCTCCAGCCAGCGGGCGGGTCGGGCGACTCGGCGCGCGCGGCCTGCGGGGCGTTCATCGCCACCATCCACACCCTGCGCGCCTGGATGCACGGCTGGCTGCTGACCGTCGACGACGCGGTCTGGGTGCGCAACGCCTTGCACACGAAGAGGGGCGAGTTCACCTTCAGGGGCCTCCTCAGCCTGACCGTCTGGCACGTCGAGTACCACGCGGCCTTCATTCCGAAGAAGGTGGATCTGCTCACGGGCAGGCCCGGTGCGGCCTCGGTCTAGACTTGCCAATGGGCCAGAGCCTCGATGACCGCCGATACCTGATCCCGTTCCGTTCCGGGCTCCTGCCCCAGATGTTCACGGGCACGCTCGTGATCGGTGGGGGCGTCGCGGGCGCGACCGCGGCGCTGGCAGCCGCCGAGCACGGCGAGGTCATCGTCCTCTGCAAGGACGACGCCCAGCTCAGCAA
>JBGSIX010000084.1:0-7434 GCA_041742315.1 Phycisphaerales bacterium | reverse complement strand
TCCGCTGCGCATTGCCCGTCATTTTGCAGGGCTCCGCCGAGCGCGTGATTGAGTACCGCCAGCGCCTGGCCGACGAGCTCGGGATGCTGCGTCAAGCGATCGAATCGGGCGACGAGCCCGGCGCCCGAGCCGTGACCGATGCGCTCGCCGCGGGCGTCGAACGCGATCGCACCGAACTAACACGCATCGAGGACGTGGACGACCCGCGCGTCATCATCGGGCTTGTCTCGCTCACCATGAACGAGCAGCCCGTCGACGCCGTCCTGACCGCCAGCAGCCTCGCCGCCGCGAGCATCCTCGGGCGTGAGCAGCCCGAGCCGGCCGGTGCTCCGTCCGCATCGCTCCGCGTGATGCAGATCGCGCCCATCGGCGGACGCTCACCCCGGCGCTAGCATTCGCCGATGCGAATCGCTTTCCTTTGTCTCCTTGCTCTGATGTTGGCCGCCCCCGCGCCGGCCCAGCCCGAGAACGCACCCATGCACACCAACCGCCTCGCGGGCGAGACGAGCCCGTACCTCCTCCAGCACGCGCACAACCCCGTCGATTGGTGGCCGTGGGGCGAGGAAGCATTCGCCGAGGCGCGCCGCCGCAACGTGCCCATCTTCCTCTCGATCGGCTACTCGACCTGCTACTGGTGCCACGTCATGGAGCGCGAGAGCTTCGAGGACGAGAGCGCCGCCAAGGTCATGAACGAGCGGTTCGTCTGCATCAAGGTCGACCGCGAGGAACGCCCCGACATCGACGACATCTACATGGCCGCCACGCAGGCCCTCACCGGTCGCGGCGGCTGGCCCATGAGCGTCTGGCTCGAACCCGAATCCCTCAAGCCCTTCTACGCGGGCACCTACTTCCCGCCCGAGCCGCGCCACAACATGCCCGCGTTCACGCAGCTCCTGGTCGGCATCTCCGACGCATGGACCAACCAGCGCGAGGATGTCATCAAGCAAGCCGACGCGCTCGCCGACGCCGTCACGCACCAGCTCCAGCACAACGAATCGCCCGTGATCGTGGGCGAGGAGCAGGTCTCGCAGGCCGTCTCCGAACTCATCGGCACGTTCGATCAGCGTTTCGGCGGGTTCGGCGGCGCACCCAAGTTTCCCCAGCCCACGTATATCGAGTTCCTCCTCGCCGTGCGGGGCTCGGCCGATGCCGACACACAGAAGGTCATCGACACCGCCGTGCGCACCACGCTCGACGCGATGCTCACCGGCGGCATCCGCGACCACGTTGGCGGCGGTTTCCATCGCTACAGCGTCGATCAGACGTGGACCGTGCCGCACTTCGAGAAAATGCTCTACGACCAGGGCCAGCTCCTGTCCGTCTACGCCAAGGCCGCCGCGGTCTACGACGACCCCGAGTACACGCGCACCGCAACGGAGATCGCCGACTACCTCGCCCGCGAGATGACCGCGCCCAGCGGTGCGTTCTACAGCGCCCAGGACGCCGAGGTCGACGGCAAAGAGGGCCTCAACTATCTCTGGACCGAGGAAGAAATCCGAAACGTGCTCGATGAAACCGATGCGGCCTTCGCGATCGAGGTGTACGGGCTCTCCAGCGGCCCGAACTTCCAGGACCCGCACCACCCCGATGAGCCCGCGCGGAACGTGCTCCGTCTTTCCGATCGCCCCGACACGATCGCCGCGAAGATGAACCTGTCCGACGCGGACTTCCACGTCAGGCTGGACGCGATCAACGCCAAACTCCTCACCGCGCGCGACACCCGCAAGCAGCCCCGCCTCGACGACAAGGTCCTGACCGCTTGGAACGGGAACGCGATCGCGGGGCTGGCGATCCTGGGGGGCGTCACGGGCGAGGCGAAGTACATCGATGCCGCCGAGCGAGCCGCGCGGGCGATCGACGAGACCATGCAGACGCCCGAGGGCGATCTGCTCCGCGCCTTTCGCGCCGGTCAGGCGAAAACGCCCGGTTTCTTCGAGGATTACGCATGGCTCGCCGCAGCGAGGATCGAACTCGCCCGCGCCCGCCCGGACGAACCCGAGCACCTGGCCCGCGCGGTCGAGTTCGCCGACCGAGCCCTCGCGCTCTTCGGCGATCCCGAGACCGGCGGCTTCTCCGACACGCTCGAAGGCCAGTCCGACCTCTTCGTCCGCGCCCAGTCCGTCTACGACGGCGCGATCCCGAGCGCGACGTCCACGTTCCTCAACGTGCTCGTGGATCTTTCCGAGCTCACGGGCGAGGAGCGTTTCGCCGACCGAGCCGCCCGGGGGATTGTGAGCACGAGTTCGCATATCGAGCGTTCGCCCGTCGGGCACATCAACTCCGTCCGCGCGCTCTACCGTGGGCTCTCACGCGATCTGCCGATCGCCAAGGCGCTCGACGACGCCGGCGCCGTTCCGCCCGATCAGAAAGCAGCGGGGGATTCACCGAGCGTTGTCGTGGTCTTCGCCGACACCGACCGCGTGAGCGTGTCGAACAACAAGCCCGCGTCGTTCCGCGTGCGTCTGACGATCGCCGAGGGCTACCACATCGTCGCCGCGGACCCCGGGCCCGAAGCCTTCGACGGGCTCATCCCGCTCCGCGTCGGGCTCACGGGCGGCGAAGGCATTTCCGTCTTCGCCGACTATCCCAGGGGCACGAACTACACCATCGAGGGCCTCGATGGCAAGCTCCTTGTCTACGCGGGCGCGGTCGAGTTCGACATCGTGCTCGACCGCGAGGACAAGGTCACCGGCAGGCCCATCGTCATCGTCACCTACCAGGCGTGCAGCGACACCGAGTGCCTCGAACCCGTGACCGTCGAACTCGACGTCGCGATCGACGCCCATTGATCTAGTGGGACGGGCTTCCAGCCCGTCAGGCGTCGTTCTTCATGATCTCGCGCAAGACCGTCGTCGCGTACGCCCCGGCGGGCAGGTCGAACGCCACGCGCACGTACGTCCCGTGCTCGTCGATCCCGCCCTCGATGTCCGTGTCCGTGACCGCCACGCGGAGCGCCCGCCGCACGCCCGGCACGAGCCCGGCCTGCTTGCTCTGCGCGAAGTCCTCGAGCGAAAGACCGAACTTCCCCAAGGCCGCCAGCTCCGCCTCGTCGACCGCGCCCGCTGCGCGCATCATCTTCGCGCCCCACATGGGCCCGCTCGGGCTGATCGCAAACTCGCTCAATCTGGCCTTCGTCTCGTCCGAAGCGGCAAGCTCCGAATCCACCGCGAACACCGACCCGTTGTCGTGCTTGAAGGCGACATCCCCCGGCAGGATCGTGTCCATCGTGCCATCGAGCATCCGCCGCGTCAGGACCTCGTTGAAGATCGCCGACTGCAACGCGTTGAGCATGAGCCTGCGCTTCTGCGTCGGCATCCGGCGCCGGAGCCGACCGAGCAGGAGATCCCGGCCCACCTCGTGGTTGTCGAACTTCGCCCCGAAGCGCTGCGGCCCAAAAAGATTGGGCAGCCCGCGCTTCTCGATCTCGCGCAGCACGCGAAGCGCCGCCGGCGCGTCGGTCATCGACGCGCCGCGGATACGAATGCTGAACCGATTGCCCAACAGATGCCCCGTGCGCAGCTTGTTCGTGTGCATGTCCGCCCAGAGCACGCTCGCCGATGGGTGCTGGAGCATCGGGAAGCTCTCGAGTGACTTGCCCGGCGTGTGGACGCTCACCACCTGCCGCGTGACGGCCTGCGCATCCTTCATCCCCGCGGTCCCGACCGAACTCCGCCGAACACCGAAGTGCTCGGCGACGATGTCGACCATCTCGGGCGTCCCGATGCCTCGCTTCTCGACCATCAGGTAGATGTGCTCGCCTTCGCCGCAGGGGCGGTAGAGCGGCTGCTCCTCGACGAAGAAGTCCTCGAGGCGCCGGCGGATCTCGCCGGCGATCCCCGGCAGCGTGTGGGTGAGGTACGGGAGCTTGGGTGTCACGGCAGATCCTGTGTGGCGGACTCGATCACTTCCTCGGCGACATAGATCGGCGTGTCCGAAGCCACGCCCAGAGCGATCGCGTCGCTGGGTCTGCTGTCGATCTGGATCACCTCGCCGTTCTCTTTCTTCACGGTCAGCTCGGCGAAGAACGTGCTTTCCGAGAGGTGCGTGATCGAGATGCGTTCGAGCTCGCCGCCCAGCGCCTTGATCACCGAGGCGAGCAGGTCGTGCGTCTGGGGCCGGTCGATGGGCATGCCCCGGAGCCTGCGGTCGATCGCCTGCGCCTCGGGCAGACCGATCACGATCGGGAACGAGCGGGGCTCGCCCGACAGGCTCTCGCCCGGCTCGGCGGCCTCGCGCAGCTCGATGAGCTGGAAGTCCGAAAGCTCGCGGATCAGGATTCTCGACAACTCCATCCGAACGGCCATGGCCCCCTCCTGCCTGTGACTCACCCGATCGTATGCCGCTGCCGTTTGGCCGATCTGACTACGCTCTTCCCATGGCAGCCAAGCTCCGCACAAGCCTCCCCGAGCCGCGTCTGGAGATGACGCCTCTCTTGGACGTGGTTTTCCTGCTGCTCACCTTCTTCGCCTTCGCGATGCTCGTCATGGTCCGCGCCGACGTCGTGAACGTCGATCTGCCCATCATCGATCCGACCGGGAACGCCACCGGTGGGCCCCCGCCCATCGTCGTCTCGCTCACCAAGGACGATCGCACCGCCGTCAACGGCGCGTTCCTTGAGAACCAAGCCGTCCCCGAAGCCGTGAACAACGCGCTCGCCGAGAATCCCGATTCGCCCGTCGTCCTCGAGATCGACATCGGCTCCGCCAGCGGCCGGATGATCGAGCTCGTCCAGCAGCTCCGCGCCGCGGGCGTCGAGAGCTTCAGCATCCTCGGCAGCGACAGCGATAGCCAGCCAACTCAAGAGTAGTCCGGTGTCACTACCCATCTCCGATGGGTAGTGCTTCATCAATCGTTCGCGCGCTGGTACTCGTCCACGAGATCATCGAGCACGCCGTACATCCCGCTCTCCTCGTCGCAGAGATCCCGCGCGCGGGTCATCGTCTCGATGGCCTCGTCCACCTCCCCCGCGACGAACTGCGCGTGCCCGAGCTGCGCGAGCACGCTCGGATCATCGCCCACAACACCCACCGCGAGCTCGGCCGCCGCGACCGCCGCCTGCCGACCGTCCGGGCCCGGGTCCAGATCTCCCGAAAGAAGCGAGGAGAACCGCAAAAGCGTCTCCGCGTCGTCGATATAGGGCCCCTGGATCATCTCGACTACGAACGCCGTCGCCTCTTCGGTTCGGCCCAGTTCGTAGAGCAGGATCTCCGCCTTGCGTACCGCAAGCTCCGCCCCGGCCTTGGCGTCCATCGCCACGATCCGGTCGATCACGTCGATCGCCTTGTCCCGGTCCCCCTCGGCCCACGCCTGGCCCATCTCGTCCATGAGCACCTGCACACGCTCGGCGTCCGCCTGAGCGGCGCGATCTTTCTCGATCGACTGTCGCGCCTCCGCCGTCGCGGCCTCCAGATCGAACGTCCCGTCCAAGAGCTCACTGATCACCCGCTCCATCCGCGTCTCATCCGAGCCCGCGTCCCGCTCCTCTGGGTGACCGATCCACGCAACGGTGCCGTGCTGATCCACGACATAGCTCGATGGGATGCTCGAACGCCCCGCCGCGGCGAGCCAGTCCTGCACCGTGCGCCCGTCGTCGAGGGCGATATCGAAACCGATCGTCTCGCGCCGCTTCTCGATGAAGTTCTCGACCTGCTCCTCGGCGTTCTTCGCCTCGTCGATGCTCACGCCCAGCACGCGCAGGCCCTTGCCCTTGTACTCCGCCTGCAGCGCCGTCAGCTCGGGCATCGCCCGCACGCACGGGCCGCACCACGTCGCCCAGAGATCCACCACGTGCACAAACCCGGGTTCCAGACGTTCGCGGGGCTCGCCGATATACCACCTCTGAATCGAGAGCGCCGGCGCCGGATCGCCCACAAGAAGCCGACCCGCGACGAACGGCTCGCGCACCGCGTGCGCCGAAACAGGCTCGGCTTTACCCTGCTCGTGCGAAGCCGCGGCGCTTTTCGTGGCGCTTTCCGGGCCCGATGCGGTCGCGCCCGTCTGCTTCGCGGGCGACGACTTCGAGCCCTTGGGCATCAGCGCCCACCCGAGCCCAGCGACCACCGCGACGACGACCACCGACACAACGAGTCGAACCGGACCCCGCACGTTAACGTCTTTGCACTCGGACATTCCATCTCCTTTCCCACCATGCTACCGTTGATGCATGCAGCCGAGCCGATCAGGGCGATGGATCCTCTGGTCCTGCGTGCTGGTGAGCCTGCTCATCCACGCGGCGGGCTTTCTCGCCCTCGCCAGCCCCGATTCGGCCCTCGCCCGCATTCTGATCGCGCCCGACGCGGAAGAGACCCCAAACGTGCGGCTCGGCATCGACGAGAGCCAACGCGTCTCGATTGCATGGATCGGGTTCCAGCAGGAAACCCCGCACTCGGGGGTCAAGGCCGAGACCCTCCAGCCCCAGCTCTCGCCCGAGATCGCCGCCTCCGCCTCGCGAGCGGTGGAGCAGGCTTCCGCGTCGGCCTCGATGCTGAGCGAGTCGCTGATCGAACGCCTCAGCGAACTCTCGCAACTGGCCGCGAAGCTCGAAGCCGCCCGCGACGCCGCCGAGCGCGCCAAAGCCGCCGAAAAACCAGAGCAGGCCGAGGAACCGAGCAAATCCGAGCCGAGCGAGCCGCGGGAGAACGCGATCCCCGACGACCGCGAATCGGACGCGACCTCGCCCGAGTTGACGATCCGCCAGGATGACCTGGGCCAGGTCGTGGCGCGGCAGGGCCTGCGCATCCAGACCTTCCGCCCGCAGTTCGACGCCACGACCAAGCAGCTCGAGCTCCGCACCCGCAAGGGGCGCGTCACCGCGGTGATCCGGTTCACCAAGGCGGGCAAGGTGCTCGCCGCCTCGCTCAAGCCGGGCACCGCCACGGGCGTGGCAACCATCGACGAGCCGATACTTGACAGCGTCTACCGCTGGAAAGCCTCGGGGGCCGACCTCGACGCCCTGCCCGACGACCCCGAAGCGACCGTCACCGTCAAGATCCAGATCCTGTTCTGACCCGCACGCCGGAGAAAGCACAAAGCCATGTTCCCCGCACTCTGGATCACACTCGCAGCGCTCGCCGCTCCGCCCATTCAGCCCGAGGCCCGCGCCGTCGAGCAGGGCGTCGAGGACGTCTCCCCGCTCGCCCAGAGCTCCAGACACAACCCCAAGGATTTCCGCAGGCCCACCGACTTCGAGAAGGTCTACGAGATCACCACTCCCGACGGCAAGACCGCCTTCGTCCGCGTGGACAACGGCATCGCCGCCGTCTTCTCACGATCCGACTACACCGCCCAGGGCGATGCGCTCTTCCCGCCCAACATGGTCTTCCACATCGGCGCCGCGAAGCTCCTCGAATCTGAGGCCGCCCCCCGGCAGACCCCCGCCCCGGCCTCCAACCGCCTCGACCACAGCATCCAGCGCTCCGCCCGGGCGCCGGCGCG
>JBGSIX010000083.1:0-4392 GCA_041742315.1 Phycisphaerales bacterium | reverse complement strand
CGCGATCGCGCACGACACGCTCGACGCCATCCTCGATCCGGACGCGGGCGTCTGGCGATGGGTGCTGATCGCGGGGGCGGTCCTCGTCACGCCCATCGTCGAGGAGTCGCTCTTCCGCGGGCTCCTTCAGAGCGCCTTCGCTGCGGTCCTGCCCTGGCGGTGGGGGGCGGTCCTCGCTGCGACAGCTCTCTTTACGCTCGCGCACAGGGCCGGGGGCGTCGAGTGGCACTCGTTCCCGGCGATCGCGGTGCTCGGGCTCTCGATGGGTATCGCCTACGAGCGCACGGGCCGGCTCGCGGTCCCGATCGCGATGCACCTGGCGTTCAATGGTGCGAATGTGGTGCTGGCGATGATGCTCTGAAGCGGTAAGCCGCGGCTGGCACGGCGACCAGGAGCGCCGCCGCCAGAGCCGAGTTCCGCCCGGTGATCGCGCCCCAATCGGCAATGTCGGTCGGCGATGAGCCCGCGCAGCCGCAGCCCGTGGGCTCGGGCGGCGGGGAGAGGACCATCGCCCCGGCGTACCACGCGAAGGCGGCGAAGACGAGCCCCGCGCCGATCGCCGCGGCTCTGGTCCGCCGCTCGGCGAGCACGAGCCAGAGGGCGCTTGTGCCGACCGAGAGCTCCATCGTGATGACGCCCCAGGCGACGTGGGGCGAAAGGTCCCTGGGAATGAGCCCCTGGGCTTCGATGGTCCGGGCGAAGGCCGAGGGCCCGAGCAGTTTCGCCGAGCCCGTGTAGAGCAGGACGAGCGCGGCGGCGATGACGAAGAAGGCCGATCCCTGGACCCGGAGGAACGAGATGAATCGCCCGCGCGTCATGACCGGTTTTTCCACCACGCGAGCGAGCCGACGGCGATGACGATCAAGCCGGTGAGGATGAGGGCGAAGCGAGTAGTGCGATATGGGGCAGTATCGCCACCGAGTTGCTTGAGGGACTTGGCAACTTGGCGCTTCGCCTCGGGGGTTTGCGATAAGGCCTCTTTCCTCTCGTTATAGGCAATGAGCAATTCTCTCGCACGAACAATGACATTCTCAGGTGTAAAGAGATCCGGGCGGCCTTCGGGATAGATCTCGTAGTTGTGAAGCATCCAGCCACCGTTGGCAAAGGATTTTGGAATCGCAAGTCTCGGGTTCTTTGGGTCATCGACGTATTCGAGAGTCTCCGTCGTGCCTGCGGCGTGACGAGTAATGGAACTGAGCATTCCACTAGGATCAATAGTGAAATCGACTTGATGCGTGGCGGCGGTGAAACCTTCGGGGAGACCTCGGATAGTTGTGGCAACGCTGCCGGATATCAGGGAGCACTTATAAAGAGTTGATCCATCTGAAAGTTGTTCCTTATGGCATGTATCTGGAGAAAGATTTTCGAGATAGTACGGGAGTAAGAAGGGAAATGGATAAATGAGCGATATGCGATCGAGCGTGCTCTGGTCGCTGGGTATGAGCAGAGACGTGCCGGCCGTGCCAGAGAAGGTTTCACCGGACTCCGTTCGCAGTGACACCTCGAATGCGCCGCCACGTGCTCTAGTGACTTTGAACATCGCATCCGATTTAAGATCAAGCCCGAATATTTGAAAGCCCGGTCCCGCTGGACTTCTATATTCTGCGATCACAGTCCCTTTTGAGGGTGTGTTAGAAAACTCCTGCGAATCGCAAGGAGCCGCGATAACGACAACTATATTGGTTGCGATTCGTAGGAATAAATGGAGTGTGATCATCCCCCGCTTCCACCGGATGTAATGCAGCCATAAGAAAAATAATCAGGCACCAGTACTTGAATGTAAAAAACTTCAGTGCCGGAATCTGGGTCAACATAGCAACATTGACCCGAACCGCCTGAGCCTGCATCGCAGCCGCTGTCAACCTTGTTTGTCACGGATACATTGCAGGGTCCGGAGGCGGTATCGGTATATTCGGTACAAGGGAGCCAGTCGTCTTCCCAGCTAACCACATTAAGTCCTGTTGACGATTCTCTCCAACCTGCCTCGCAAACCGTTGTTGCATTCCCGTTGCATCCGCCGTCACAGGTATTGAACTCATCATAGCAAGTAAACCCAGGAGCAAGGGCAACGGCGGGTGCACAAGAAATCAGTAAAACAAACATGAATTTAATTTGATGATACAACTTGAGATCTCCTTTTAATAAATCAACGATCCTTTCCTCGTACCCCATGCCACGTGGTGTTGATGAGATTTCCAATATCGAGAATCGGTGCAGGCGATGGCTCTGGGAAATCGGTCCATCGCATGACAGAAACAGAGCCGTCGAGGAATGAGACACTGCCGGGTGGTGCCTCTGAGAGACAGCACCAGGGCGAGAATCTATCCGCAAAATCTGTTTTGATGACATGTGCGGCACCCTTGTCGGAGGGGTACCGAACGTCATATTGGCGGATTGGGGAAAGAGTGCGCAGTTCCCATGGGATGATCGTGGTAGGGGTGAGTATTTGTGGCGAATAGCCGAGAGTCATCGAATAAGCTGTGTTATGAATGTTGTACGGCTGATTATCGAATGCTTCTTGTTCGGTGATGATGTTGCTGTTTACAAGGGCTGTCCACCAAGGCTTTCCAAACTCAATTGGCTGTGTGGTATCGATATAGCCTGGGGCGGACCAAGGTTTAGTGTCAGACATTGGAAAGACATCTTTCCATGCATCGCAGTAAAGAGAGACGGCAACCATAAGTTGCCGGAGTTGGGCACTTTGTTTGAGATCGTGGGCCGCCTGCTTCGTCCCGCTCAGCGTCGGCAGAAAGATCCCCAGCAGCACCATGATCACGCCGATCACCACGACCAGCTCGATGATCGAGAACGCGCGTCGCGGTGTCGCGAGCAGCCTTTGCATGAATCCAGAATACACCGGAGGGAGGTGGATCGCAAGCCCCGATTCGGCGTTCGTCCGGCGTGCACGGCCACTCCCCAAAGCATGGCGGGCCTGACGCCTCCTGGGGCACTCACGCCCTAGACTTGGCCCCATGAGCCAGAATCCCGCATCCACCGGCAAGAACCGCGTCCTTACGGGCGACACCCCGACGGGCCGACTCCACCTTGGGCACTGGGTGGGCAGCGTCGAGCAGCGGGTCAGGATGCAGGACGGCTACGAGTGCTACTTCCTGCTGGCCAACATGCACGCCTTTACGACCCGGGCCGACAAGCCGGCGGACATCCGGCAGGACACGCTGGAGATCGTCAAGGACTGGCTCGCTGCGGGGATTGACCCTGCGCGGTCGACGATCGTGCTCCAAACAGAAGTCCCGGCGATCGCGGAGCTGTCGTGGTACTTTGCGATGCTCATCCCGTTCAACCGCGTGATGCGGAACCCGACGCTCAAGACCGAGATCGAGACGAAGGGTCTGGGCGACAGCTACCCGTTCGGCTTCCCGATGTACGCTGTGGGTCAGTGTGCCGACATTCTGGCGTTCCGCCCCGAGTTCGTGCCGGTGGGCGAGGACCAGATCGCGCACATCGAGATGTGCCGGGAGGTCGCGCGGCGGTTCGACCAGCTCTACTGCGGCGTCGACTCTCACGCCGAGGACGCGGAGTACGAGAAAGCCGGGGCGGTCTTCCCCGTGCCCAAGGCTCTGGTGGGCAAGGTGGGCCGCCTGATCGGGACCGATGGCAAGAACAAGATGTCCAAGAGCCTGGGCAACGCGGTGTTCCTGAGTGACACGCCCAAGCAGGTGAAAAAGAAGATCAACGCGATGTACCCGGGCCAGAGCCGCGAGCCCGATCAGCCGGGCGATCCGGAGATCAACCCGGGGTTCCAGTACGCGGACGTGTTCATCAGGGACGAGGCGTTCGTCGCCGAGCTGCGCGAGCGGTACACGAAGGGCGACAACCTGGGCGACGGTCACGTCAAGGCGCACGTGATCGACGCGGTGAACGAGCTGCTCGAGCCCATGCGGGCCCGCCGAGCTGAGTTCGAGGGCCCCGGGGGCGATGACGCGGTGATCGACATCATCCGCGCCGGGACGGCCCGCGCCAACGCGACCGCCGAGGCGACGCTCTACGCCGCCAAGGAAGCCATGAAGCTCGACTTCGGCAGGCGTGAGGTCCGGTGGAAATAGCCAGATCGCAGATCGCCAAAGGGCCAGATTTCAGAAGATGATCCGATCTGGCCCTTTGGAAATCTGCTATCTGGCAATCTCATCGCGCTCGATCGCCTCGAGCGTGCGGAGCGCCCGCCATCGCACGTGCGCCCGGATTTCCTGCGTGCGGGTCTCTGTCTCGTCCGGGTCGCTGAGCAACTGACGATTGAGCTCCGCCGTGTACCAGCAGACGTCCGCGATCGCGTCGCGGTGATTGGCCATCCACGAATCGCGCACGGGCGGGCCGAGCGCCAGCTCGCCCATCGCGCTCGCGGGCGCGAGGCCCTCGCGCTCGGCGAGCCTTGCG
>JBGSIX010000082.1:0-4723 GCA_041742315.1 Phycisphaerales bacterium | reverse complement strand
TATACTGGGTGGTATACTGGGTGGTATACTGGGTGGTATACTGGGTGGTATACTGGGTGGTATACTGGGTGGTATACTGGGTGGTATACTGGGTGGTATACTGGGTGGTATACTGGGTGGTATACTGGTTCCAGCCTCCGCTTCTTATCCTGCGGAGGCTGGAAGCCTCCGCCACTGGGCGAAGCAAACTCATACGTCGAGTAGTAGTAGGGGGTGACCGCCTCGAACTCCGCCGCGCATGTGTCCACCAGCTTGAACACCGGCTTGATGCCCAGCTTCTCGCGGTGCCCGCGCACGATCAGGATCTTCTCGTCGCTGATCCCGCCTAGATACAGGTTGGCGATCTGCGCATCGCTGAACCCCAGCCGCTTGGCCTCGGCAAGCGTCTCGGCGGGCAGCGTCTCGAGCGATTCGTACGCCGTCAGCTCGTCCTCGAACTCGACGAGCTGCGCCATCTGATCGATGAAGAACGGATCGATCCGCGTGTGCTGCGAGATCTCGTCGACCGTCATCCCGCTCTTGATCGCGTAGCGGATGTAATAGATCCGCCCCTGGCTGGGCACGCTCAGCTTGCGGATGAGCTTGTCCTCGGCGATGGGCCACTCGATCGGCTGCCCGTCGGCGGTCCGCCCCGTGCCGCCCGAGCGCATCGATGCGAGCCACTTGTCGTTCTTGTCGAGCCCGAGCCCGAAGCGTTTCACATCGAGCGATCGGATCGCCTTCTGAAAGCTCTCCTTGAACGTCCGCCCGATCGCCATGACCTCGCCGACCGACTTCATCTGCGTCGTCAGCGTCTCGTCGGCCTCGGGGAACTTCTCGAACGTCCACCTCGGGATTTTTGTCACAACGTAGTCGATCGTCGGCTCGAAGCACGCGCTCGTCGAGCCCGTGATGTCGTTGCGCAGCTCGTCGAGCGTGTAGCCCACCGCCAGCTGCGCCGCGATCTTGGCGATCGGGAAGCCCGTCGCCTTGGACGCCAGCGCCGAGCTCCGGCTCACGCGAGGGTTCATCTCGATCACCACCATCTCGAACTTGCCGCCCGCCGGGCTCGGGTTGACCGCGAACTGCACGTTCGAGCCGCCCGTCTCGACGCCCACCGCCCGCATGACCGCCAGCGCCGCGTCGCGGAGCGCCTGGTATTCCTTGTCGGTCAGCGTCAGGACCGGGGCGACGGTGATCGAGTCGCCCGTGTGCACGCCCATCGCGTCGATGTTCTCGATGCCGCAGACGACGATGCAGTTGTCCTTGGCGTCACGGATGACCTCGAGCTCGTATTCCTTCCACCCGATCAGGCTCTTGTCGATCTGGACCTGCGTGATCATCGAGGCGTCGAGACCGCGCTGCACCAGATCCCGGAATTCCTCGGCGTTGTACGCGATCCCGCCCCCGAACCCGCCCAGCGTGAACGCGGGCCGGATGATCGCGGGCAGCCCGATCCACTCCTGCGCGTCCTGGGCCTCCTTCATCGAGCCGACCGTCACCGCGGGGGGCGTTTTGAGCCCGATCTCGGCGCAGATCCGTGCAAACTCCTTGCGGTCCTCGGCCCTATGGATCACCTCGCGCGTCGCGCCGATGAGCTCGACCCCGAGCTCCGCCAGAGCGCCCGAGTCGTGCAGCGCGCACGCGCAGTTCAGACCCGTCTGCCCGCCCAGCGTGGGCAGCACCGCGTCGATCGGGTTGCCAAGGTCCCGCTCCTTCTCGATGATCTTGCGCACCGCCTCGGGCGTGATCGGCTCGATGTACGTCCGGTCGGAAAAAGCCGGGTCCGTCATGATCGTCGCCGGGTTCGAGTTGACGAGCACCACCCGGTACCCCTCGGCCCTGAGCGCCTTGCACGCCTGCGTCCCGGAGTAGTCGAACTCGCACCCCTGCCCGATCACGATGGGCCCGGAGCCGATGATCAGGATCGTGCGGATGTCGTCGCGCTTTGGCATCGTCGGCAGGTCCCCATTGGTCCACGCCGATTCGCTCGACGCAAACTCCATGAGCGTAGGCCGCCGCCAACCGCAGGACGCCGATTCAGGTCCCCCAGATTCACGTATTCACACAACCGGGCCCGCATTCATGCCGTCAGGCCCCGTTTGCTCGGCTCTGCTGCCCCAAAGGCCCGCGCCGGTCGATATCCATTCATCCGGCGAACCCGGCTCGGCCCGCCCGCGTTGATAGAGTTGTCACAAGCCGAGCCCCGGCAGGAGAGATCACCCCATGTGCGGCATCGTCGGATACATCGGAAACCTCCCCGCCAAAAGCCTCCTGGTCGAGGGCCTCAAACGCCTCGAATACCGCGGGTACGACTCCGCCGGCATCGCCATCCTGAGCGACTCGGGCCTCGATATCGAGCGAGCCGTCGGCCGCGTCGCCAACCTCGAAGCCAAGCTCGAAGGCCGAAAGGGTTTCACGGGCACGCTGGGCATCGCCCACACCCGCTGGGCCACTCACGGAGCCGTCACCGAGACCAACTGCCACCCGCACACCGACAACGCGGGCAACATCTGCCTCGTCCACAACGGCATCATCGAGAACTACGCCGCCCTCCGCACCCTGCTGGGCGAGCGAGGCCACGAGTTCCGTACCGAGACCGACACCGAAGTCCTGGCCTGCCTCATCGCCGAGCTCTACGACGGCGACCTCGAAGCCGCCGTCAAAGCCGCGCTCAAGGAAGTCACCGGCGCCTACGCCATCGCCGTCCTCTGCACCCAGGAGCCCGACGTCCTCGTCTGCGCCCGCAAGGGCGGCCCGCTCATGGTGGGCGTCGGTTCCGATGAATACGTCGTCGCCTCCGACCCCTCCGCGATCGTCGCGCACACCAACCGCGCCTTCGCGCTCGATGACTACAACGTCGTCCGCCTGACACGCGACTCCATCCGAACCTCGACGATCCACAACAAGGCCGTGACGCCCCAGATGCTCCAGCTCAACTCCGAGCTGGGCCAGATCGAGCTTGGCGGCTTCGACCACTACATGCAGAAGGAAATCTTCGAGCAGCCCCGCGCCCTGCGCACCACGCTCCGGGGCCGCGTCGACCGCGACGAGGGCCGGATCGTCCTGGGCGGCCTGCTCAACCACGCCAAGGAGCTCGTCCGAGCCCGCAAGTTCATCATGACGGGCCAGGGCACCGCCCTCCACGCCGGCATGATCGGCGAGTACCTCTTCGAGGACCTCGCCAAGATCCCCACCGAGGTCGAGTACGCCTCCGAGTTCCGCTACCGCAACCCGATCGTCGAAGAGGGCACCGTCGTCTGCGCGATCAGCCAGTCGGGCGAGACCGCCGACACGCTCGCCGCCCTCGACGAGGCCAAGGACAAGGGCGCCCTGGCGCTCGGCGTCGTCAACTCCGTCGGTTCGAGCATCGCCCGGCAAACCGACGCGGGCGTCTACCTCCGCGTCGGGCCCGAGATCGGCGTCGCCAGCACCAAGGCCTTTACGGGCCAGGTCACGGTCCTGACCATGATGGCCCTCTTCCTCGGGCGTCGGCGATTCACGAGCGTCGAAAAGTGCAAGCAGATGATCGCCGCCCTCGAGAGCGTGCCCGACAAGATCGAACTCGTGCTCCAGCAGGCCGACCAGATCAAGGCCGTCACCGAGAAGCACGTCCACCGCGAGAACTGGCTCTTCATGGGCCGGGGCTACAACTACCCGACCGCGCTGGAGGGCGCGCTCAAGCTCAAAGAAATCAGCTACATCCACGCCGAGGGCATGCCCGCCGCCGAGATGAAGCACGGCCCGATCGCCCTCATCAACGAGGGCATGCCCGCCGTCTTCATCGCCAACCGCGGCGCGCAGTACACCAAGGTCCTGACCAACATCGAAGAGGTCCGCGCCCGCGGCGGGCACATTATCGCCGTCGCCACCGAGGGCGACAAAGAGATCAGCCGGATCGCCCACGACGTGCTCTGGGTCCCCGAGATCGCCGAGCCGCTGAGCCCCTTGCTCACCGTGGTCCCGCTGCAGCTCATGGCGTACTACGCCGCCGTCCTGCGAGGCCACGACGTCGACAAGCCCCGCAACCTCGCCAAAAGCGTCACGGTCGAGTGATCATGGTGCCACGACCCATCTCCGATGGGTCGTGTGTTCCGATTGCGGGTGCCACGGCTTGTCCGTCCTCGGCAAGCCGTGCGAATCGCGGGAAAGACACGGGTTGCAAGACAACCCGTGGCACCCAAATGTTCATATTTTCTTTTCTTGCCTCATGAGCACCAAGGCCTTGTGCGTCGCGGGCCGCGTGATCTCGCCCACGAGCGCCATCATCCCCGCCGCCCAGCCCAGCACGCCTGCGATCTCGGGACTGTGCTCCATGAGCCCGAACGCGAGCACCAGGTTCGCCAGCACGATCTGCGTCGCGCCGAAACCCTGCGCGTAGGCGCTATGCCACGCGGCCATGGGCCTGCGATGCCTCCACCCGCGTCCGAGCCAGCCGAGGGTGAGGTACGCCGCGACAAAGTGCAGATCCGCCCCGAGCACGCCCGCCAGCGCGACGAACGCGAGCGCCCCCGTCGGCGCATCCGAGAGATCGCACGACGAAACCATGAGCGACGCGACAGCCGGGATCAGGAGCCCGTGCGCGATCCATGCCGATCGCCGGTCTCCTTTGGGTCCGAAATTCACCACGCGCCCGACAACGAACCCGAGTGCGATCGCCACGAACGCGCGCCAGGCCGCGCCGAAGGCATCGCCCCCGGTCATCGCCAGAATCGCGACCATTGTGCCCGCGAGCCCGAAGCCC
>JBGSIX010000081.1:0-1905 GCA_041742315.1 Phycisphaerales bacterium | reverse complement strand
CTCGGGCGAAGCGACCTGAGCCCCGGTCTGTGTGCCGGCCTCGTGGTCGTGCCGGTTCGAATCATGTGCGATGGCGCCGGTCTGCGAGGCGCAGCCCGTCAGTGCCGCGCCGACAAACGCCGCAAGAAGCAGTGCAGATTTCATGGATGAACTCCGTGAGATGTGTGTGAAAATGGAAAAACGTGAACGCGAAGGAGCGCGCGGAATCCGCGCGAAACCCGGGCGCTACGTTCGCCAGACACACATCCGGGCGAGCCGGCGCAGCTGCGTCTGTGGCTCGATCCGCGGAGCACTCGAAACACACTCGAAATCGATCGCATCCGGGCCGCCCCACGCGATCGCGGGCGGCATCGGGATCGGGAGCAGCTCCAAACCCCGCGCAGGCGAGGTGATGGGCTCAGGTTTCTGCGATTGATCCTCGGTCGGGCTCGCTTGGCAGCAGCAGCCCATATCGGTGACACAGGGCATCACCGGAGCGCAGAGCACCTCGCTTACGCCCTTGCCGATTGCGCCCGGTCCGCCCGCGCCGAAGGCCGGCACAGCCACCGCGTGCAGCAGAACCAGCCAGATGAGCATGAAACGCCCGATCATCACCGGAGTGTACCTTCTGTCCGGGCCCCGGTATTCCCGCCCGGCGGACATTGCAGCCCGCTCCGAGGCGTTTATCGCCCCGCCGTGCCCGTGGCGCTGCCCGGGTAGCTGATCCGGCCGTGGTAGATCGCCGTCACGGTCTTGGCGACCGATTCCTCGATCGTGTGCAGGTCCTTGAGGGTCAGGCCGCACTCGTCGAACTGCCCGTCCTCGAGGCGCTTCTTGGCGATCGCGTGCACGAGCGATTCGATACGGCTGGGCGTGGGTTCGCTCATCGATCGCGTCGCGCTCTCGATCGCGTCGGCGATCATCAGGATCGCCACTTCCTTCGTCTGGGGCTTGGGGCCCGGGTAGCGGTACTCGATCTCCGCGGGCAGCTCGGGTCGGCTCTCGCCCTCGCCCTCGGCCTTGGTCTGCGCCTGCTTCTTGGCCCGGTCGTAGAAGTACTCCACGAGCGTTGTGCCGTGGTGCCCCTCGATGAACGTGTGCAGCTTGCGGGGCAAGCCGAACTCGCGCGCCATCTCGAGCCCGTCCTTGACGTGCCCGACGATCACGAGCAGGCTCATCGCCGGGCTCAGTTTGTCGTGCTTGCTCGGGCCGCCCGTCTGGTTCTCGACGAAGTACTCGGGCTTGTTCATCTTGCCCACGTCGTGGTAGAGCGCGCCGACGTAGGTCAAGAGCGAGTCCGCGCCGATCGCGTCGGCGGCGGTCTCGGCGATCGAGGCGACGTTGAGCGAGTGGTTGTACGTGCCCGGCGCGCGCTGCTGGAGCTCGCGGAGCAGGCGCTGCTTCGGGTCGCGCAGCTCGATGAGCGTCATGCCCGTAGTGATCTGGAAGAGCCTCTCGACCGTGGGCAGGATAAAGAGCGTCACACCCATGACGAGCACGCCGCCCGCGCCCGCGGTCAGCGCCTCCTGCAGCACGCGACTGAGCTCAATGGGCCTGGCGCCGGGTCGGCCCACGGTGCTGGCCACCGCGGTCGCTGCCGCGAGCGTGGTGCCGATGACAAATCCCGCGCGGATGAGCGTGCGCCGGTCGCGGATCTCGTAGAGCTGCCACGCGGCGACACCGATGCCCGCCAGGAGCGCCGCCAGCGTCGCCACGGGCTCGTTGATCGAGTGGCACACGAGCACCGCCAGGAGTGTGCCCAGCGCCAGCGCCACACGCGGGTCGTACGCAATAAGCAGGATCACCGTCGCAAAGACCGTGGGCGCGAGCACGGTCACGCCCCGAAGCTCAGGCGCCGAGGCGGTGCCGAAGACGGTCACCGCCTGCGCGCCGAGCATCAGGGCCGCGATCCCGAGCATCCGCTGC
>JBGSIX010000080.1:0-9249 GCA_041742315.1 Phycisphaerales bacterium | reverse complement strand
ACGCGGCCCCCTCGGCGGGCCCGACGTTCGAGCACGCCGAGGGCGCGGTGCGGCCCTCCGAGGACTAAAGCCCGGCCAAGCGGGGCGGCCCCTACCATCGCCCATGCCGATGATGCTCTACAACACGCTCACCAAAAAACGCGAGACGCTCACGCCGGGCGACCCCTCACGCATCACGTTCTATTCCTGCGGCCCGACCGTCTACGACGATGCGCACATCGGGAATTTCCGCTCGTTCCTGGCGGCGGACGTGCTGAGGCGCTGGCTCGAGAGCCCGCTCTGCGAGGTGACGGATTCAAAGGGCAACCCTCACAAGGGGCCCAGGCTCGTCCGGCATGTGATGAACATCACCGACGTCGGGCACATGACCGACGACGACACCGCCGACGGCGGGGGCGAGGACAAGATGGCCCTCGCAGGGCAGCGGATCGCCGAGGCGAAGAAGTCGGGCAAGCTGCCGCCGGGCGTCGAGATCGACCCCAACGACCCGCACGCGATCGCGGACTTCTACGCGGGACGGTTCCTTGAAGACGCGCGGGCGCTGGGGCTCAAGGTCGCTCGCGAGGCGAGCGAGTCCGAAACCAAGCGCCGGGAGCTCATGCCCAAGGCGACCGAGTCGATCGCGGGCATGGTCGCGATGATCGAGGATCTGGCGCGAAAGGGCTACGCCTACCGCGCGGGCGATGCCGTGTACTTCGACGTGCAGAAATTCCCACGCTACGGCGAGCTCTCTGGCAACACGCTGGACAAGATCCGCTCGGGCGCGGGCGGCCGCGTCAGCGCCGCGCACACGTCGGAAAAGCACTCGCCCGCGGACTTCCTGCTCTGGAAAACGGACGCGAGCCACATCATGCGCTGGCCAGGGCCCGTGATCGACGGACAGGCGATGGGCGAGGGCTACCCGGGCTGGCACATCGAGTGCTCGGTGATGGCGCGGCAAGCCCTGGGCGATGTGATCGACCTGCACTCGGGCGGCGAGGACAACATCTTCCCCCACCACGAGTGCGAAAGGGCGCAGAGCTGCTGCGCGACCGGGCACGACCACTTTGCCAGACACTGGTTCCACGGCCGATTCCTGCAGGTCGAGGGCGAGAAGATGTCCAAAAGCAACGGCAACTTCTTCACACCACGTGACTTAATAAAGCCGGGGTCGGACTATGCACCGCTTCGGCTCGAGTTAATCAAGACCCACTACCGCAGCAATGCCAACTTCACAGAACAGGGGTCCATCGATTCTGTTGAATATGTTGATAAATTACGTAATTATGCAAGAGAGATAGAATACGCACTAGATGAATCACAGTCAGGTCGCCCAGCCGCTTATGATGTCAGCCAGTATATAGAAAAAATTACTGATTCTTTGAATAACGATTTAAACATTGCCGAAGCGTTAGGGCAGCTTTCTGTAGCAACGGGATATTTTCGTCACTTTCCGATGTCGGGCTCTGCGTCCGAGAGAGTGGCATATGGCAGCTGGCGTTCTAGAGCGCGGTCTATTCGGCTACCAACACATCCCATGTCGAATAAGGACGCATATGCATTGTATACTAATGGTACAGGATTTAGTCGTGCACTAGGTGCAATTCACCTCATTGACAATATACTAGGAATCATATTTACACCGTTCGCTAATAAAAAGTTGGGCGAAACCACGCAGACCGAGATCGGCGTCTTCCTCGACGGCATTATGCCGAGCGTGGAAATCGAAGCCCAACTTGCTCGCCGTGCGGAAGCTCGGAAGGCCAAGGACTTCGCCACGAGCGACGCGATCCGGGACGAGCTCTCGGCTCTGGGCTACGCGATCAAGGACGTGGCGGGCGGCAAGGTCGAGGTGTCTCGGAAGTAGGTCGGCCCAGGTTCTGCTTGATGGTTCTGAAATCCGGGTGCCACGGCTTGTCCCGAAGGGCAAGCCGTGCTTCTGGTGATCCAAAGACACGGCTTGCCGAGGACGGACAAGCCGTGGCACCCCACTGGGGATGATCCGTCAAACAGGGCCTAGGCCGCGTCGCGCCGCCGATCGTCGTGGGCGGGGAGGAAGCCCGTTTCCACCCTGTTCCGTCCGCCGGCCTTGGCGCGGTACAGGGCCTCGTCCGCCTCGCGGAGGAGGTCCTTGAGGCTCATATGCGGTGTGGACTCGGTGTAGGCGAAGCCGAGGCAGAGTGTGGCGTCGATGTCGCCGAACTCGGTCTCGAAGGGGCGCTCGGCGAAGCTCTGGCGGACCCGTTCGGCGATCTTCGTGCCGGTGTGCGCGTTCTCGCATCGGCCCAGCACGATCAGGAACTCCTCGCCGCCGAAGCGTCCGAGCTCGTCGGATTCCCGGATCGCCCCGAGCATCCGCTTGGCGCCCTGACCCAGGATCTCATCACCCGCGGAATGGCCGTGGGTGTCGTTGATGCGCTTGAAGAAGTCGATGTCCGCCATGATCAGGCCGAGGCCCCGGTCCTTCTGGACGGCTCGCCTGTGTTGGCTCTCGAGAATTTCTTCGATCGCTTCCCGGTTCCAGATCCTGCACAGCGGGTCGACCTTGGCTCTTCGGCTCAGCGCATCGATCTCGTTCAGGAGCTCGCGCTGGGCGGTGTCCTGCATGGACATGTTCAGTTCCATCTCCGCGATCGCGGCGAGATCCCGAAGCACCAAGAGCTCGTCCTGATCGAGTTCTCTGGGTTTCCGGTCGATCACGCAGAGCGTGGCGATGTTGCTGCCGTCGCCGCCGCGGATCGGATGGCCGGCGTAGAAGACGATGTTCGGATCGTGTGTCACGAGCGGGTTTTTGCAGAATCGCGGATCCTTGCGAGCATCGGGGACGACCATCGTGTCGTTGTCCAGAATGGCGTGGCCGCAGAATGAGATCGCGCGGCTTGTCTCGGTGATGTTCAAGCCCTGGATGGACTTGAACCACTGGAAGTCAGACTCCACGAGCGAGATCGCAGAGATCGGCGTGTTCAGCAGACGCTGCGCGAGCCGGGTGATCCGCTCGAAGCGTTCCTCGAGCGGGGTGTGCACCATCGCGGTCTCGCGGAGCGCCTGGAGCCTTCTGGGTTCATCGGGGCTGAGTCTGGGCTCGATCATGGGATGTATCCGCTCCGAAGATGACGGCTCGGTTCTGAGGCCAACGTTCTGTATCGACTCCTCCGATACACAGGTCGAGGGCCGCTCATCAGACGCCGACGAATGAGTGGGAACGGAACCAGTCCGGAAACCGGACTTGGGCGTACGCTCTGGCTCACGGGCGGGCAAGTTTGTTGAGGACGCGGGCCAAGCACCCAGATGCGCCAATGAATGTGCGCCCGGCAGGCCCCGAACTGGTCAGTCAAGCGCCGGGGTCACCATCGTCCGGATGTGAAGGACCGATAGGAGCGGCGGCCCAATCCCGCGTACCCTACGGGCTGATGCTGCGTCGGCCCATGACCATCTGGAAGCACACGACCGTCGAGCTCTGGAAGCTTCTGCTTCTGACGACGGCGGTCCTGGTCGGGGTGATCTCGTTTGCGATCACGATCAAACCCCTGGCCGACGGGCAGCTCTCGGCCTTCGACGCCATCCGGTTCATGCTCCTGGCCTCGGTGCCGATGCTGGCGTACGCCCTGCCCTTTGCGGCGGGGTTCGCGGCGACGCTCGTCTTCCACAGGATGGCGCAGGACAACGAGCTCTCGGCCTCGCACGCGGGGGGCGTCAGCCACCGGACGCTCCTGACGCCCGCGCTGGTCTCGGGGCTCGTGCTGGCGGTCGTGGTCGGGCTCCTGTCGGATCAGGTGATCCCCAGATTCCTGCGCACGATGGAGAAGATGATCACCGGGGACATGGCGCGCCTCATGGTCAACCGCCTGGGCGCGGGCGAGACGGTGGAGTTCAACGGCAACCTGATCTACGCGGACACGGTCCAGCGGATCGACCCCTCGACGATGAAAAACGCGTCCGGGGCCGAGGACGTGATCTCACTCTACCGCCCGGTGTTCGGTCGGCTCGGGCCCGACAAAAAACTTGAGGCGGGCGGGACCGCCGAGCGGGCGTTCATCGTGATCTACCGCGAGGGCGAGGAGGAACGCGGCGCGGGCTCGATCGTTCGGCTCGTCGCCAGCAACTACAACAGCTGGGGCAATACGTTCGTCGCCGAGAGCTCGGACCAGCTCGTGTACGACTTCGCCGTGCCCGGCGCGTTCCGCGACGACCCGAAGTTCTGGTCCTTCGTTGAGCTGGGCGAGATCGCCAGGAACCCGAAGCTGATGGTCAAGATCGCCAACCATCACCACCGGCTGGCGCTCAGGTCGGCTTCGCTGGCGATGCTTGAAGAGCTCGACCGGCAGCTCCGCGCCCAGGGCAAGGCGACACTCACGACCACGCAGGGCGAAACGATCACCATCATCGGCCGGGGCATGGGCACGGTGAGCTGGCTGAGCCGGGGGCTCTGGCCCACCAAGCCGGGCGGCGAGATCGTGATCGAACGCCAGCGACCCGGGGGAGCCGTCACGCGGACCTCGGCCAAGCGGGCCTTTTTCGATACGTCCCAACTGGACGAGCTGGCGGCGACGCGGGTGCTCGGGCGGATCGTGCTCGAAGAGGTCACGACGACCGGGGACGACGAGGCCGCCGGAAGGCGCAGGGAGCAGCAGATCACCGGGATCCTGGCGCCCTCGGATCAGACGGCGTCGCTTGAGGCACTCACCTACCACGAGCTGCTCGAACGAACGGGCTTTGGGAAGGAAGACACCCTGCCCGCGATCGCCGAGGTGCACAAACAGTCCGCGCGGAGCGAGACGGGCCTTCAGCGGGAGATCGTCAGCAAGTCGCACATGCGGGTCGCGATGAGCGCGGCGTGCCTGGTGATGGTGCTCGTGGGCGCGACGGTCGCCATGAAGCTCCGCGAGGCACTGCCCCTGACGGTGTATCTGTGGGCGTTCTTCCCCGCGCTGGGCGCGGTTCTGACGATCAGCACCGCCGAGCAGCTCGCGCAGGACTCGGGCTGGCCCGGGCTCGTCCTGATGTGGGGCGCGGTCGTCGGGCTGCTCGGGTACGCGCTGGCGACCTACAAGCGGGTGGCGGTGCGATGAAGATCCTCGACCGGTACATCGCCAGGCAGTACGCGACCAACATCCTGTCGCTCTATGTCATCCTGTTCGCCTTCGTCGTGACGATCGACGTGGCGATCAACCTCGACTGGTTCTGGCGGATCGCGGGCAATCAGAAGGCCCCCGAGGGCGAGATGGGCGTGGTGCGGCAGTTCGTTGTGACCGCCCTGCTCATCGCGGACTACTGGTGGCCCAAGCTCTTGCAGCTCTACAACACCATGCTCGGGCTCGTGCTCGCCGGGGCGATGGGTTTCACGTGCACGCAGATGGTCCGGCACCGCGAACTGGTGGCGGTGCTGGCCTCGGGCCAGAGCCTGCGCCGGGTGGCGGGGCCCATCCTGGCGGTCGCGATCGGGCTCGTGCTCGTCGGGGTCGCCAACCAGGAGCTGGTGCTCCCCCGGATCGCGCCGCTCCTGGCGCGTGAGCACGGCCAGGCGGGTATGCGCGGCGGGGACCTGTTGAGTGTGCCGATGTTCCGCGATGCGCAGGACCGCCTGCTCTATGCGCGGGAGTTCGACCCGAACACCAAGACACTCAGTGACTTCGAGTTCATCGAGCGCGATGAGAATGGCCTGGCGACCCGCCGGATCCACGGCGAGCTGGCGACCTGGGACGGGTCGGCGTGGGTGAGCGAGGTCACCACGATCGAGCCGCTGGGCGGCCGGGGCGTGCTCCAGGAGAACCAGCAGATCCGGGTCGAGACCGACCTCGACCCCATCGCGCTCGTCGTGCGCCAGTACGCGAGCTACAGCCAGAACCTGAGCTGGGCGCAGCTGGGGCAATTGCTCCAGCAGACGGGCGACACAGAGGGCGTGGTGCGCGATCGGCTCCAGCGGACGCGGTACGGGCGGATCTCGATCGCGATGACCAACCTGATTTCCCTCGTCCTGGTGATGCCCTTCTTCATCGTCCGGGTGCCCGGGAGCATGCTCAAGCTGGCGCTGCGCGGGGCGCCGGTGGCGATGGTGGCGCTCATCGGCGGGACCGTCGGCGCGACGGCTCCGATCGCCGGGGTCTCGCCAATCATCTCGGTCTTCATCCCGGTTCTGGTGCTCCTGCCCCTGGCGATCGCGGTCGCGATGAGCCCCCGGACCTGATGGGCCGGGCCCCAATACCCGCAATCAAGAGTCAGAATCCGAGCGGTCCGGTGCGGCGTTGTCGCTACACTGCATCTGCGGCGCCCGGCTCAGGGCGGCAAGGGGTCTCTCATGGCATCGGTCTGCTTCTATTTCCAGGTCCACCAGCCGTTCCGCCTCAAGAACTACTCGGTGTTCGACGAGCACCCGTTCTACTTCGACACCCCCAAGAACAAGGCGATCTGCGAGAAGGTCGCCAGCAAGTGCTACCGCCCGATGAACCAGGTCCTGCTCGATCTGATCCGCGAGAACAAGGGCAACTTCCGGTGCTCGTTCTCGATCTCGGGTGTGGCGCTCGAGCAGTTCGAGCTCTACACGCCCGACGTGCTCGATCAGTACAAGGCGCTGGCCGAGACGGGCTGCGTGGAGTTTCTCGCCGAGACGACGCACCACTCGCTGAGCTTCCTGTACTCCCGCACCGAGTTCGAGGCGCAGGTCGCGGCCCACACGGCCCTCATCAAGAAGCACTTCGGGCAGACCCCCACGGTCTTCCGCAACACGGAGCTCATCTACTCCAACGAGGTCGGGCACGCGGTCAGCAAGATCCTGGGGCCCGATGGCAAGCCCCGGTTCAAGGGTGTCTGCTGCGAGGGCTGGGACCACTACCTCGGCTTCCGCAAGCCCAGCTATGTCTACACACCCCCCGGCGCGCCGCTGGCTGCCAACGGCAGGCCGCTCGGATTGCTCCTCAAGAACTACCGCCTCTCCGACGACGTCGCGTTCCGTTTCAGCAACCGCGGCTGGAGCGAGTGGCCCCTGACCGCCGAGAAGTTCGCGCACTGGGTCAATAACGTCAACGGCGACGGCTTCCTGGTCAACCTGTTCATGGACTACGAGACCTTCGGCGAGCACCAGTGGGCCGACACCGGCGTCTTCGAGTTCATGCGGGCCCTGCCCAAGGCGATCTTCGACGTGAGCCCGGGGCAGAACCACTTCGTGACGCCCTCGATGGCACTGGACGAGTTTGCGCCGGTGGGCGAGTACGATGTGCCGCACTACCTGAGCTGGGCCGACACCGAGCGGGACCTCTCGGCGTGGCTGGGCAACGCGATGCAGGCTAACTCTCTGCACGAGCTCTACAAGATCGAGGGCGACGTCAAGCGCCTCGCCTCGGACACGACGCTCACCAAGGAGCAGCAGTCCAACGCCCAGTACCTGCTCGAGGACTGGCGGAAGCTCACAACGAGCGACCACTTCTACTACATGTGCACGAAGTACTGGGCCGACGGCGACGTGCACAAGTACTTCAGCCCGTACGACTCGCCCTACGACGCGTACATCAACTTCATGAACGTGCTGGACAATGTGCAGGCGCGGATCGCCAGCTACGAAGAGAAGCCGGAGAGCGTGAAGGTCTGACTCATCCCAGTGGCGGAGGCTTCCAGCCTCCGCTGTCCTGACTGTCATGAATGCGTCGGAGGCTGGAAGCCTCCGCCACTGGATGACGACTTACGCGCCGATCTTGCGGAGCAGGATCTCGCGCACGCCCTTGGCGTCGGCGGCCCCGCCCGACTTCTTCATCACCTCGCCGATGAGCCTGCCCACCGCGGCGGCCTTGCCCTCGCGGATCTGCTGGGCAATCTCGGCGTGCTCGGCGATCACCTCGTCGCACCACGATTCGAGCTGGGCGGTGTCCGAGACCTGGATGAGCCCCTCGCGCTGGGCGAGCTCGCGCGGGTCGCCGCCGGCGAGGGCGAGTTCGACGAGTTTCTCGGCGCCGTTGGCGCTGATATCGCCCGCTAGGCGCAGGGCCACGATCTTGGCGAGCGTGTTCCCGGTCAGGCCGAGGGACTCGATGCTCGTGCCCCGCTCCGTTGAGAGACGCGCCAGACACTGGACGATCAGGTTCCCCGCAGCGCCCGCGGCGTCGCGCAGATCGATCCCGATCGAAGCGCAGCCCGCGAGCGCTTGGTCGAACAGGTCCGCCGCGGCCGGGTCGAAGGCCAAGGCCTGCGCATCGCGGTCGGACCTGCCCAGCTCGTCGCGGTACCGGCGCATCCGGCGCAGCGGCCCCTCGGGCAGGCGGGCTTTCAGGTCACTCATCCACTTGTCGTCGACGACAACCGCAGGCAGATCGGGCTCGGGGAAGTAGCGGTAGTCGAGCGCGTCTTCTTTCGAGCGCTGGAGGACAGTGATCTCCTTCTCGTCGTCCCAGCCGCGGGTGGACTTCATGCCCGGGCCGAACTCGTCGCCTGTTTCGAGCCAGCGCTTGGGCTGCTGGTTGATCTCGTATCGGATCGCGCCGACGAGCGAGCGGAAGGAATTGAGGTTCTTCACCTCGACGATGGGCGTGACGATCTCGCGCCCGTCCTTGAGCGTCAGCTTGCAGTTGATGTTGGGCTCGAAGCGCATGTGGCCCCGCTGCATGACGCCCACGGTGGCGCGCACCGAGAGGCAGAGCGTGCGCAGATACCGGGCGAGCGCCAGCGCTTCCTCGGGCGTGCGCAGGTCGGGCTCGGTGACGATCTCGAGCAGGGGCGTGCCAGCGCGGTTGAGGTCGACGAGCGAGGCCCCGCCCGATGCGTCGTGCACGAGCTTGCCCGCGTCTTCTTCGAGGTGGGCGCGGGTGATGCGGACCCGGGTGATCGGCGCGTCGAGATCGACGAAGCCTGATTCGTCCATCGCGGGGACTTCGAGCACGCCCGGGCCGCAGAGCGGGCGGTCGTACTGGCTGATCTGGTAGGCCTTGGGCAGGTCGGGATAGAAGTAGCTTTTGCGATCCCAAGTCGCGCGCGGCGCGATCGCGCAGCCCATCGCCAGCCCCACGAGCACCGAGAGCTCGACGGCCTCTCGGTTCATCACCGGGAGCGTGCCGGGGAGCGCGAGCACGACCGCGTCGGTCAGGGTGTTGGGCTCGGCCCCGTCGAACTCGGCGCTGGCGGTGCTCGGGGCTCTCGTGAAAAGCTTGGTCCGCGTGCGGAGCTGCACGTGGATCTCCATGCCGATGATGGGCTCGACCTTGACGATGTCGGGTGCGGTGCTCACGGCTTGATGGTATCGCCCGATTGGCGCACGGCGGCGACGGCGTTGCGGATCGCGGCCCGCTC
>JBGSIX010000079.1:0-8001 GCA_041742315.1 Phycisphaerales bacterium | reverse complement strand
AGTCGGCCGCCTTCAAGGCGGGCTTCGCTGCCGCTCGGGGCGAGCTCGTCGGCTCGCTCGACGCCGACCTCCAGAACGACCCCGCCGACTTCCCGCGACTGCTGGCCGAGCTCGAGCGCACCAAGGCCGACTTCGTGCAGGGCGACCGCTCCGCCGCCCGGAGCAAGGGCGACGCCTGGATCCGCCAGCAGTCCTCGCGCATCGGCAGGCTCTTTCGCAGGCTCATCCTCTCCGACACCATCCGCGACACCGGCTGCTCGCTCCGCGTCATGAAGCGAGAGATCGCGACCCAGCTCCCGCTCGAGTTCAAGGGCATGCACCGGTTCATCCCCATCACCGCTCGCCAGCTGGGCTACACCGTCGTCGAACTCCCCGTCGCGCACCGGCACCGACACGCGGGCGTGCCCAAGTACGGCATGGGCATCACCAAACGCGCCCTGCCCGGCCTGATCGACTGCTTCGCCGTCCGCTGGATGCGCAGCCGCCGACGCACGCACATCGAAGTCACCGAGCAAACGCTCGCAACTGCCGACACCCCGATCGAGACCCACGCATGAAGCCCGGCCCCGTCATCGCCATGATCGCGCTCATCGGCGTGGGCATGTGGCTCGTCCTCCAGCCCGCCCTCTCCCGAGAGTCCTACGACCTCGAGGTCCGCGTGGGCGCCAAGCAGTTCCGCCTCCAGGAGCACGAGTCGGGCTACCTCTTCGTCTCCCCGACCGAGCTCGAGCGCCTTGGCGAAGTCTCGGGCGACGAAAAAGACCGGATCATCCGCGAGGCGGTCACCGCCTGGAACGCCCGCCCCGCGGGGGAACGCGCGCTCATGGGGTTTTTCAACATCTCCAGCTGGGTCAACTTCGGCTGGGTCGCCATCGGGCTCGTCGGGCAGGCCGCGTTCTTTGGGCGGATGTTCGTGCAGTGGATCGTGAGCGAGAAGAGCCGCCAGAGCCAGGTCCCCGAGGTCTTCTGGTGGTTCAGCTTCGTGGGGGCGATCTTCCTGTTCACCTACTTCGTCTGGCGCGTCGACGCGGTGGGTGTGCTCGGGCAATCGACCGGGATCGTGATCTACGCGCGGAATCTGCGCCTGATTCACAAGCAGAAAGCCCGTGAAGGCCGAGAGTAAGGGCAGAGCCGCGAGCGGAGGCACGCCCATGAACGTCCTGCTGGATGACACCCCCATCGAAGTCGAAGCCCAGACCCTCGCCGCGGCGATGTCCGCCGGGGTCGAGATCGCCCAGCGCGAGGGCCGAGCCGTGGTCGAGGTCCTGATCGACGGCAAGGCCGTCCGGGGCGAGGACCTGATCGACGCCTCGACCGCGCCCATCCCGGACGCCAAGATCGAGCTTTTCTCCGCCGACCCCGCCCAGCTCGTCCAGCAGTCGCTCAATGACGCCGCCCTCGCCCTGGAATCGGCGCGGGGCTCGCACACCGATATCGCCAGCCAGCTCCAGTCGGGGGCCAACACCGCCGAGGCCCTGAGCCTGCTCTCGGGCACGCTCTGCGTCTGGCAGGGTGTCCAGGACGTCCTCGCCCGGGGCTATGCGCTGCTGGGCCGGGACCCGGCTTCGCTCTCCCTCCCAGATTCCGTCGCGGGGGGCCGGGACGTCACCGCCCTGCTCGACGAGCTGGGCAAGCAGCTCCGGGAAGTGCGAAGATCGCTCGAAGATCACGATCTTGCAGCTTTGGCCGACACCATCGGGTATGAATTAGAGCCTCTTGCGGGGGTGTGGGCGAGCGTGCTGAGTCACGCCGCGTCGGCGGTCACGGCAGCGTGATCCGCCCGTTCCGATTGCGTTGACCCACCGGAGCCCGCCGCCGTGCCCGACCTGCAAGACCCCCCAGCCGCAAACCGCATCGACGAGATCATGGAACATGCGAGCCAGTCGCTCGCGCAGACCAAGGCGATCGACGCCGAGTTCCTCTGCCTGCGCGCCCTGGACCTCGCGGTGAAAGCGAGCGACTGGGAACGAGCCGCCCGGATCGTCCTGCCCCTGCAGGAAGCCCGGCGCCTTCGCCGCCAGAACGCGACCGACGCGGGCTCGGTGCGCCTGGTCGACACACAGGCGCAGATCCGCATCAAGCCCGAGACGGGCTGCTACCTGTTCCAGCCCCCGCTGATCGCCGCCGACGCCCGGGCGTACCGCGAGTCCTGGCTGAGGCGTGGCGTGCAGCTCTTCGTCCTGACGCGCGAGCCGATGACCCAGGCGGGCCTCTGGCCTATCTCTGCCGTGGGCGCACTCTCGATCCGCACGAAAGTCCCGCCGCCCGAGGGCGTGAAGGCGAAGGACACGGGTGTGACGCGCGACGAGATCACCCAGTCGATCCCGGTGAGCTGGTTTGAGGCCGCCGCCGAAGCCCTGGGCGACGCCGCGATCGCGAGTGTGGACCCGAAGGAGCCAGCCGCCCACCGGGTGCTGGACCTGATCGACCGCCTCGACGCCTTTGGCGAGCATGAGAAGCTCCACCAGGCGCTGGAGAAGGCCTGCCACGAGGCGCTGCTCGAGCCCGCGCCCAAGTTCATCCGCCGCCGCGGCCACGATCACCCGTACTCGTTCTGACTCTGCTCCTTCTCCCCTCTGGGGAGAAGGTGTCTGCGCAGCAGACGGAAGAGGGGTCTTCAGTGGGCGTTCAACGTTTGAGGAAACGCCCCTCACCCCAGCCCTCTCCCCAAATGGGAGAGGGAGCCGGACTCAATTCCAGCTCATCCCCTTGGGCCACTTCTCCGGGTGCTGGTGCCTGGCGAGGCGGAGCATCTTGGACGTCTTCTCCAGCGCCGATCGCACGATCCTCGACCGTGCGATCGCGTCGCCCTCGTCGAGCAACCGGTACCTAAGTTCCGAATCGTTCAGCAGCGTGAACGTGATCAGCTCCAGGAGCGTCGAGGTGTTGATCCGCTCGTCGCCCACGTACTCGAGCAGGTCGCTGGCGGATTCGAACTCCGCCAGCTCGCCCGTGCGCAGCTCGCCTTCGAACCAGTCGCGCATGGGCTGGAGCTGCGCCTCGTCGGGCTCGGGGCCCTCGATCGGTTCGAGGTGCGCCAGGCGATACGGGTGCCTGCCGTCGTCGGGGAGTTCGAGCTTGATGTGCGCCCGGCAGACGCCCTGCAGCAGCAGATCGAACCGCCCGCCGGGGAGCTCGTCGTGCTGCATGATCTGCCCGATGCACACCGCCCTTCGGAGCGCCGGCCGACCCGCGTACCCCGATTTCCAGTCCTCGCCCGCAAAGACCGCCATCGCGATCTGCCCGGGCCCGTCGAGCACGTCGCGCACCATGCGGATGTAGCGGTCCTCGAAAATATGCAGCGGCACGACCTGCTGAGGCACAACCACCGCCGACGAGAGCGGGAACACCGGCATGGGCTTGCCGAAATTGACACGCACCGCGTGCTCGTAGTCCATGTCAAGAGTGTACCGCAATATGCGTACGAAGCCACGCACCGCGCACGGAGACGAGATCGCCAAATCGCAGATGGCCAGATGGCCAGATTCAGATGCATTTCATTTGGCCCTCTGGCCATCTGCCATCTGGCTCTCTTGAGCGTCAGCTCACTTCAACGGATCTGGCCTGTAAATCTTGGTATCCAGCGCCCACTGCTTCTGCGTGAAGTTGCCGCCCAAGTCGTAGCTGTTGGCCCGATCGGGCCTTGCCGCGTCGAGCGCGATCGTCGTCTTCGCGTCCACGTTGTCGAGCATCGAGACGAGGATCGCCTCGGGCGTGGCGGGGATTTTGGCAGCCCCGTACTCCGGGATGCCGTGGTGCGACAGGATGATGTGCTCGAGCACGAGCGCCGCGCCCGCGGGCAGGCGCTGGCCCTTGCTCACCATCATCTCCTGCACTTTGTCGCGGAGCATGTGCGCGCCCTCGACGATGTGCCCGACGAGCTCGCCCATGTCCGAGTAGCTGAACGCGCGGTCGTACACCAGCTCGCGCGTCTTGCCCAGGTCATGGATGAAGAGCCCGAACACGACCAGGTCCTGATTGATCTTGGGGTAGAGCGGGCAGACCGCGCGGGCCAGCCGCATCAGGTTGAGCGTGTGATCGAGCAGGCCGCCCAGGTACGCGTGGTGCATGCTCTTGGCAGCGGGGGCCGTGCGGAAACGCTCCATCAGGTACTCGTCGGCCAGATACGTCTCGGCGAGCGTCTTGATCGCCGGGTGCGCAAGCTCGGAGAGGATCTGCTTCACCTCCGCGAACATCTTGCCCACGTCCTTATCCGTCGCGGGCAGGAGCTCCATGAGCTGCTCGGGCGAGGGCTCGATCGCGTCGATCGCGTGCAGGATCAGCTGCATCTCGCCCTGGTAGGGCTGGGTCTCGCCCTCGATCCAGACGAACCCCTCGACGGGCAACCGCGCGAACGCGGCCTCGTCGAACGACCACATCCGAGCCGCCACCTCGCCCGTCTTGTCGCGGATCAGGCACCGCAGATAGGGCTTGTCGTTCCGCGTCCGCCCGAGCTGCGCGTTGGAGATCGAGAACGCCCCGCTCACCCGTTCCTGCGGCCCAAACTCCCGGATATACCGCCTCGCCCCAGCTGCACCCATGCGATTCGCTCCTGACCCCAAGACCACTCCGGCCCCGGGCGGGATGCTAGGAGCGGTTCGGTTGTCGCGAACCGACACGGGCTCCCTCTCCCCACAGGAGAGAGGGGCCGCGATATCGTGAGCGGGTCAGGCGCAATCCGCCGGGTTCATGCTGTAGAAGAACTTCGCCTCGGTGATCTTGCCGTCATTCACGGTGTACAGGCACGTCTCGGACATCTTGTGACGCTTGCCCGCCATCGGCCCTTCCTTCGAGGTCGCGTCGAGCGTCATCTCGCACACGAAGTGCTCGTCGTTGACGAGGGGCCTGGTCACTTCCGAGCTGTGAACCTCGGTGTTCGCCATCCATTTCTCGCTCATGTCGAGCAGCGCTTTCTTGCCCTCGATCACGCGCGGGTAAGGGGCGCCCGGGAACTCGACCGCTTCCACGTGCCGGGCGTTGTCGGCGTAGAGATCCCGCATCGCCTCGTGGTACTGCCCGGCGCTGCACAGCTCATAGAAACGGTCGGCGACTTGCTTCGTGCTCATGGTAATCTCCCGTCGGGGTCATTGGATCGAATTCGGCCGCGCACAGACGCGACCGCTCATGTCATGGCGAATATACCGGACACACACCGACAATCAACCGTCAAGATGCCAAGTAAACGAAAGTTTTACTGCTGCCAAATCACCGGCACCTCGCCCGACGCCGCCCGGATGACCGAGCGGATGCCGCCCCGGCCGCGCCAGTCCGTCGTCACCACCATCCACGCCGGACTCATGAGCCTCGTGAGGTCATCGCGGATGCAGTTCGTGACGGCTTCGTAGTAGATGCCCTCGCTCCGGAAGCTCTGCAGATAGAGCTTGAGGCTCTTGAGCTCCACGCACGTGCCGCCCGCGCTGGGCGGGCCGGGCTGGAAGGTCAGCTTCACCACGCCGAAGTCCGGGTGGCCCGTGACCGGGCACACGCTCGTGAACTCCTCGGCGATGTGCTCGATTACGAACGGTGTCTCGGACGGGGTCGGGAACGATTCCAGCAATGCGTAGTCGGGCATGGGCGAGTTTAGGCGTCACCTCCTTCTCCCCTCTGGGGAGAAGGTGTCCGCGCAGCGGACGGATGAGGGGCTCTCATTCTCCGTGGCGGAGGCATCTTGCCTCCGTCTCATCTCACTTTGAAGACCCCTCTCCCCGGCCCTCTCCCCGGCGGGAGAGGGAGGAAGAATCAATCACCCAAACCGCGTCAAGAGCTCGATGATCTTGGGCTGATCCCGTTTGATCCGCAGACTCGTGCGCATCGCGCGGACGGCGGCGTCGAGGGCCTGGGTGTCTGATTTCTCCGACCACAGGTACTGGTTGAGCAGGCAGACCGCCACGCCGTTGAGCGCGGGGTAGTGCAGCTCGTCCAGCTCAAGCGCCGAGCGGAAGGCCGAGAGCGAGGCCTCGTATTCCTTGTTGCGGAAGCGAGCCGACCCGAGCCGGTGGAAGGCGTCGGCGGAGGGGTCCGTCGCGACGAGACGCTCGATCGTGCGCGCCGAGTCGGTGTAGAGCCCCAGCGCCGACTGGCTGTCGGCGATGCCCAAGAGAAGCTGCGGGCTCGTGCCCATGTATTCCGAGGCCCGCCTGTAGCTCGTGATCGCTTCCTCATGCCGATTGAGCGCCGCGTACACAACGCCCATGTTGTAGTTCGCCGGCCCGCTCTGGGGGCTGAGGCGCACCGCGCGGACGGCATACGGCAGGCCCTGCTCCGCCTGCCCGATCTGCACGAACGCGAGCGCGACGTTCATGTTCGCGTCGAAACTTCTGGGATCGATCTGCAGCGCCCGCAGGTACGCGCGGATCGCCTCGGCGTACCGCTGCATCAACTGGAGCACCAAGCCGTGGGCGTACTGCGCCTCGAACACATCCGGGCCCACATCCGCGGCCTGCCCGTACCAGCGCTCGGCGCGGGGCAGGTCGCCCTCTTTCTTGTAGACATCGCCGATCCCGATCCGCGCGTCCACCGCGCGGGGGTCCAGCTCCACCGCCTTCTCGAACTCCGTCAGCGCCTCACGGATCCGGCCCGACGCCATCAAGAGCTTGGCCCGCTGCGTCGCCTCGTCGGCCGCCAGCACCGCCTCCAGGCTCGCACGCGAGGTGCGATTTCCATTGGACGAGCCCGTCCCATCGGATTGACACCCGGGCAACGCACACGCGCCGGCGAGCACCAGCGCAGGGATCAGTTCACGGAGCTTCAAGTTCACGCGGCGTGTCCTGAGGGATGCGGGATTCCATCCCCTGAATCGGGTCTGATTCAGGCCCCGGGTGATTCCACCAATCCACGGAGCCTGCGGACGTTGATCGTATCCCAGGGCGTGCCCTTGGGATCCTCGCCCTTGGGCGTCTCCAGGATCATCGGCCTTCCGGCGAGCTCGGGTCGATTCACAACCGAAGCGAAGCCTGTTTTTCCGATCGGAAGCTTCTTTCCAGCCGTCACACCCCCGGCCTTCCCGAGCGTCCCCTCGCCGATATGGGCGTGGCGGTCCTTGCGGCTCCCAAGGTCCCCAAGCGAGTCGTTCAGGTGAAGGCAGTGGACGTGCATGAGCCCACAGACCCGGTCCAACTCGTCGAGGGTCCGGTCCGCCGCCTCCCGGCTGGACATGTCGTACCCGCCCGCGTGCGCGTGGCAGGTGTCGAAGCAGAACCCCACGCGTCCCGCCTCGCCCGTCGCCTCGATAATCATCGCGCGGAGCGTCGCCAGTTCCTCGAACGTGCGCCCCATGTTCGAGCCCGAGCCAACCGTGTTCTCCAGGCAGCAGATGACCCGTGCGCCCTTGGTCTCCTTGAAGAGCTGCTTGTACGCCTGGGCGATGCGTTTCCGGCCGCTCGTCTCGTCCGAGGACGTGTACGCCCCCGGGTGATGCACGAGGAGCGGGATCGACAGAGCCGCGCAGCGTTCGATCTCCTCGCGCATCAGCGCGATCGACTTCGCCCAGAGCTCGTCGTCCGGGCTGGCTAGGTTGATCAGATAGCTCGCGTGGCTGACCGAACGAGCCGGACCCTTGGCATCCGCCCAGCCCGCTTTCTTCATCGCCGACGCCCACGCCTCGATCTGCGCCTCTTCGAGCGGCTTGACCTTCCATTGCCGCTGGTTCTTGGTAAAGACCTGCACGCAGTCGAGCTTCAGACTCATCGCCTCGGCGACCGCCTTCTCCATCCCGCCCGCGACCGACAAGTGTGATCCGAACATACCGGACCCTAGCGCCCAACGGCGCACAAATTCTCCCGCGTTTGGAACCCCGGTCTCCTCGGCGGACTTTCATGGGTGTGACCAGGCTCGCCCTCCAACTCGCCGCCCCGCTCCGAAGAGAAGCCTCGGGCGAGGCGCTCGTGATCGAGCGGGCCCGGCGGGACCCGGAGGCCTTCGGCGAGCTCTACCGCGCCCATTACCACGCCATCGCGGCCTACCTCCTGCGGCGCACGGGCGACGAGGCCCTCGCCGAGGATC
>JBGSIX010000078.1:0-6219 GCA_041742315.1 Phycisphaerales bacterium | reverse complement strand
AGCGAACGCACCGACAAGCCCAAGCCCCAGCTCGTGCGCGCCGACGGCACCACGCCCGAGCCCCAGCAGCGCCGACGCTCCAATGGGCCGGTCGAGTACGAGACGTCCGCCGACGACGAGGGCAAGCAGTACATCTTCGATCGCGTGAGCAGCGCGGGCGATGTCGCCGGGCAGATGGAAGCCATGTCCACGGCGGTCACCGGCACGCCCGAGGGCTCGGTCGCGCTGGCGGAGGATGTGCGGACGCTTCTTGAGCCCCTGAACACGGGCTCCAAGGACGCTTTCGCCGAGGCGGTTGGCAGGCTCGGGGGCACCATCGCCCCGGGCGAGGACGGGAGGTCCCCCATCGACGGGATCTACACCCTCTTCGGCGGGCTCTTGAAGTTCGCCTCGCTCGATGCGGGCAACATCGAGGTCCGCAAGCCCACGGTTCAGATCCCCGCAACCGAAGGCATGAGCATCAGCATGAACCGGAACATCAACGCCGACCCGGAGACGGGCGAAGAGGTCGAGACCGTCTCGCACCTGGTCACGGGTTCGCCCGGTCGGCTCTTCCCGAATGCCGTCGGCGAGCAGGCCCGGGGCAAGCTCGTCGAGATGCGCCTGCCCTTCCTGGCCAAGGGGAGCAAATCGGAAACGCCTGATGTGGTCGTACTCATGCAGATGCGCGAAATCGCCAGCGGGCAGTGGCAGCCCGCGGGCTTCGTGCTCGATGTGCGCAACCAGGAGCTCATGCAGGGCGTTATGCAGGAAATGATGGCCAATCGTCCCCCGCAGGGCGGCGGATAAGAAGGGACACCCCATGCATCGCACACGCGGATTCACACTCATCGAGGTGCTGGTGGTCATCGCGATCGTCAGCCTGCTGATCGCGATCATCCTGCCGGCGCTCGGTTCGGCGCGGACGACGGCGAGGCAGACACTCTCGCTCTCGAACGTCCGCTCGATCGGGCAGACGTTCTCGATGTACGCCGACGCGCACAAGACGTACCCCTTCCCGGGCCGGGTCGAGGGGGTGGACACGCCGCTGCCGGGCAACGTGTACAGCTTCCACTGGTTCCCCGAGGGTTCGATCGTGGCGACGACCGATCTCTGGCAGTTCGGGACGCTCTGGCCCGCGATGATCAGCTCGATCACCCCGTGGCAAGAGGCTTACTCGACCTGGGTGAGCCCCGGACGCGACAAGGCGCTGCCCACGCTCGACTCGCTGATCAACGGCGCCGAGCCCCACGAGGTCGTCAGCTACGAGTACAGCAACAGCTTCCTCGCCTCGCCCCGCAACTGGGCCGAGGGGGCGAGCGAGAACCCGGACCTCCTGGGCCCGGTCAGGCCCGACGAGGTGACGTACTCGGCTCAGAAAGTCCTGCTCTGGGATCGGCATCTGACCTATCTGACCGACCAGCCCGAGATCGCCCAAGGGCACTACGACGCCAAGACCCCGATGGTGTTCGCGGATATGCACGGCGGGGTCCACAACCCGCTGGATGCGAGCGAGGGGTTTGCGAACCCCAACAACGAGACCGATATCCGCCGCCTTCACAACACGCCAAATGGTGTCCGGGGCAGGGATTACTGAGCCTTTTGGGGCGATGCCCTTCCAAAGCCCTGTCAATTCTCGGATCTGAGGCTTGAAACTGGGCCGAGGCTGCCGGTTCTGTTGGCATGGCGCTCAGATTGCATCGCACCTTCTCAACGCAACCCGGTGCGGGTGGTACCGTACAGTTGAGAGCCGGCGTCGTTCGGCTCACTGGGGTTGAGTTCAGAGGAATCCGGGGCGAAGGCCCTGTATCCGGAAGGAATGAGAAGATGCGAGCCTACACCGCCGCTTTCGTCGCTGCCGTGGTCGCCGTTGCGGGCGCTCCGATGTCGTATGCCCAAGTTGCCGCCCAGCCAGAGGCCGCCGGTGACGCGAGCAAGCTCGGGCCGAGGCTCTCGCTGAGTGTCGAGGAGGTCGATCTGGGCGAGGTCTTCGACAGCGAAGTGGTACACGACTCGATCACGCTGACGAACACGGGCGACCAGGACCTGGCGATCGGAGACGTGACGGTGACCTGCGGCTGCACGGCGGGCACGGTGGAACAGAAGACGCTCAAGCCGGGTGAATCGACGCAACTGGCGATCAACTTCGACCCCCGCAACCGCTCGGGCGAGCAGCACGGCAAGCGCGTGACGATCAACTCCAACGACCCGACGGGCGCCAAGTCCGTGGGCGTGAAGGTCTGGGTGCTCCAGCGCGTGGTCGCCGAGCCCGGCATCGCCAGCTTCGGGCAGGTCGTCCAGGGCGAGTCGAGCACGATCCAGGTCAAGATCATGGGCCTGACGAGCGACTTCGAGGTGCTCAGCGCCACGGTCGACCGCGAGGACGCCTTCAGTGTCAAGGTCCTCAAGCCCAAGATGATCGAACGCGAGCACCCCCGCTCGGGCGAGAAGCTCGAGGTCGGCGAGTCGGTTCTTGAGCTGAGCATGTCGGACCAGGCCCGCGTGGGCCGGATCGACGGCTCGATCCGTGTCGAGACCAACGACCCGGGCACGCCCGTGATGACGCTCCGCGTGACCGCGGTGGTCGCGGGCGACATCAACGCCGAGCCGACGCGTGTTTCGCTGAGCGCGATGGCCCCGGGCGATGAGTTCACCGAGACCTTCAAGCTTGTGAGCAGCCGCGGCAAGCCCTTCAAGGTCGAGAAGGCCACGCTCGTGACCTCGACCCTGAGCAGCGAGGACCGCAACCAGATCCACGTGAGCTTCAAGCCCCTGCCCAAGCCCGAGAATGAGGGCGAGAAGGCCGAGGTGGGCTACGAGGTGACGGTCACCGGCAAGGCGACCGAGACCATGCGGATCATCCAGGGCAGCATCGTCGTGCTGACCGATGCCGAGGGCCAGCGTGTGGTCCGCACGCCGATCACAGGCGTCGTCCGCGTGCAGAACGCCGCGGCGGTTCAGACCCAGGGGCGCTAAACGTGTTCAAGTCTTTCATGCTCAAATTCGCGGGCATCATCGTCGTCGCCTCGGCGGCGGGGATCACCCATTCGCTCATCAACGATCCCATCAAGCTCACGATCGCCCCGATGCCTGCGGGTACGGGCACAGTCGTCATTCCTCAGAAACCGGTCACGACACCCGACAACGATCCTGCTGAGACCGACCCGATCGAGCCTGAGTCGCAGACCCCAACGACGATCGTCCTCAAGCGAGAGATCACGCTCGATCAGGCGCGGATGCTCTTCGAAAACGGGCTGGCGGACTTCGTCGATTCTCGTCCGAAAGAAGACTACGAGAAGGGCCACATCCTCGGAGCGTACAACGTTGCGCCGACGAGCTTTGACATTGGCACCCCGCCTGTCATCGACTTCTTCGAGGAGGATCGACGGGTCGTGGTCTACTGCACGGGCGGCGACTGCCACGACTCGCACATCGTGGTCCAGAAAATGATGGAGACGCGCCCGGAGCTGGTTCTGCTTCACGTCTTCGTGGACGGCTACCCCGCGTGGACCGAGGCGGGCCTGCCGACCGATACTGGTCCTGACCCCCTCGCGGAGTAAGGACTCGATGGCAAACGCACTCAAAGCTCGTGGGCCGCAGAACGCGGGAACCTTTGCCAGCTGGCTCTCGCTGATCGGTCGGATGGGCGCCGGGCAGGTGTTCATCTTCGCCGGGCTCATCAAGATCGGTGATCCCGCCGGGGTCGCGGCCTCGATCCAGGCCTTCGGGCTCATCGACGACGAGTCGCGACTGATTGCCCTGGCGGCGTACATCATCCCCTGGACCGAGATCATCGCGGGCGTCCTGCTCGTGGCGGGCCTCTTTACCCGGGCGGCGGCGACGGTCATCCTCCTGATGCTCGCCGGGTTTGTCGCCCTGATCTGGAACGCCATGAGCAAGGGCCAGGAGCTCGAGTGCGGCTGCTTCGGGAAGATCAAGCTCTTCTGCGACGGGCCCCTGGGCAAATGCAACCTCATCCAGGACGGGGTCTTTGCGGCTCTGGTTCTCCTGCCCCTGATCCTGGGCGGCGGAAGGGCCTCGGCGGACGCCCTCGGCAAGCCCCCGGCGGACCCCTACGCCGACTATGGCGATGAGGAAGAGGACGAGGCCTTCGACTGAGCCCCAAAGCCCCCCTCACCCCGGCCCTCGGTTTCAGTCCGGGTGCCACGGGTTGTCTTGCAACCCGTGTCTGAGTACGCACGGCTTGCCAAGACGGACAAGCCGTGGCACCCCTCGACGATCCAAAGTGAGCGGCCTACGCTCTGAGTCCACGGAACATCCGTTGCCGGGCCTGTTTTGGGTTCGGCCGCACTGTCCAGAACGGAGATCAGCATGAGCAGGTTCAATCGTTTCGGTCCCGGCGGTCCCAAGCCCAAGGCCACCAAGACGTCCGCCAAGGACGTCGCGTATGTGGACTACAAGGACTATGAGAACCTCCGCCGGATGATGAGCCCCAACGGCAAGATCTACAGCCGCAAGCGTCTGAGCACCACCGCCCGCGAGCAGGCGATGGTCGCCCAGGCGATCAAGCGTGCCCGGTTCATGGGCCTCCTGCCCTACACCTCGGCGACGCTCTGAGCCGCGGCTCCCGCCCGGAGCCCCACCGATGACACGAGATTACGACCCGATTCGAGCCGACCTCGAACGCGCGATCGCTGCGTCCATGACGCGGCAAGAGCGCATGAAGGTGGTCGTCGACGTCCTCTGGGATCACCTGTCCCCTGCCGGCGTGAGCTGGCTCGGGTTCTACTCGCGCGTTCCGGGGGCCGAGGAGATGATCCTCGAAGAGAGGCGCGACAAGCCCGCGTGTTCGCCCATCGGTCTCCACGGCGCGTGCGGGCAGTCGTGCCTGACCAAGACCACGCTCGTTGTGAGGGATGTCAAGAACCTGGGCGAGGGCTACGTCGCGTGCGACCCGCGGGATCAGAGCGAGCTGGTGATCCCCTTGTTCGATGAGTCGGGCGCGTGCTGGGGCGTCTACGACGCGGACAGCTTCGACGTAGGCTCGTTTGATGAACGAGACGCCGAGCGAGTGCGCGAACTCCTGGTGGTCGCGGGGCTGACATCGGATCATCCCGTTCCAAAGCGAATCATCTGATTGACGAGCCGCGACCGTGAGGGAGCGGGTATTCGCCCTGATCGATCAAGAAACCGCTCCCTCACGGTCGCGGCTCATTGAAATCACTAGAACGGCACGTCCGCGACGAAGTCCATGAGACGTTTGCTGCCCGGCGGGCGGATGCTCAGGCGCGCGGCGTGGAGCATGAGGCGCGGGTAGTCGTCGCGGGCCGGGCCCTGCGCATAGAGGCGATCGCCCAGAATCGCCCGGCCCAGACCCTGCGGGTCGGCGCAGTGGACGCGGAGCTGGTGCGTGCGCCCGGTGATTGGGACGAGCTCGAGGCGGGTGCGTTCGGTTTCGCGCGCCAGCACGCGGTACTCCGTTTGCGAGGGCTTGCCCTCTGAAAGGCACACGATCTGCAGGGGCCGGTTGGGCCAGTCGACGCGGAGCGGGAGATCGACGTAGCCCGAGTCCTCCTCGACGATGCCCTCGACGAGCGCGATGTAGGCCTTGCGCGTCAGGCGGTCCTGGAACTGGATCGAGAGCTCGCGCTGGGCGCCGGTGTCGAGGGCGACGACCATGAGCCCGGAGGTGTCCATGTCGAGGCGGTGGACGACCATGGGCCCGGTGGCCTCGGGGAAGAGGTCGCGGACGCGCGCGACGACGCAGTCGGCCTTGTCCTCGCCCTTGCCCGGCACGCTCAGCAGCCCCGCGGGCTTGTCCACGACGACGAACCGCTGGTCGATGTGGACCAGGCGGAGTTCGAGGGGCTCCTTCGCGGGAAGATCGGGGGCGGGCGTTTCGGGCATCGTGCTGACTCTACGGCCGCCGATTCGGGTAGGCTTGTCGGTCATGATCGAGCCCGACGATTTCGGACTGGACTGGGTGCAGACGCTCTCGCACGTCTCGGCGGCTTGCCGATGCCGGATGCACGGGGCCTTCTGGCAGCAGTGGCACCGCTCCATCGATGACCGCAAGCCCAAGCTCGAGATGATCTCGGTGGACGACGACCCGTCCGATCCGACGGCGACCCACGCCTTCGCGGGCGCGGCGAGCGCGCGGATCGGCTGCCGGATCGCGCTGCCCGAGGGCAGGGTGAGAGCGATCGTGGTGCTTTTGCATGGCTACGACGACCCGCCCAAGCTTGCCGAGTCGATCGCGCGAACGCCGGTCGCCGAGGG
>JBGSIX010000077.1:0-21476 GCA_041742315.1 Phycisphaerales bacterium | reverse complement strand
GCCCGAGCGCCGCGACCGCTCGGGCCGCGGGGTGGCCCTCGTCGAAGACGGCCCCGAACCTCCTGTCGAACGCCCGGATCGGTTCGCTGAGCTGGTCGATCGCGATGGCGTTGCGTTTGGTGCGCGTGCCGCTGAGCCAGGTCTCGCCCACGAGCACATAGATGAATACACCCGCGAACGGGAACGCCAGCAGGAGCATGATCCAGGCCATCGACACGCCCGTGGGCTTGCGCTTGGAGAGCACGCGGATCACCAGCCCGACCACGATGGTCAGGTGCAGTGCCAGCGAAACCAACGCGGTCCATGGGAGGATCTGTGGCATCGGCAGGAGTCTACAGTCCCGGCGGCATGCGTCGCAGCAGCAAGAACCAGGACTCCCGGAACCAGGGACGCGTCAGGCACGCGACCCAGGCGGTGCGCTCGGCGTTTCGGCGGTATCCGGCGCAGCTCGTCGCCTCGCTCATGCGCCCCAAGGCCTCGGCCCCCAAGCCCATGCGCGATCTGCTCACCGAGCTGGCGCCCGAGGGGCTGGCCGTCACTTGGCTCGGGCACGCGTCGGTGATCGTGGGGCTCGACGACATCACGGTCGCCGTCGACCCGGTGCTCTCCGAGCGGATCGGGCCCCGTGTGCGGTCCAAAACGCTCGGGCTGCGTCGGCTCGTGCCCGCGCCAATCGACTCGGGCTCGATGAAGGGCGTGGACGTGGTGCTCATCACGCACGCCCACTTCGACCACCTCGACCGCGCGACGCTCGAGGCGATCGCCGACGAGCGGACGACGGTCATCGTCCCGCCCAGGTGCGCCCGGCTCATCCCGCGGGGCTTTGCGCGTGTGATCGAGCTCAAGCCCGGGGGCGATTTCAAGGTGGGCGAGGTGCACATCCGCGCGCTCCAGCCCAGGCACTGGGGCGCCAGGCTCTGGTTCGATCGCCGGCGCGGGGCGTGCGCGTACGAGCTGGGCCACGCGGGATGCCGCGTTCTGTTTGCGGGTGACACCGCCGACACCGACACCTTCAACCAACTGGGTGCGATCGACCTTGCCGTCTTCGGGATCGGCGCGTACGAGCCCTGGGAGCACATGCACGCCACGCCCGAGCAGGTCTGGAAGATGTTCCTCGCCTCGGGCGCCCGGTATCTCCTGCCCGTGCATTACGGCACGTTCCCGCTCTCGGACGAGCCGATCGACGAGCCCATCACGAGGCTCCTGGCCGCGGCGGGCGAGGGCCAAGAGCGGATCATCCGGGCCACGCCCGGGGAGATCGACGTCGTCCCGCCCCTGTGCGACCCATCTATGGGCGACGCGGGCAAGGGCCTCTCGGACGCCTGAGCACTTTCTTGCGGCAACCCCGCGGATTCGTTGCGCCCGGGATCGGTTTCGTCGTTTGTCCAAAGGACCCGCCCCGGTGTGCGGCCAAACCCTGAGGAGAACCCCAAATGAAGACCGTCCTGAAATCCATGACCACCCTGGCCCTGTTCGCCTGTGCGGGGGCCGCCGTCGCCCAGCCCGCCGTCGAGGACGAGCTGGGCATGCTCACGAAGACCGACCCGCTGGTGGCGGACCTTGGTTTCACCTTCGACACGCTCGGCTCGGACTTCGACACCGAGATCGCGATCTGGCATCTCAGCGGCACTCTGGACGTAGTCAACGACGATGCTGTGCCGGGCTCGGTCCTTCAGAGCTCGGTCGATGTGCTCTTCCCACCCGGTGTCTACTACGCCAGCATCTCCGGGTACAACACCGTGTTCGGGCCGAACTTCCAGGCCGACACCGACTTTTTCTCCGAGGGCGGCAACGTCACCGCGACCCTCAACGTCGAGGGCGGCTCGCAGGTCATCAACTTTAACACCACCATCCAGGCTGGCGACGGCAACGCGACCAACGGCGAGGTGAAGTACTACCGCTTCCAGATCCCAGGCCTTTTCGAGCACCAGGATCTGGGCACCGTCTCCTACGACGGCTTCGTCGAGATCGACACCTGCGGCTCCGACTTCGACACCGAGATCGGTCTCTGGAACCTCGACACGGGCGAACTCCTGGACTTCAACGACGACGCGTCCGACAACGGCGGCGGCTCGGCGTGCGACGGCTCACTCCAGAGCTACCTGAGCATGCGTCTGCCCACTGGGCGCTACGCCCTCTCCGTCAGCGGCTTCGGCACCGAGTTCGATGAGGGCTTTGCCGCCATTACCACCAACACCTCCAACAGCGGCAGCATGACCGGCATGGTCAATGGTGTCTCGATCGCCGACGCCGTCAGCGCGGGCGGCGAGGTCGAGTGGTACACCTTCAACGTCCTCGCACTCCCCGCCGGCGCGCTCGCCGAGGGTGAGATCGACTGCCCCACCTCGGGCACGGACGCCAACAGTTGCTTCGCCGGTGGCACGCCTGTCCCGCTCGCGCTTGGCCAGACCGTCGTCGGGTCGATGGGCGGCGGCAACGGCGTCCACAACGACGTTGATATGTACGAAATCGTCGTCACCGAGCCCACCCTCTACACACTGAGCATCGACGCCGAGGGCGGCACCGCGTTCGGCTTTGTGGCGCAGACGGTCCCAGGTCTGCCCGGCTGCGCCAATCTGCTCGGTTCTGCCAGTGGGCTCACCGCGGCGCCATTCCAGCGCGAAGTCTTCTCCGGCACGTTGCTCCCCGGCACCTACTACGCCTTCGTGAGCACGCTCTTCGGCGGCGGGCCCACGCCCTGCGGCTCCAAGTACGCCCTGTCCTTCCGCCCGCAGATCCCCGACTGCCCCCCCGGCAGCTACGAGGAGCAGGAGCCCGTCCCCTTCGACAACTTCGTCGCACTCAACGGCGGTACCAACGACGCCTGCGTCTTCGGTGGACTCTCGCCAGAGGATGTGAACTTGGGCGACGCGATCTGCGGCACAACCGGTACCTATTTCGAGAATAACTTTGCCGGCAACTTCGGCGACCAGGACTTCTACCGCTTCAATCTCGCACAGCCGACCGTCGTGGAGTACGAGTTCATCTCGACGGCCGCTCTGCGAGCTATCGCGACCACCACGCCGCTGCCCGCGACCAACTTCTGCAGCATCCTGACGGCTGGCGGTCCCAACACTGTGTCGCAGCCCGGTGAGTTCGGATCCCTCCGTGTCGCGCTCCCCGCGGGTGATCACACAATCAACGTGTTGCTTGACCCATTCGCCGCCTCCGGCCCCGCCTCGGGCACGCCCTACATCCTGAGCATCAACGAGTACACCTGCAAGGCCGACACCAACCTCGACGGCGTGGTCTCGCCCGCAGACTTCACGGCCTGGATCGCCGCGTACAACAGCCAGGGCGTCGTCTGCGACCAGAACGGCGACGGGTCCTGCACCCCCGCCGACTTCACGGCCTGGATCGCCAACTACAACGCAGGCTGTCTCTAACTTCCAAGACTCCCGCTCGTCGGGCCGAGAGGCCCGGCGGGCGATTTTGGTTCCAAAGTCCGTGTGTCCGGCACCGCCCGGATGGCCAAGGTCCCATACAAGCCCGATCGCACACGGTGGCGGGCCAGAAGCGAGAGATTGATCGTCCCTGCATCTCCAGGAGCGGGGTCTGGTTCGGTTCCCCGTATACTCGCCCCGATGGCGGGCGAACCCAGACGAGCCGGGGAATTGACGGAGCTCCTGCGTGGCGTGCGCCATGCTGCCAACCCGCAGGACGCGGAAGCGCGGGTCATCCAGCTCGCGTACGAGGAGATGCGCCGGATCGCGGGGGCGCTGGCCGACCCGCGGGGCATGCAGACGATCAACGCGACGGCCCTGCTGCACGAGGCGTGGCTCAAGCTCAACGGGAAGCTCGGTGACGTGAACGACCGCAAGCACTTCCTGGCCCTGGCGACCCGCGCGATGCGCCAGGTGATGGCCGACGCCGCCAGGTCCAAATCCCGCCAGAAAAGAGGCGGGGACGTCGTGATGCTCACGCTCCAGGAGAGCGACGGCGCGCAGACCCAGGAGCCGCTGGACCTTGCGGACCTGCACTTTGCGATCGAGCGGCTCAGGCAGGATCACCCGAGGCAGGCCGAGATCTTCGAGCTGCGCGCGTTCGGGTCGCTCACCTTCGCCGAGGTCGCCGAGATCATGGAGATCTCCGAGAGCTCGGCGCGTCTCGACTGGAAGTTCGCCCGCGCGTGGATGCGGGCGCAGCTCGGCGAGAGCGAGACCTCCACCGAGATCGAAGGAAAGTCGTGATGCCCGATGCCCGCTCGCTCCCCGACGCGTTCGCCGAGGTGATGGCTGCGCCCGCCGATGAGCGGGACGCGCTGGCCCGGTCGATCCCGCTGGCTCAGGATGTCCAGCGCGAGCAGCTCGTGAAGATGGTCGAAGCCGCGGCGCAGCAGACGGCCTTAGACGATGCGCTGAGCGATCGCGCGATCGAGGAGCGCCGCCGGGCGATCGATTCGATCCCGCCCTTCTCTGCCCGGGGCATCGAGCCGGGCGCGGTCATCGCGGGCTACACGATCGAGAGCGTGCTCGGGCAGGGCGGCATGGGCGCGGTCTATCTGGCGCACCAGAGCAAGCCCTCCAGGCGTGTGGCGCTCAAGCTCCTGCGCAACGATGTGCAGTCGGCGCGCGTGCTGCGCCGATTTGAGCTCGAGTCCGAGACGCTGGGCCGGCTCCGGCACCCGGGGATCGCGCAGGTCTACGAGGCCGGGCTCTTCGAGGGTCGGCCCTACTTCGCGATGGAGTACGTCGAGGGCCTGCCACTGACCGAGTACGCGAAGAAGCACGCTCTCGGCACGCGCGAGAAGCTGAAACTGATCGCCCGGATCGCAAGCGCGGTCCAGCACGCGCACAGCCAGGGCGTCGTCCACCGCGACCTCAAGCCCGCCAACATCCTCGTCACCGAGCCCGCCCACGCCCGCGGCGAGGCGCAGCCCAAGATCCTCGACTTCGGCGTCGCCAAGGTCACTGACTCCGACGTGCGCCTGACGACGATGCAGACCGACGTCGGGCAGCTCATCGGGACGATCTCGTACATGTCGCCCGAGCAGGCCGGGGGCGACCCTTCGGGCGTCGATGCGCGTTCGGACGTCTACGCGCTGGGCGTCGTCGCCTTCGAGCTGCTGACGGGCAGGCTCCCCCACGACATCCACGGCCGGATGATCCACGAGGCCGTGCGCATCATTCAGGAGAGCGAGCCATCGAGGCTGAGCTCGGTCGATCGGACGCTTCGGGGCGACATCGAGACGATCGTCGGCAAGGCGCTCGAGAAGGACCCGGCTCGCCGGTACGACTCCGCGTCCGCGTTCGCCGCCGACATCGAGCGGTATCTGGCGAACCAGCCGATCGAGGCCAGGCCCGCCAGCACGTGGTACCAGGTCCGCAAGTTCAGCAGGCGCAACCGCGCGGTCGTGGCGGGCGTCGCGGCGAGCTTCGTGATCCTGCTGGCGGGGCTCGTCGGAACGTCGGTGTTCGCGGTGCGGGCCGAGCGCGCGCGGCAGCTCGAAGCCCAGGCGCAGGTCGAGGTCACCGAGGCGCTCACCGCAGAAAGGGAACGCGCCAAGGAATTGCAGGAAGTCGTCACGTTCCAGGAGGGGCAGCTCGCCGAGATCGACGCGATGGCGATGGGCCTGAGCCTCCGCGAGGGATTGCTCACGCAGATGGGGGGCGCGCTGGGACCCGAGGCCGCGGAGGAGAGCCTGGCGGGGATCGACTTTACGGGGCTGGCGATGACCATGCTCCGGGCGAACTTCTTTGAGCCGTCGCGCCGGGCGATCGAATCGCGGTTCGCCGACCAGCCCCTCGTGCGGGCGAGCCTGCTGCAATCGCTCGCGCAAACGATCGACCGGCTCGGGCTCTTCGAGATCGCGTGCGAGGTGCAGGAACAATCGCGCGCGATCATGGTTGAGCAGCTCGGCCCGGATCATCAGAAATCGCTCAACGCGGCGAACAACCTCGGGCTCCTGCTGATGCACCAGGGCCGGTACGAGGAGGCCGAGGCGATCCTGACGGACACGCTAACGCGCGAGGAAGCACTCTTCGGCGCAGAGCACCCCGAGACGCTGGCGACGTACGACAACATGGGCCTCTTGATGCAGGAGTACGGCAGGCTCGACGAGGCGGAGCCTTACTTCCGCAAGTCGCTCGACGGGCACACCCGGCTTTTCGGCGAGGACGACCCGAAGACACTGGCGGCGTTGAACAACCTGGGCGGGCTCTACGAATCCCAGGCCAAGAGCGAAGAGGCGGGCGTGTACTTCCAGCGCGCGCTCGAGGGCAGCCGAAAGAGCCTGGGCAACGACAACGAGCGCACGCTCAGCTCGATCAACAACGTGGGCGTCAACCTCAAGCTCCGGGGCAAGCTGGACGAGGCGCTGCCCTACTACCTCGAAGCGCTCGATGGCAGGCGCCGGGTCTTCGGCGAGGGCCACCCCAAGACGATCCGCTCGCTCAACAACCTGGGCGGGCTCTACCGGGCGATGGGCAAGCTGGAAGAGGCCGAGGGGGTGTACCGGGATTCGCTCGCGCAGTACCGGCGCACGATCGGCAGCGAGCACCCCGACGCGATCATCGGGATGAACAACCTGGGCGCGGTGCTGCGGGACCGGGGCAAGCTCGAGGAGTCGGAGGCGCTGGGCGCCGAAGCCATCAAAGCCTCACGCAAGACTTTCCCGCCCGGGCACTGGATCCTCGCGGCGTTCCTCTCCCAGCACGCCTCGACGCTCATCGAGCTGGGCCGGTTCGAAGAGGCCGAGCCCGAGGCGATCGAGGCGAACGCGATCATGCTCGCGGCCTTCGGGCCCGATCATCCGCGCACGCAGGGCACGTCGGGGCTCGTCGAGAGCCTCTACACGCGCTGGGCCGAGGCAGACCCTGCGATTGCCGCCGACGAACGCATCGCGGCGTGGCGCGAAACGCTCCAGACCGGCGGCTGATCGCGTCACGACTCAGGGCAGCTGCTCGCTCACGGCGACGGCCTCGGCGGGCAGACGCTTGATGCCGAACTGTGTCCAGCGCTGGATGCCCGCGTAGAGCAGCGTGAAGATCGGGCCGGTGATGCAGAACGAGGCCCAGGGCAGGTAGTCCATCGTCGAGACGCCCAGCGTGGTGGCCATGTAGACCGCCGAGACGGTCCAGGGCAGCAGCGGCTCGACGATCGTGACCGAGTCCTCGAGCGTGCGCGAGAGGTTGACCGGGGCGAGGTTGCGATCGCGGTAGGCCCGCTGGTAGAGCCCCCCCACGACCAGAGCCGTGACGCTCCCGTTGCTGGTCAGCCCGATCATGACCGCGCCCGAGGCCGCGGTGGCGGCGACGAGCCCGAAGATGCCTCGCACGCGCGCCAAGAGCGCCCGCACGAGCGCCTCGAGCGAGCCCGAAACGGTCATCGCCCCCGCGAGGATGAACGCGGCGATGATGAGCAGGAGCGTGCCGGTCATTGAGCTCAGCCCGCCCCGCACGAGGAGCCGAGACAGCGCCGGGCTGTACTCAGTTTGTGCGCCTTCCTGGGCGGGGATGAGCGAGAGATCGAACCCTGAGAAGGCCGAGACGAACGCGCCCTGGATGTCGAAGCCGTGCAGGACGATGCCCAGGATCATCGCGACGACGGAGGAGGCCACCATCGTCAGCGCGGGCGAGGTGCCCAGCACGACCCCCCCGATCACCACGACCAGCGGCAGGAGCACGAGCGGACTCAGATGGAAGATGGACCGCATCTCGGCGATGAGCGTGGATGCCGACGGGGGCAGGCCCTCGGCCAGATTCGGGTGACTCAGCATCGAGCCCGCGACGGCGTAGACGATCAGCGCGACGATCACGGAGGGGACCGCGGTGTAGAGCATGTGCCGAACGTGGTCGTAGAGCCTGGCCCCCGCGCCGATGGCGCAGATGTTGGTCATGTCCGACAGGGGCGACATTTTGTCGCCGAAGTACGCGCCGGAGACCACCGCCCCCGCGGTCGCGGAGACCGGCGCGTCGATGGCGATCGCCATGCCCACCAGCGCCACGCCGATCGTCCCCGCCGAGCCCCAGGACGTGCCCGTGGCGAGCGACATCACGCTCGTGACGAGGAACGCCGTCACGAGCAGGTGCTCCGGGCTGACGAGTTTGATCCCCCAGAGCACCAGGAACGGGATCGTGCCCGAGAAGATCCACGTCCCGATGAGCATCCCGATCGAGAGCAGGATCAGGATCATCGGAAACACCGCCGCCAGCTTGTCGGCGGCGGCCCTCTGGATCGCCTCCCACGTGTGCCCGGTATGCCGAGCCACGAGCCCCGCGACGAGGGAGGCCAGAAACAGGACCATGACCAGGAGCGCGGTGCCGGCGTTGTCGTGGCGATGACCCTTGGGGGGCAGGAGCAAGGACCCGGCGACGAACCCGACCAGCATCGTCAGGATGGGCAAGAGGGCCAGGGGCACGGTGATCGGCCTCGCCGTGCGCAAGGATGGATCGAGGGGACGCTCGGGATGCTGGTCCATAGGGCGGCGATCATAACCCGATGCGGTAGACTCCGCCCGGTTCTACCCTGTCTAAACGGTTCGGGGGAAGGTGTGCATGGGCTTTCAGGTTCGGCTACTCATCGCGGTGCTGCTGCTGCTGGCGCTGCCTCTGAGCGTGTCGCTCTTGACCTGGCAGGGTCTCGAGCGGATGGACCTCGGGCTTCAGCAGGTCGCCGAGGAGTTCTCGGAGACGCGCAGCCTGCACCCGGTGGACACCGAGCTTTCCGTGGCGGTCTTTGCGTTGCAGCAGGGCACGCCCGAGATGGACGAGCAAGCGTTCAGCTGCCTCAAGCAAGCCGAGGGCTCGCTCATCGAGTATCTCGCGGATCAGTACAACGACGTGGCGGACGTGGAGCACCAGGCCCAGGAATCCGGGCAGGCCTCGGCGGTACTGCTCGAGATCCGTGAACTCATCGGGCCGGCGTGGGCGGACCTGACGCGCTCGGATCGCATGACGAGCACACTCAAGATCCGAGAGGGCGTGCGGGAGCTCTACATCGACGCGGAAGAAGGCGTGCTCGATGCCCCGCTTGCGGCAATGGCTGCCCGGCGTCTGACGCTCTGGATGGTGGTCTCTGTCAGCCTCCTCTTTGCAGCGATCAGCATCGCGTTCCTCCTGTGGTCCTCACGCGCCATCCATCAGCGGCTCAGCGAACTCCGCGACGCGATGGCCTCCGATGCCCAGAACACGAAACTCTCCGCGGCCCGCGACGTCCCGGGCATGGTCTCGCAGATCGAGGAACTCAACCGAAGGCTTCACGGCAAGATCGAAGAGAAAGAGCGCGAGCTGCTCAAACGCGAGCGGATGGCGGTCATCGGCCTGCTCGCCGCGGACGTCGCGCACGAGATCAACAACCCGCTCAACGCCATGCTGGGCCTGAGCGAGCTCTCGATCCGCACCGCGTCCGCACCGGTGGACGAGCAGAACCGGGCGGAGCTGCACGAATCGCTGACGGTGATCCGCCGCGAGGTGCTCAGGTGCCGGGGGATCGTGCAGCGGCTCATGGCGATGGTGCGCGGAACCAAGCCCCCGCAGTGGGTCGATGTGAACCGCTTGCTCGCCGAGAGCGTGGACGTTGCGCGGGCGGCGCGTCCGGACCGTGCCCACTGCTACGTGGTCGATGAGTCTGAGGACTCGGTCAGTCTCTTTACCTCGTCCGAGGAGCTCAGGCAGATCATCCTGACGCTGCTCATCAACGCCGCCGACGCGGTGCCCAAGGACGGCCGCATCGAGGCCGACATCGCCCGGACGGAACGCGAGATCCTGCTCCGGGTGCGCGACAACGGGCGGGGCTTTACCGCCGAGACCCAGTCGAATTTCTCCGTCCCATTCTCCACGACGCGCCAAGCCGAGGGCGGGACGGGGCTGGGCCTCTCGATCGCGTACGCCATCGCAGCCGATATCGGGGCTGAGATCCGCGCCCAGAGCGAAGGCCCGGGACGCGGCAGCGAGTTCCTCGTCGCCTTCCCAGCCAAGGAGTCCAGATGATGACACCCTCTCCCCGACGCGTGCTTGTGATCGAGGACGAATCCTCGCAGCGCCTGATGTACGAGAAAGCGCTCACCCGGATCGGTTTCGGCGTCGTCAGCGCCGAATCGATCCCCTCGGCCCGCGCGGCGCTGGCGAAGTCGGACTTTGCGGTGGTTCTCCTCGATCTCAATATCGCCGGCGAGTCCGGGATGCTGCTCTTCGAAGAGATCCGCGAGGAATACCCCCACATCTCGGTCATCATCGCCACCGGCTACGGGACACTCGACGCGGCGACGCAGGCGATCCGCATGGACGCCGTGGACTTCCTGTCCAAGCCGATCGCCTTGGGCGATCTCGAGCACGCGATCGAGCGGGCCTGGACCCGGCACAACCTTGTTCAGGCCCCGATCGCCGACCTCATGACGCCGACGGAGAGCGAGCTCGATCAGTCCTCGATCGACAGCCTGCGGAATCGGCGGAGCCTGAACATCGAGGACGCCGAGCGGGACCTCATCAGCGAAGCGCTCCGGCGGAGCAACGACAACCGCAAGGCCGCAGCCCGGATGCTGGGCATCAGCGAGCGGAAGCTCTACTACCGGCTCTCGCAGTTTCTGCCGAGGAAGTAAGACGCACCCGATCGGTACCGTTCCGTGACCCGAACAGATCGGGGCCGCTGCTGTTTCGGGCCCGGCCCGCGGGCTGTCGACAGTGCGTCTTTACACGATCTTGATTTCCAAGCCCGCCGGTGGCCCGGGATATTCATCTATAACTAGCGCGAATCGAGTTCCAATACGCGCATACTCACCCGGGATTTGGGATCACTATCACCATGGGCACGATGACAACGCTCTCTGGGGGCTGCACGGATCGGCACCTCCACGGACACCGGCGCGGGTTCACGCTGATCGAGCTGCTCGTCGTGATCTCGATCATCGCGCTCCTGATCGGCATCCTCCTGCCCTCGCTCGGCGCCGCGCGCGACACCGCCAAGAACATCAAATGCCAGAGCAACCTCCGCCAGCTCGGGCTGGCGAGCGTCGCCTACTCCGCCGACAACAAGGGCACGTACTGCTCCGGGCCCTTCGACAACCGGTACCACAACTCGGCCACCGATCCCTACAAGCACCCCAAGCGCGGCTACGGGCCCATGAGCAAGGCGGGCTGGGTCGCCGACTTCGTCAACGGCGAATACGCCAAGCCGGGCGATGCACTCTGCCCCTCGAGCCCCGCCCAGATGAGCCAGAACCTCGAAATGTCGCGGCTCAACGAGGCCATCTGGCCCGGCGAGTCGCCCTACACCGAAGAACGCCGGGACAACGAGCTCATCGCGCGCGGGTTCAACTCGAACTACACGCAGTCCTACTACATGGCGCACACGGGCTGGCGCAACCCGACCGCCTTCTCGGGCGCGCTCCGCAAGATCGGCCCGCTCCAGGACAAGTCGCTCTCGGCGGTCTCGGGCTCGCGCGTCGTCCTGCTGGGCGACGGGCGCGCCGACACGCTGAGCGACTTCGTGACCTACCAGGGCAACCAAATCCCCGCAGCCAAGGCGCTCGCCGACGAGCCCGACCGCTCGCTCGTCCCGGGCCGGGGACTCATCGCCAACGACTTCAGCGACTTTGGCCCCTGCCACGGCAAGGGCGCCTTCAAAGCCGGGGGCGGCAAGGGCCATGACAAGGCCATGGGCAACTTCGTCTTCGCCGACGGGCACGTCGCCAGCGTCAGAGACACCGACAGCAACAAGGAATTCGGATCCCGCCGGCCCGAGAGCGGCGAGGGACCCGACCTGGTCTACCCGGATTTCGTCGATTCGAACATCTTCACCGGAGAGCTGCAATCAGGGCGAGAGATCCGGGGCTGAGACCCCGGACCCTGCTGCACACGAGAGATCGAGAGAGAGGATTCATCATGCGTCAGCAATCCGCGGCCATCGCCGCACTCGCACTGCTCGCCGGCTCCGCGTCGGCGCAGGTCGTCATCAACGAGCTCATCCAGGACCCCCCCGGATCCGAGACCGTCTGGGAGTACCTCGAGCTCTACGGCCGGCCCAACATGGACCTGACCGGCTACGCCATCGCCTCATTCAAAGGCGGAAATGATGCCGACGGCGACGGCATCCCCAACGCACCCGCCGAGATCGACGAGGCCTTCACGCTCAACGGGCTCTCGCTCGGAGCCGACGGATTCCTCGTCCTCGTCAACGACCCCTTCGGCGATGCCGCCTTCTTCACCCACCCCACCGCGACGATTTCTGACTTTGTCTCCCAGCACATCCCCACCATCGACACCGCCGGCAATCTCGCCAACGGCGAGAGCTCCACCTACCTCCTCGTCCGCGCACGGCCCAACCACTCCATCGCGGGCGGCGCGAGCGTCTACGGCCCTGGCTACAGCTTCCGCAAGGACATCAACCCCGACTTCAACTACGACGGCAAGCTCGACTTCGGCTTCGAGGGCGCGGGCGCCGAGAAGATCGACCCGCTCCAGATTGTCGACGACGTCGCCTGGAGCGACAACGGCGGCAAGGAGTACGTCCGCTCGAGCGATCAGGAAATCTCCGACACCCCGGGCTTCGATCCCGACGGCCTGAGCCGCGTCAACTACTTCGGCACCAACCCCAACATCGGCAACCGCGTCAACAGCTCCATGGAAGTCGTCAGCACTCGCAGCGCCGACGAAGAGTTCGTCTACGGCGAGATCCTCCGCCTCCCCTCACAGATCGGCGAACTCCCCGAGTACGGCTACGACTTCCTCGACATGGCCATGCCCAAGGGCCCCACCAACCTCTCAGGCCCGCTCTACACCTGCCCGCCAAGCCCCACAGGTGAAGCCGACTGCACCGTCTCGGGCGGAGGCACCTTCCGCTTCGATGACATCGTCCTCGTCTCCAACGCGGGCATGCCCAATGAAACCGGCTTCAACCTCACCCCGGGCACCTTCAACGACGACGCACGCTTCGGTATCACCCAATTCCGATTCGTGCTCGCCGACTTCAACTTCGACGGCGTCGCCGACAGCAGCGACCTCTCGCTCATCCAGTCCCGCGTCGGCGCGACACTCGATGACCGGATCGACTGCGTCGACGAGTTCGGCGCGCCGATCATCGACCCGGGTACGGGCCAGCCCTTCCAGTGCTATGCGTGGGAAGGCCGCGCCTTGAACGGCATCGAAGCTATGCGCTGGATGGATCCCGCCGACGGCCCCGGTGGCACCAGCGCCGCCGAGGTCACGGTCTTCGACGTGATGGCCGCCGAAGCCGTCATCCCGAGCGATCGCCTCTGCGCCGACTCGAACGAGGACGGGCTCGTTACCCCCGCCGACTTCACGGCCTGGATCGCGCTCTTCAACGCGAACAACGCCAAGGCCGACGTCAACCAGGACGGGTCGGTCACGCCCGCAGACTTCACCGCCTGGATCGCCGCCTTCAATCAGGGCCTTGCGGGCCCCACCTGCAACCCATGATGCCGACACGCCATGCCGCACCCCGAGCGCTCGCCGCGCTCGGGGTGTCTTTCATCGCTCTGCTCGCCCGCGCGCAGGCGATCGCGCTCGATCCGATCGCGCAGATCCAGGTCAGCAGCGTGACCGAGATCGTCTGCTATGACAGCGTGAGCCAGCGCGCTCTTGTCACGCTGGCGAGCCGGCCCGCGCTGGCCGTGGTGCAGCTGGACGACCCCGCCGCGCCCACCGTCGAGCGGATCATCGACCTGGCCGAGTACGGGCCCACGGTGAACTCCGTCGCCTGCCACGACGGGCTGATCGCGGTGGCCGTGAATGCCCCGGACCACACCGATCCCGGGCAGGTTGTCTTTCTGACCCTGGATGCCGGGATCGTGCGGGCCGTCACGGTCGGCTCGATGCCCGACATGGTCGTCTTCACGCCCGACGGCTCGAAGCTGCTGGTCGCCAATGAGGGCGAGCCGAGCGAGGACTGGTCGACCGACCCCGAGGGCAGCGTCAGCATCATCGACACGCAGAGCGACTTCCAATCGCGGACGGTTCACCTGGGCTCTGATCACCCGGCAAGCGAGGTCACGTGGCTCACCGCGCCCGGCGAGTTGCCCGGGCAGGCGATCGAGCCCGAGTACATCGCGGTCTCGGGCGATTCCAAGCTCGCGTTCGTGGTGTGCCAGGAGAACAACGCCGTCGCGACGATCGACATCGACGCGGGCGAGGTGCAGAGCTTCCACTGGCTGGGCGTCGTCGGCTGGCAGAACGCAAAGGGCGGGATCGACACCGACCCGAGCGACGGCGAGATCGACCCGAAACCCGCCAAGTGGGTCTCGCTCCGGCAGCCCGACGCGATCGCCGCCTTCGAAACGCCCAGCGGCCTGCGCCTCGTCACCGCCAACGAGGGCGACCCGCGCGATCCGTGGTACAACGACGGTGCCGCCAAGGTCCAAGGCGTGCGGGTCGCGCAGTCGAGCAAGGCGGGCGACGAGCCGCCCGTCATTTTCGGCAGCCGGGGCGTCAGCCTGTTCGACCGGGATCTTGGGCTGGTCTGGGATGCAGCGGGCCAGCTCGAAGCCGCTCTCCGCGACCGGCGTCAGAGCGGCGCGTTGTCCAAAGCGTCGGCCGCTCTCATCGACCAGCGGAGCGATTATCGCGGCATCGAACCCGAGTCACTGGCCACCGGAGAGATCGAGGGAAGCCGGGTCATCTTCGTGGGCCTCGAACGCGCGGGCATGATCGCGGCGTACGTCTACGACGCAAAGCAAGACGCGCTCACGCTCACAGGGCTGACCGAGATCGCCCACCCGGGCGACGGGGGCCCGACCGCCTCGCCCGAGGGGCTGGCGATCGTGCACGCCCGCACACACACCGCCGGGATGAACCTCTTGCTCACCTGCGACGAGGTCCACGGCACACTCACCGTGTTCAAGATTCTGTCACGATAGCTCTCTCGAATCCGGACGCCTTTGGATCGCCCCTGGGGGGACCGATCGCGCGTGGGTGCGCTCAGACCCGGATCCCAGGGTCTGCATCGCTCTGCGTCCCGATTCGTGGGCATTGAGCCACATCTCGATGCGGCTGCGAATGCCATGAAGCAAGCCCGAGAGGCCCAGCATGACCAGAACGAGAAAGATGATGTGAAAGACAAGGGGCTCGGTATGCGTCGACGAGAAAATGCGTACGCCCAGCACGGTCGCCAAAGTAAGACTCAGGATGGTCGGCAGACGGTAGTTCACCATTCGGATGTATATTCGATCGCGCGGGTGACACCGCCCTGAAATGGGGATAAAATTTCTTTCATTCTGCAGCATCATCCTCGCTCGTTTCCGTCAGCTCGAGCGTGAACTCGCAACCGACGTCGAGATTTCGGACCGTGATATCCCCGCCGTGGATCTCGGCGATGCCCTTGGCGATCTGGAGCCCGAGCCCAGTGCCTCTGCCTCGGCTGCGCTCGCTGGAGGCCTGCGTGAAGGGCTCGAACAGCCGTGGGAGCAGATCGGCCGGGATGCCCGAGCCGCGATCGGTCACACTGATCATGGCCTTGGTGTCATTGCGGCGGCACCGGATCGAGACGGTCTCACCCTCGGGGGAGAATCGGATGGCATTGCGCACCAGATTGTTGAGCGAGGTGACCAGGAGATCCTCGTCCCCGAACACACTGAGATCGGTCTCGTCGTTGCAGAGCTCGGGCTCGAGCCTGACGTTGTACTGGCGGGCCATGCCCAAGCACTGCTCGAAGGCTTCCATCACGATTTCGTTCACATCGATGCTGCTCCGGCGGACCCGGCTCTCGCCGTGCTGAACCCGGGTCAGGAGCAGGAAGCTCTCTACGATGCTTCCCAGGCGTTGCATCTCTTCGCCGGTGCTGCGGACGAAGGCTTCGTACTCCTCAAGCGTCGGCCTGCTCATCATGAGGACATCCGACTCGGACTGCACGACGCTGATGGGGGTCTTGATTTCGTGCGAGATGTTCGCGAGAAACCTGGCCTGGCTCTGGTACGCCACGTCGAGGCGACTCATCGCTGCATCGAGCTGCTTGCGGAGCGCCGAGACTTCGCTGCCAGAGTCGTCGAGGTCGATCGGCTTGCCCAGGCCTTCCGGGCTGAGATTCTCGGCAAAGGCCCGGACTTGCTCGAGGGGCCGGACCGCGATGCCGCCGACAAACCACGCCACCAGAGCGATCACCCCGATGGTAAAGGGCGTCGAGAGGAGCAGAACCCTCCCGACCGTCCGTGTGAGCGAGGCGGTGTAGCGGTCCGAGGTGGCCACCACGAGCACGACCGGCCTGGCGTTGGCCAGCGAGATCTGCCTCGTGGCGACTCGCAGCACGCCGTTGCGTCCGTTGACCGATTCGTATCTCGAGGCGCCGTGATGCGTATCGGGGTGCTCGGTCGCCACCTGACGCAGGGCATCATCGCTCTCTCCGTACGACGCCACGACCTCGCGCGTGTTGGGATCGTACAGAAGCACCGCAAAGTCCTGGATGTACAGATTATTGGTTTCGCGGAGGGCGATGCCGCGCAGATACGTCTTGTCGATCTCGCCGACTCTGCTTTTGAGATCATCGGCCACGATCTGCACTCGCTCGGCGAAGGCCGCGTCGAAGGACGAATGGATCGCCCGCCGCTGATAAAGCAGGATCAGAATGACCAGCGTGATCTTGACGATCGAGAAGGCGATGACGATCCAGAGCGTCACCCTCGCGCGGAGCGAGAGCCCACGCCAGCCCCACGCGATGCCCAACGGGCTGCCTTGTTCAGACGAGCTCTGAGCCATCCATGATCCCGAATCGGTAGCCGGCGCCCTTGATGGTGTGGATCAGGTCTCGCTCGAATCCGCGGTCAACCTTCTTGCGGAGCGAGGAGACGTACACGTCGATCACGTTGCTCGACGGCTCGAAGTTCATGTCCCAGACCTTCTCCCCGATCTGCACACGGGAGAGCACGCGGTTCTGGTTCCGCATGAGGTACTCGAGCAGGGCGAACTCCTTGTTGGAGAGCTCGTGCTTCGCATCGCCCCGCGAGACCACGCGGGTGTAGAGATCGAGCGTGAGGTCGTCGCAGGTGAGCGTGCGGGACTCGGTCGCCTCGCCCCGGCGGAGGATCGCGCGGACGCGGGCCAGGAGCTCCTCGAACTCGAAGGGTTTGGTGAGGTAATCGTCGGCGCCGGCATCGAGGCCGTCGATTTTCTCTTCCGTCGCCGAGAGCGCGGTCAGCATGATGATCGGGGAGGCGACCATCTGACGCCGCAGGTTCCGGCAGACGTCGATGCCGTCGCGATCGGGGAGCATCAGATCGAGCAGTATGACGTCGTAGGGCTCAAAGAGCGCCATCTCCTCGCCCCCGTACCCAGAGTGCGAGACATCGACCGCGAAGCCGTGCTCGGTCAGGCCCTTCTGGATGGCGCCGGCGATCTTCGGGTTGTCTTCGATCACGAGAACACGCATGTGAATCCCTCCGCGGTTTGATTGTACCGCGGGCGATTGTCCGCCGAAGCGGCTCTTGCGGGCGCGAAATCAAAATGAATTCGATTTCATGGGACTGTCACGGGGCGTTCAGTCGGCGCTGCGAGAGTTGTAGAGTCGGCGGTCCAGGGTCAGCCGCGCGGCCTCCGTTCCGAGGTGACCCAATCTGGAGATTCACGATGAATACGAACCGTCACAATGTACGCACGATCCCGATGTTGGTTCTTGCCGCAGGCCTAGCGATGCCCGCTCTGGCGCAGCAGTCGGAGAAGGAGCGGGAGAAGGACGCTCGCCAGCGCTTGCAGCAGCCCGACGCGCGAACCGACGCTCAGCAAGGGCAGCAAGGTCAGCTCCGTTCGCTCAGCCTCTTGAGCGCGACGGATCTGCTCGGCAAGGACATCAGCAACATCGAGGGCGAGAACGTCGGCTCGGTCGATGACGCGATCGTCGATCGCGGATCGGGCCGGATCGCTTACCTGGTCGTTCAGTCTGGCGCCATCCTCGGCTTCGGCGGCGAGCACGTCGCGATCCCCTACAGCGAGTTCACGTACGACACCGTTGAGCGAACATTCTCCCTGCCTATCACGGCAGAGGATCTCAAGAACGATACGAACGGGCACCGCAGCCGATGGGTGCAGCTCAACTCGGGCGACATGCAGGCGCAGCTCCGCCAGATGGGCGATTCCCTCTACAGCTCGTCGAAGGACGAGTACGCCTCTGCTTTCGGCCAAGGGGCCGAGCGGGAAACAATCACGGGCCGCGTCGTGGCTATCAATCGCTGGAACCAGCGTGACGGCACCGAGTACGTCTCGGTCGACGTCGTGCCCCGGGGCGAGGACTCACCCAAGACCGTCGTGCTCGGACCCTCGTGGTACGTGATGGGTAGCGAGAACGCACCGGTTCAGAGCCACAACGCCACGTTGCAGGCGGTCAAGAGCCCGACCGATTCCAAGTACATCGCAACGGGCTACGGCGTCAATGGAAACAACTTCGATATCCGCTCCACCGACGGCAAGCCGATGTGGAACGACGACGGCGGCGCGCTTGCCGTGTTCATGCTCAGCGACCTCATCGGCATGGAGGCCAACGCCCGAGCCGAGAATAGCGGCGAGATCCAGAACGCGATCATCGAAGGCCAGTCGGGCCAGATCGGTCTGGTGGTGTTCGACCCGAACGAGAACTTCCTAGGCCTGGGCGACAATCTCTACCCGGTGCCCTGGTCCACGGTCGCTGTCGGCGTGAATCGCGTGACCATCGACGCGGACGCCACAACCTTCGAGAACGCGAAGACAGTCCCCGATGACTTGACGGATCTGACTACGGAGCAGGATCTGCGCCCGATGTACGACCCGTACGGGACAAAGGTGACCGTGTTCAAGAAGCATCAGCAGCGCAGCGACAGGAGTTCATACCAGACGGACTCCCGCCGTGGCGGCTGATCGCCCTCGGAATCCTTGCGGGCGTGAGAGCGTCCGCGAGGGTCTTTGCCCGGAACCCACTTGCAGAATAAATCCAGTTTCATCCGCCGCTCATGCGGGGCTCAAACCGGGGTGCGAAAGTACAGACTGCACAGGAAAGGAAGTGTGACATGAGCACTCTGACGACAGAAACGACCGAAAGCAACGCCAAGAAAGTTCGGGCGTGCGTTCTCGCCCTGCTGCTTGCCATGGCAGGGACCGTAAGCGTGATGAGCCTGCCCGGCTGCAACACGACCAAGGGCATGGGCGAGGATGTCGAGGCGCTCGGTGATTCGATCTCCGACGAGGCCGAAGACGCGCAGTGATTCATCCTGGGCACCCGCCGGCACTGCTTTCCGCGGTGTCGGCGGGATTCAAAGGGCTGTGGGTCGCGTTGCCGCGCACGACCCGGGAGCCGTCAAGAAGAGCACGCGGCCTTGAAAGGGTTTGTCATGTTGAGCTGGGCGATTGCGTTCTTCATCATCGCGATCATCGCTGCGATCTTCGGGTTCGGCGGCATCGCCGGTACCGCGGCTGGCATCGCGCAGGTGCTCTTCTTCCTGTTCCTGCTCCTCTTTGTGATCTCGCTCATCACGAGCCTGGCCCGCAAGGGCAACAAGGCGGTTTAGAGCAGGCCCTGAGCGCGAGACACTGACCACACCACTGCGCCCGAAGGAGAAAGACATGGAAACGATTCGGAACCTCGATGAAGCAACGATCAAAGGAATCGAGAAGCTCTGCAAGCTGAACCACGATTCGGCGGAGGGATTTCTCTCGGCCGCGGATCGCATGGACAGCGACACCGTCGCGGACACGTTCCGGGTCACGTCGAAAGAGCGTGAGCGTCAGCGCGATCAACTGGCGACATGCCTTGGCATCAATCACGAGAGTATCCCGGAAGGCGGGACGGTTCTGGGTACGGCGCACCGCTGGTGGCTCGACGCACGGGCGGCGCTCAACGGGCACGACGACGAGGTCGTGCTCATCGAGGCCGAACGCGGCGAGCGTGCGATCGAGGACGAGTACGAGGATGTCCTCGCCAAAACAGCGGGAAGCCCTGTCAACGAGCTGCTCCAGCGCCAACTCGAAGGGATCAAGGTGAGCCGCAGGCGAATCGAGCGGCTCAAGGAGTTAACGGCATGAGTGAAACCAAAGCATAAGTGCTTGTGCGCTGAAAGGCACACGGGCGCTTTGGAAATGAATGGAATCGAAATCCGAAGGAGATACGGATGCGATCCAACGAGCGAAGAGTCCTCAAGGCGTTCGAGGAGGCCCGGGCGAGGCTTCGCGCCCGGGGGTCTCGGACGATCACTGACGGCAAGAAAGACCAGAGATCGGGATTGGCGCCGCTCGATCTCTCGGCGTCCCGCGGAGTCGCGGGCCCGGCGGGAACAACAGGCGGCCCAAGGAGCATCACATGTTAAACGATACCTGGAAAGTTGCGCTCCCAAGAGCCGGAGTTATTGCTCTTCTCGTGGCCTGCGGCTCCATCGGGGGTTGCGACAGCAACGATGCCGAGGACGCGGCGGACAACGCGGCGGACACGGTCGAGGACGCCGCGGAAGAGACTGGCGAAGCCATCGACGACGCGGTTGACGAGGTCGATGATGCCGTGGACGACACGGGGGGTTGAGCGATGGATACCACCAGTGCGAAGCGGCTTCGCAGTATGGTTGGTCACGGTATCGCGCTTCTCGTCGTGAGCAGCACGATCGTCGGTTGCGGGCTGGTGCTCGCGGCGGGCGCGGGTGCTGGGGCGGGATATGTCGCCGCGGAAGAAACCGACGGCGACGGACACCACGCGATCGAGTCTGACGATTCGGAGTAAATGTTCAGAAACAAGTCCTTCCTGATGAACCCGCCCGGCGTACCCCTCGCGCCGGGCGGGTTCTCTGTGGCATGGGGTGACGCCCGGAGCGGGCCGCCGACGACGCCGAGTCTCGAGAGACACCGAATGTCGTGTGTACGAATGAACCCTAGGGTTTAGTCTTTGACTTCGACCGTCACTCTTCGTAGAACGCAAGCTTGTAGGATGTGGACCAGATCGGAAACGCAGCTGACATCCGGTGCCCGGCGTAGTCGGCGCGGTCCACACCGCACCACTCAAAGAGATATCGGCACATTTCTGCGTAACGCGGCCAACCCTCCTGGTCCACAGCGATTGGATCTTTCGGCAGGATCCGAAGATCAGGTTGCTCAGGTAATCGCGAGGCCCAGCTCGCACTCTCGGCCTGTCGCAACCACGATGGACCGAGCGCGTGGCAGCTCGCTTCCGGTATGCATGACGCCGCCAACGAACGATGCAGGTATACATCTCGACAAGGCTGCGCGTCGGGTGATCGATCGCCTTGACGAACCCCTTAAAAGGCACGCGCCCCGCCCCCGGCTCCCGCGGGATCGGATCGAGCTGGATGGCGACAACGACGTCGAAGCCGTTGCGCAGCTGCGGCACGTACGCGCGGTTGCGGTTGTGATAGACGCTCTGCGCGAACGGCACCAGTTGCGGGCCCAGCGGATTCGCCAGGTCGAGGCGGTCGAGGAAGAGGCCCTTGTGGCCCAGATTCGGTCTCTCGAATGAATGGATGTGGTCCGCCGACATCACGCTGCCGTAGGCGTCGTAGGTCCACTGCGCCACGACCCGCGCGGTGTCGCTCGTGCCGCCCAGGTCGCACAGCGCGACCAGGTCGCCCG
>JBGSIX010000076.1:0-12001 GCA_041742315.1 Phycisphaerales bacterium | reverse complement strand
TCGCGGAGCCGATCCTCGGCGTTTCCCACGGCTCGGACGACGTGCGCGTGGAGGTCGGCAAGCCCGCCCACGTGATCGACGACGTGGCCGTGGATCGTGGGGGCGTCCTCGGCGGCGAGCGGGTCGAGGAAGAGGGCGTTGATGGTGAAGTCGCGGCGCTGGGCGTCCTCGGTTTCGCCCGCGAACTCGACGGAGTCGGGCCTGCGGTTGTCGGAGTAGTTGCCGTCGCGGCGGAATGTGGCGACCTCGACGCCCGCGCCCTCGCCCGTGCGGACGATCACGACGCCAAAGTGCGCCCCGACGTGTGCGGTCGAGCGGAAGAGCGCGCCGATCTGCTCGGGGCGCGCATCCGTCGCGACGTCGTAGTCGGTCGGGTGCAGGCCCAGGATCTCGTCGCGGACACACCCGCCCGCAAAGAGCGCGCGGTGGCCGGCCTTCTGGAGTGTGCGCACGACCTCGACGGCTCGGGCGCGAGCCTTTGCCGGGTCGGTGGGTCGATCCTGTGCGCCGGCGTGCGTCACTATCTGCCCTCCGATCAGGCTTTGCTTCGGGCCTGGCGGCAGGCGTCGAGGAACTCGAACGCGCGGCGCATGTGGGGGATCACGATCGAGCCGCCCACGATCAGCGCGATGTCGAAGGTTTCCTGGAGCTCCTGATCGCTCGCGCCGCACTCGACGGCCCGGTCGACGTGGTAGGCGATGCAGTCGTCGCAGCGCAGGACCATCGACGCGCAGAGGCCCAGGAGTTCCTTGGTCTTCTCGTCGATCGCGCCGGGCTCGTAGGCCTTGGCGTCGAGGTTGAAGAAGCGCTTGGTGACGAGCGTCGCGCCGGCCTTGGGTTCGTCCGGGTTCAGGATCCGGTCGTTGAGGCGCGAGCGGAAGGCCTGGAAATCCTCGTAGCGTCCCATGGGCTTACTCCCCGGCGAGCATCGATTCGATGCGCTCGGTGAACTGGGCCCGGAGCTCGGCGTGCCGCTCGGGGGCGGCGGGTCCCACGAAGCCCTGGTGGACTGCGACGACCTTGCCCTCGGCGCTCACGAACGCGATGGTCGGGAACGCGCGGACTTTGTCGAGGGCGCCAAGCGCCTGGGTCGCGCTGGCCTTGTCGCGCTGGCCGGCGACGAGGATGGGAAAGGGCACGGACTTGCGGAGCACGTACATGCGCACGTTCTCGGCCTGCTCCTCGAACTCGGTGGGCGTCTCGAAGGCGAGGCCCACGATGGTCAGGCCCTTGTCGGCGTAACGCTCGTGGAGCTGGCTCAGGAAGTTGGTGGCGTCGGCGCAGTTGTGGCACCAGGTGCCCATGATGTAGACGAGTCGGGGCTCGCCATCGGGCGCGAGGTCGGCGAGGTTGACCTCGCTCCCCTCGAAGTTGCGGAAGGTCAGGTCGGCCAGGCCCACTTCGTCTTTCCATTTGGTGAGCTGGAAGAGATCGGGCAGGGCGGCGTCGCCGTCGGGCGAGGCGGTGAATCCCTCGGCGTGGTGGGCGAGCGAGCGGAAGGTGCCGATGAGCGTGCCGTCGGGCTCGATGGACCCGTCGTAGAGGAGGCCCGAGCCGCCCGTGAATCGCGAGAGACGCAGCCGTCCGCTTTCGTAGGTGCCGGCGAGCTGCCCGTCGTCTCCGGTGGGGGTCATGACGGTGCCCACGACGTTGAACCCGTCGGGGAGCGTGCGGAGCTCGGCGATGGCGGGGCCCGTGCGCTCGTCGAAGTTGACGACCCAACGCGAGGCGATCGGCTCGGCGGGGGTCCACTGCGGATCGATCCAGGCGAATCGGCGGGAATCGGAGCACTCGGCCTTGAAGGCGAGCCGGTGTTCGACGTCGTCGCCCGATTCGTTGGCCCGCGTGTAGATGTACTCGCCGCTCATGGCGGTGTTGTTGCGGTCGACGGTGGCCTCGATCCGGGCGTCGGTATCGGGGAAGGTCATGACGAGCGCCGGGAACTTGTTCTCGAAGGTGACGGGGAGCGACTCGGGGCCGTTGCGGAGGGTAACGGTCCAGACGGGGAGCTTGTCTTCGTCGCGGTCGAAATCGATGACGAAGTTGAACGAGAGCGTTTTCGAGCCCGGCAGCTCGATCTCGCCCCGCCAGATGCCCCAGCGTGGGCCGAAGTCGACGGTGTTCTCGGGGTTCCGCTTGGGCTCTTCGGGCTGGGCGCCGGGCTCGGTCGCGGGCTGGGGTTGGGCCGGCTCGACGGTGACGGCTTCCTGGGCCGCGATCGGAGCGGTCCACGCGAGAGCCATGCCGAGCCAGAGAACGAGTACCGATGTCAGAGATCGCATCATGAGCGGATCATAGAGCCCGGGGGCTCTCCCTACCATGAACCATGACTGAAACCGCCTTCAGCACCGTCGACGACTGCCTCGAGGAACTCCGTCAGGGCCGGATGGTCGTTTTGACCGACGACGAGGACCGGGAGAACGAGGGCGACATCGTGATGGCCGCCGAGTTTGTGACGCCCGAGGCGATCAGCTTCATGGTGCGCGAGGCCGCGGGGTATCTGTTCCTTTCTCTTACAGAGTCGGCGTGCGATCGGCTGCGGCTTTCGCCCCAGGCGGAGGTGAACACGAGCGTGCGGGGGACGCCGCTGACCGTCTCGATCGACGGGCACCCCAAGCACGGCTTCACGACCGGGGTGAGCGCCCAGGAACGCGCCAAGACGATCAAGCTCGCGATCGATCCGGACTCTCAGGCGGGCGACTTCGTCCGCCCGGGGCACATCAACCCGCTCCGCGCCCGCGACGGGGGCGTGCTCGTCCGCATCGGGCAGACCGAGGGCTCGGTCGATCTCTGCAAGCTGGCGGGACTGACCCCCGCCGCGGTGGGCATCGAGATCTGCAACCCCGACGGCACAATGGCCAGGCTCCCGGACCTGACGAAGTTCATCCAGAAGCACGGCATGAAGATGTGCTCGGTCCGCCAGATCATCGAGCACCGCCTGCAGCGCTCGAGCATCGTGCACCGGATGGAGCCGGCCTCGGGCACCGAGATCGACACGCCCGAGGGGCGGTTCAACCTGGTGGCGTTCCACTCGGTGGTGGACCCCTTGCCGCACTTGGCACTCACGGTGGGCGGTGTGGGCCGGCTGGGCGCGGACGGCCGGGTGATCGAGACGGACGAGCCGACGCTCGTGCGTGTGCATCGGCGGGACCTCCTGGGCGACATCTTCAACGCGACGCAGGAGGGCGAAGCGGGCTCGACGGGCGCGACGCTCCGCGCCTCGATGCGCGCGATCCAGAAGGAAGGCCGGGGCGCGATCGTGTACCTGCGGCCCCACGGCATCGGCGACGGGCTGAGCCAGCGTCTCTCGCGGCCCGCGGGCCACTCGATCGACGACAAACCCCAGCAATCCGTGCCGGGGGGGATGCTCGAGTACGGCATGGGCTGCCAGCTCCTGCGGGCGCTTGGGCTCTCCAAGATCCGCCTGCTGAGCAACTCCGAAACCGAATACCCCCAGATCGAGGCATTTGGTATCGAGATTGTGGACCGAGTTGGGGTTCTTCCTGAGTAAGGACCGCGCGATCGCATTGCCTGTTTGGTAGACTATCGGTATCGCTGGCCACACGGGTGGTGCGCCCAAGCAGGGGCGCCTGGTCGGCCTGATCCATGTTCATCTGAAAGGAATACGAGATGCGTTGCTGTACTGCCTCGAAGTTTGCGCTGACGTTGGCCGCCGGGATCGCGGGCGGGTTCATGCTCCAGGCCTCGCTCGCGCCGAGTCTGGCGCTCCAGCCCGAGGGGGGCGAGCCCTCGATGGAAGAGATGATGGCGGAGATGGCGCGCCTGGGCACGCCCGGCGAGCACCACGAGAAGCTCGGGCGGACCGTGGGTGAGTGGAACGTGGAGACGACGTTCATGATGCCCGGCGATGAGCCCATGAAGGGCGAGGGCTCGATGAGCTGCGAGTGGGTGCTCGAAGGGCGTTTCGTCAAGACCGATTTCCACCTGCCCGACTTCATGGGCCAGCCCTTCCACGGCATCGGGTACAACGGCTACGACAACGGCAAGCAGCAGTACGTCGGCGTCTGGATGGACAACATGTCCACGATGGCCTTCGTCACCGAGGGCGAGATGCTCGACGACGGCTCGTTCGTCTCCATCGGCGACAACGCCATGGGCGGGAAGATGAAGATCGTCTCCAAGATGGACGGCAAGGACGCGATGACCGACACCTTCTACGACCAGATCGAGGGCGAGTGGGTCGAGACGGGCACCATGCACTACACGCGGAAGTAATTCGTTACATGCACAAAGACAGGAGCCGAACGCATGAGTGAGCACACCGACACCGATTGCATGCAGATGTCACCACCCGGCGCCGAGCACGAGCGGCTCGGGGCGTTCGCAGGCACGTGGCGGGCGGCCGTCACGATGTGGATGGGCCCGGGCGAGCCGATGGTCTCGACGGGGACGATGGTCAACACGATGGATCTCGATGGTCGCTACCTCCGCGAGGAGTACAAGGGCGACCCGAACGACGGGCCATTCCCCGAGTTCGAGGGCCGCGGGTACTGGGGCTACAACGATGTGACGGGCCAGTACGAGGGCTTCTGGGTCGACAACGCCTCGAACCAGATGGGCATCGAGAAGGGCGAGTACGACCCCAGGACCGGGTCGTGGAACATGCTGGGCCAGATGGCGGTGCCCGGCGGCGCGAGCATGTCCAAGAGAAGCGTCATCACGCTCGTCAGCGACAACGAGCACACGATGGAAATGTTCTTCACCGGGCCCGACGGGCAGGAGAACAAGGGCATGCACATCAAGTACGTGCGCGCCTGATCTCGCAACACAGTTCGCATTCAGTGGCGGAGGCTTCCAGCCTCCGCTTTTTCTTTTGCCAATCCGGCTACGCATCGGAGGCTGGAAGCCTCCGCCACTGAAGACTTGGATCAGAGCTTGGCGAACTCGGGCAGGTCGCCCACGAGGGGCTTGGCATAGCTGATGAACGCGTCGGTCACGTCATTCGTGCCCTTGATGAACTCCTTGGGCATGTGCCGGGTTTTGGCGGCGACGTCGGAGAGCTCGATGCGCTTGTAGCTGGATTCGTACGGGGCGTCGTTGGTGCGGATGATGGCGATCGAGCCGTCGACGTCGCCCTGCGAGGCGACCTCGGCGGCGAACTGCCCCGAGCCCCGGGCCTCTGCGACGTCGATGGGCGAGGCGTCGGGGTAGCAGCGCTGCATGTAGCCGAGTGTGTCGGCGCGGACGCGTGGGGGCTTGCCGCCGGCGGGGGTGAGGTTGGCCTTGATGATGTTGGCGAGCTGATCGCCCAGGGCGCCCGAGCCCGAGAGCTGGACGTTGCCGTGCGCGTCGGTCTCGCCCTGGATGAGCATGGCGCCGATGGACTGGCCGTCCTTGTCCTGGATGCCTTCGCTGACGGCGATCTGGCAGCGCCCGAGCCGGTCGTAGACCTTGGCGACGTCCTGCACGAAACGCTCGAGATCGAAGGCGACCTCGGGGAGGTAGATCAGGTGCGGGCCGTCGCCCGAGTGGGAGCGGGCCAGGGCGCTTGCGGCGGTCAGAAAGCCGGCGTGTCGGCCCATGACGATGTTGACCTTGATGCCGGGCAGCGAGGCGTTGTCGGCGCTGTCGGCCTTGAGCGCCTTGGCGACGAAGCGGGCCGCCGACGGGTAGCCGGGGGTGTGGTCGTTCATCATGAGGTCGTTGTCGACGGTCTTTGGGATGTGGAAGCAGCGGAGCTCGTAGCCGGCCTTGTTGGAGACCTCGTTGACGATGCGGCAGGCGTCGGAGGAGTCGTTGCCGCCGATATAGAAGAAGTAGCGGATGTCGTGCTTTCGGCAGGACTCGAAGATGCGTTTGCAGTAGTCGATGTCGGGCTTGTCGCGTGTCGAGCCGAGCGCGGCGCTGGGCGTGTGGCAGAGCGCGTCGAGCGTGTGCGAGCCGATGTTGGTGAGGTCGATGAGGTTGTCCTGGGTGAGGCCCTTGACGCCGTGGCGCATGCCGAGGATTTTCTTGATCGCCCCGACGCTTTTGAGCCCCGACACCACGCCCGCCAGCGAGGCGTTGATGACGGCGGTGGGTCCGCCCGACTGCCCGATCACGGCGTTTCCCTCGATGGGTCCGCTGCTCATCTCTGTCTCCTCGGCTCTCGACTCGACCAACACCCGAACCGACGGGTCGATCTGGATTTCGGCGGATCGTAAGCCCGTCCGCTTGCACGGGGCGGCAAGTCTGTACCATGCTCGCATGAACATCAAAGCCCCGCTCCGGCGGGCGCTCGGCATTCTCGCCGGCGCCCTGGTGGTTTCTGCCGCTCCAGCCTTTGCCCAGCCCTCGGGCACCAGCCCGCTCAGCCCGCCCGAGAACGGGCCTCGCATCACCGACCCGGGTCACCACGCGATCTCGGGCGGCACGGTCCACCTACCGAGCGGTGCGGAGACGGGTGTCACGATCCTCATCAGGGACGGCAAGATCGAACGCCTCGCGCGCGGGACCGACGCGGACAAGCTCGACCTGGCGGGCTACCGCGTGTGGGCGCTCGACGGAAAGTCGCACGTGTACCCGGGCTTTGTTGATCCGTGGGTCGAGGTGAAGACACCCGAGCACGACGCGAACCGGCCCGGCCGACATTGGAATCCGAAGGTCACGGCCGACCGCAGCGTGCTCGAGGGCGACGGGCTCGATGAGAGCACGGCCAAGTCGCTCCGCGAGTTGGGTTTCGTCGCCGCGGGCATCGCGCCCGACGGCGGGATCCTGCGTGGCCTGGGCGCGGTGGTGAGCACGGCTGAGAATCCTTCGAGCGCCGCGGCGGACCGGGCGCCGGTCTTGAAGCGCGACGCGTTCCACGCCGCCGATTTCTGGTCGGGCGGGTGGGGCGAGGCGATGATCTACCCGACGAGCCAGATGGGCTGCATCGCGCTGATCCGCCAGACGTACGCCGACGCGCTCTGGCAGCAGGCCGAGAGCTACACACCCTCGCGCAACGCGATCGATGCGATCACGACGGTCGAGGCACCGATCTTCTTCAATACGGACAACGAGCTCGAAGCATTCCAGGCGCACGAGGTGACGCGGACCCTGGGTGCGGACACGCCGCTGGTTATCGTCGGCACCGGCACGGAGTTCAAGCGTCTGGACGCGATCGTCGCCGACGGGCACGCGCTCATCGTGCCTCTGCGGTACCCGCGGAAGCCCGACGTATCCAGCGTGGGCAAGGCCGAGGACGTCGAGCTTGAGACGATGATGACGTGGGAGCAGGCCCCGACGAACGCGAGGCGTCTTCGCGAGGCGGGCGCGACGGTCGCGCTGACGACCAGCAAGAGCCGCAAGCGGGGCGACTTCTTCAAGAACCTGCACGAGGCGATCAAGGCGGGCCTGACGCCCGAGGATGCTCTGGCGATGGTGACGACCGTGCCGGCGGAGCTGCTGGGCGTGAGCGAAGCGCTCGGGACGATCGAAGCGGGCCGTGCGGCGTCGCTGGTGGTCGCCTCGGGCGATCTGTTCGACCCCAAGGGCGAGGCGAAGATCCGCGACGTCTGGATCTCGGGCGTGCGCGAGGAGATCAGCACCGACAACGAGGCGCACCCGTTCGACGGCGCGTGGGCGATGTGGGTCGGGCCGGAAGCGACGCCCTTCTTCACTATGAACTTCACGGTCGACGGCAAGAAAATCGAATCGACCCACGCCGACGGCGTTGACGAGCCCATCGCCGTCAAGGGTCGGCACGTGGAGATCACCAAGAGCACGGTGAGCTTCCTCTTCGACGATTCCGAAGAGGGCTCGGGCTCGTACATCCTTTCGGGCGTGCTCTCGGGCGATCGCATCACGGGCTCGGGCATCTCGCCCGACGACAGCACCTTCACCTGGCAGGCCAAGCGCGTCGAGAAGGAAGACGCGGCCGAGCCCGAGGGCGAAGACAAGAAGAAGGACGACAAGGAAGACGAGTACGAGCCCGCCCCTGAAACGCTGCCGGGCTATCCGTTCGGGCCCTACGCGATGAGGGCGCTCCCGCCGCAGGAGACGGTGCTCTTGACGAACGCGACGATCTGGACGAGCGGGCCCGCGGGCGTGATCCAGAACGGCTCGCTGCTGATCCAGGACGGGAAGGTCTCGGTCGTGACCGAGGGCGAGATCGCGGTGCGGATCCCCAGCGGCGCTCGCACGATCGACCTCGCCGGCAAACACATCACGCCGGGCATCGTTGACGCGCACAGCCACACGGGGACGTGGACGTTCGGGACCAACGAGGGCGCGCAGGCTGTCACGAGCGAGGTGCGGATGGCCGACACCTCCGACCCCGATCACATCAACTGGTACCGCCAGCTCGCTGCGGGCGTGACGACGGTCAACACGCTCCACGGCTCGGCGAACCCGATCGGCGGACAGAACGTCATCCAGAAGGTTCGCTGGGGCGCAGCAACACCCCGCGACATGCACATGGCCGGCGCCAAGGCGGGCATCAAGTTCGCGCTGGGCGAGAACGTGACGCACGCCAACTGGGGCGACGGCGGGCGCGACCGCTACCCGCAGACACGCATGGGCGTGGACTCGCTCATGCGCGATCGCTTCACGAACGCCCGCCAGTACGCACGCGACTGGACGAGCTACTTCAATTCGTCCAAGGCCAAGCCCGAGAGCGTGGGCATAGACGCGGCGCTGGCCAAGAGCCTGGCCAAGGCCGCCAAGTTCGAGGGCAAGATGCCAGCGAACACCGAGCGCCCGAGGCGCGACTACGAGCTCGAGCCGCTCGCGGAGATCCTCGCGGGCGACCGCCTCATCCACTGCCACAGCTACCGTCAGGACGAGATCCTGATGCTCGCCAGGATCGCCGAGGACTTCGGGTTCAAGCTCGGTTCGTACCAGCACGGCCTCGAGACGTACAAGGTCGCCGAAGCCGTCAAGGCCAACGCGATCGGCGTGAGCATCTTCAGCGACTGGTGGGCATACAAGGTCGAGGTGCAGGACGCGATCGCACAGGCGGGCCCGATCCTCTGGGAGACGGGCATCTCCGTCAGCTACAACTCCGACTCGGACGAGCTCGTGCGGCGCCTCAACACCGAGGCCGCCAAGGCCGTGAAGTACGGCGACGTCCCCCCCGCCGAGGCGCTCAAGTTCGTGACGATCAACGCCGCCACGCAGCTCGGGATCGAGTCGCGCGTCGGCTCCATCGAGGTCGGCAAGGACGCGGACCTCGCCATCTGGTCGGGCGATCCGCTCTCGGGCCTCTCGCGCTGCGAGCAGACCTGGATCGACGGGCGCGAGTACTTCTCACTCGAACAGGACGCCGAGTTGCGCTCGACGATCGCCGCCGAGCGGGCGAGGCTCATCGCCAAGCTCAACGGCAAACCCGACACCAAGAAGGACGACGAGAAGTCCGAGGGCGACGAAGAGGAAACCGACGAGACCCCCGAGGAGCCCGGGCGTCTCTCGCTCGCCGCCCGCATCCGACTCGACAACCTCAAGGCCCACAACATGCAGCTCTGGCTCGAAGGCAAGAACCCCGGTACCACCATGCAGCCCGGCGATTGCGGCTGCGGCCTCTCGCACATGGGAATCATCCGATGAACAACCTCACCAACCGCGCCTCACACCTCCGGCTCGTCACCTCGACGTTCCTCCTCGCGGCGGCCAGCAACACGAGCGCGCAGGACCTCGGGCACAAGGCCGCGCCGCAGTCGAGCCCGATCGCCATCACCAACGCGTCGATCCACCCGATGTCCGGGCCCTCGATCGGCTCGGGGTACGTGCTCTTCGACAAGGGCGTGATCACCGAGGTCGGCGAGGGCGAGCGCGTCTTCACCGCGACCACGCAGGTCATCGACGGCGAGGGCATGCACGTCTACCCGGGGCTCATCGCGCCGGTCACGCAGATGGGCCTGACCGAGATCGCCGCCCTGCGCCAGACGAGCGACTCCAACGAGGCGGGGAGCCTCAAGCCCGAGGTGCTCGCCGCCGTCGCGGTCAACCCGGACTCGACGCTCATCCCCGTCTCGCGCGCCAACGGCATCCTGACCTTCGGCACCTTCCCCACGGGCGGCTCGATCCCCGGGCGCATCAGCGTCCTGAGCGCCGACGGCTGGACCTGGGAAGACATGGCGATCAAAAAGGACGCGGGCCTGGCGATCAACTGGCCCAACATGCGCCCCTCAAACAATTGGTGGGCCGACGAGCCCGACGCCAAGCAGATGGAACGCATCCAGCGCCGCGTCGACGAGATCGATGAGATTTTCCAGCAGGCCATCAGCTACCGCGACGGCAGCAGAACCCCCGAGGACCTGCGTCTGGACGCGATGCTCACCGTCATCCCCCACGCCGATGGGTCTGCCCCCGACAACCCCGTCTACATCTCGGCCAACGACGTCGATCAGATCAACGCCGCCGTCACCTGGGCGATCGACCTGGGCCTTCGCCCCGTGATCGTGGGCGGCACCGACGCGCCGCTCTCGGCGGAACTGCTCAAGCAGTACGACGTCCCCGTGATCATCACCGGCACGCACAAGTTCCCCAAGCGCGCCGACGCACCGCACGACGGCGCGTTCACGCTCCCCATCGAGCTCACCGAACTAGGCATCCGCTGGTGCATGTCCTCCGCCGACGACACGGCCCACGAGCGCAACCTGCCCTACAACGTCTCCAAGGCCGTGGCCTTCGGCCTCGACCACGACGCGGGCATGCGGGGCCTGACCATCGACGCCGCGCGCATCCTCGAGATCGACGACCTCGTCGGCTCGCTCGAAGCCGGCAAAGAAGCCACGCTCATTGTCACGACCGGTTCACCGCTGGAGATCACGACGAACCCCGTCATGGCCTTCGTGCAGGGTCGGCAGATCAGCCTCAAGTCCAAGCAGTCCGAGCTCGCCGAGAAGTACCGCGAGAAGTACCGCCAACTCGGCCTGACGCGGGACAAGTAGCTCTTCCTCCCTCTCCCCGTCGGGGAGAGGGTTGGGGTGAGGGGCTTACCTCCTTCTCCCCTATGGGGAGAAGGTGTCTGCGAAGCAGACGGAAGAGGGGCTCTCCTTCTCCGCGGCCAAGTGATCCTGACTCCGTTTATATTTATCACGAAGACCCCTCTCCCCAGCCCTCTCTCCCCAACGGGGAGAGGGAGCAGACTCACCCTCTCCTCCCGTGCCACGGCCGTGTCGGCCGTGCTCCTCACCTCTTGCCTCATACAACTCCAATACGCCCAGCGTCAGCACTCTCGCTCCCTCGACTACCCTTCCTCCATGACCACCGACTTCTGGAACGAGCGATACGCCAACTCCGACCTCGTCTACGGCGAAGCGCCAAACGCCTTTGTCGCCCAGCACGCGGACAGGTTCCCAAAGTCCGGCGCCGCCCTCGATATCGCCGCGGGCGAGGGACGCAACGCGCTCTATCTCGCCTCGCGCGGGCTTGACGTTCTCGCAATCGACCAGAGCACCGTCGGCCTCCAGAAAGCCGAACGCCTCGCACGCGAGCGGGGCCTGTCATTGCGGACCCGGGCCGTCGATCTGAACGACTTCGGTGCTTCGCCCGGGTCGTTCGACGTCATCACCTCCACCTTCGCGCACGTCCCGGAGGCCATCCGCGCCAAAGTCCACGCGGGCGTCAATGGCTGGCTCAAGCCCGGCGGGATCTTCCTGCTCGAGGCCTACGCGCCCGACCAGATCCACCGCGACACCGGCGGGCCCAAAGACCCGGCGCTCCTCGCCCCGCTCGAAACCATCCTGAAGGAACTCGAAGGCCTCACCATCGAGCACGGCGTCTCGATCATCCGCAACGTCACCGAAGGGAACTTCCATACGGGCGAGGCGTCCGTCGTCCAGATCCTGGCGCGCAAAGCCTGAAACGATGCCTCGCTAGAAGTCCTTCTCGAACGTGTCCCGCAGATCCACCGTGAGCCCGCCCTCGCCGATCGTGCGGTAGAAGAGCCTGATGCGCACTCGCTCGCGTTCGCCGCGCCCCGACGCTCGCTCGGCGAGCCAGTCGGGCAGCTCCGCCAGCGGGAGCCGGTACATCCGCGTCACGTCGAACAGCGCCGAGTTCCGAGCCGGGTTCGTCA
>JBGSIX010000075.1:0-17669 GCA_041742315.1 Phycisphaerales bacterium | reverse complement strand
ACGCCGCCTGCGCCGGGCCGGGCCCGGTGCCCATCTCGCCCTGCAGCGCCCCGCCCGCGAGCAGGAGCGTGTCGCCCTCCTGCTTGAACATCTGGTAGTACACGCTGCCCACCGCGATGCAGATAATCCCGGTGTGCACCGTCAGCACGCCCAGGTTCATGAATTTGAACTCGATGCGCCGGATCGTGGCGACGATCAGGTTGAGCGTAAAGAGCAGGAGCATCGCGCGCATCGGCCACCACGCGTAGAACTCAAGCTCGGTCATCTCCATCGAGGGCAGACGCCTGATCGTCACGCTCGCGTAGCGCTCGACAAACGGCGCAAAGAGCCGGAACCCCTCGCCCGTCGCCGGCTCGTAGCGCAGGGCGGGCCAGACGAAGTCGCGCCAGACGAGAACCCCCGCCGCGGTCACGATGAGCAGCGCAACAAATTTGAGCACAAACGCGGACGCCCGCCCGAGGCCCTTGGCGCGAGCCAGCCGACCGGCCAGCGCCGCCGAGAACGCGCCCGGCGCGAGCGACACCAGCACGAGCGAAAGAATGTAGACCAGCCAGGTCGGGATCAGCGCCAGGAGCCCCACCGGCACGCTCGCCAGAACCGCGTAGAGCGCGACGCCCACGAGCAAGAACGCCGCCAGGGTGATCGAACTGAGCGCGTGGAGCATGTACCGCATCGGCGTGAGCGGACCGGTCAGGTGCTCCCGGTCCCAAGCCTGCACTCGACGCCACTTTGCGCTCAACCAACACTCCTTCTTTGGAATCATTCGACGTGGGGGAACTCTACGCAGTCGAACCGACCGACTCCTGCCAAGCCGGATCAGTTCTCGTCAAACAGAAATTCGGGGGCCGACGCCGATGCCATCACCCGCCGCGCCGGCGAGCCCTTGCCCAAAGCCGGTACCGCGATGAGCCCCGCCGGTGTCGCGCCGACGTCGAGTGAGACGGTGGCATCGTCGAATCCGAGCATCCGCGAGCCGTGGGTGGTCATCATCCTGACGAGCAGGTCCGGATCCGTGCCGTCGCGGCGGAACAGGAACCGGGCTTCATCCAATGTGCTCAGGCCCAGGCCAGCTTCATCCACAATGCCGGATGGAAGGTTGATGACCGAGTCCGTCCCGAGCGCGACCTCGATGCCGGCCTGAATCATGTCTGGGTATCGGTGTGGGCCGAAGTGGCGCTCGGCGCCGAAGTAGGCGCTCGCGCGGGGGCAGTAGACCACCCGTGTGCGCGCGGAGGCGAGGATCGCCAGGTCGGCGTCGGAGCACTGGTTGACGTGGACCACGCTTGAGCCGCTCCGCCGGATGAACGGCTCAAGGTGCTCGATTGGGGACAAGCCCTTGCCGAAGTCCGAGGCGGCCTGATCGCTCCAGATGCCGAGCTTCCGGAGCAGTTCGAGCTGGGGCCCTGTGCCCATTGCAACGAACTCTCGCTCCTCGGGCGACTCGGCGAGGTGGGTGACGAGCGGCAGTTCGAAACGCTCCGCGAGTTTCGCCGATGCCTCGTAAGCCTCTGGTGCGACGGTGTTTGGGGCATGGGGCTGGAGTCCCAGGCGGACGGAGCCGCGTTTGAAGGTGTCGAGTGAGGCGAGGAGCGATTCGAGTCGATCGAGTGAGGCTTTCGTGCGCGTGCCGATGGCGAAGAACTCGAGGGAGCTGACGCCCGCAAGTCCTGCATTGGCAAGGGCTTGCCAAGGTTCCATGGAGGGCTGGCCAGCTGCAGCTCCGGCGATGTCGCCGACGAGCGCAACGCCGCCCTTGCGGAGAAGTCTACAGCCCTGGGCCACGGATGCCCTGATCTGGGCGGGGTCGGTGTGGCGTTGATCGCGGACCATGTCGATCCAGGCAACGAATCCCTGATTTGGGTCGTGGGGTTGTGGGCCGATGTGGGTGAGGTCGAGGTGGGTGTGCGCGTTGACGAGCGCGGGGAGGAGGACGCAGTTGGGGCGATCGATGCGGATGGCGCTGTCGGTTGCGGGGTGGGACTGGACGTCGGCGAGTCTGCCGACGGCGAGGATGCGCAAGGATTGCGGGGCGCGCTCGGCGAGGATCGCGGCGGGCGCGTGTCGATCGCCCGTAACCGACAGATTTGCGCATGTGAGCGCGTCGGCGGTGATGAGCGTGATGGATTTTGTGGATCTGCTCACGAAGTTGGGATCTCCCGCGACCGGGCGCGTGGGCGCTTGATATCCTTGCCAGTCCAACGGCGTCGCGAGCGGATTGAGCTCGGGGGGCGCAGGTCTGGTGGTTTGGACGATCCAGAGAAGGAGTGGTCGATGTCCGCACGCATGAATATGAAGTTCCGGGTTGCTGGTCTGGTCGGTCTTGGGCTCTCGCTGGGCCTTGGCGGGTGTGTGTCGCAGCAGCACTACGACCAGCTCGAGATGCAGTACCGGGCGGCGGCAGACCGCAACTCGACGCTCGCCCGCGAGAACGAGCAGCTCCAGAGCGCTCTGTCGCTGCAGGGCAACGCGAGCAGCGGCACGCAGAGCACGCTCGAGCAGCTCCGGGCGGAGAACGCCAAGCTCCGAGGCGAGCTGGCCTCGAACAACCAGCTTCTGCTGGAACTGGACGACCAGCTCCGCGGGCTGAACCTGATGGACCCGGCGACGAACCGAGCGCTCACGGAACTGGCGAAGCGTTACCCGGAACTGGTCACGTACGACTCGCGCCTGGGCATGCTCCGGTTCTCGAGCGACCTGACGTTCAACTCGGGCTCGGATCAGCTCCGCGAGGAGACCAACTCGACGCTGGCGGCTCTGGCGGACGTGCTCAAGAGCCAGGACGCGGCGAAGTACGAGCTGCAGATCGTGGGCTACACGGACAGCCAGGCGATCAGCTCGGGCACGGCCCAGCGTCACCCGACGAACACGCACCTCTCGGTGCACCGCGCGATCTCGGTGAAGCAGAAGCTGGCTTCGCTGGGCGTGCCGGTGGATCGCCTGCTCGTGTCGGGGTGGGGCGAGAGTCACCCGGCGGTGCCGAACTCTTCGGGCGGGAACACGCCTCAGAACCGTCGCGTGGAGATCTACTTCCGTGCCCAGTCGGGCGTTTCTGGTTCGGCGGTGACGAGCAGCGAGGCGGACACTCAGGCGCCCGCGGCTCGCCCGATCGATCCCGTGAAGTAAGAATGGCGGGTGATTGATCCGCCGCGATCCATGTTGAACGGAGGGGGCATCGTCCCTGACGGAGCGAGCCAGCCCGGGTTGGCGCCGAGCCTCATGGGTTGGCTTGCTGCTCTTGGTGCGCGCGTGGATCGGTCGCTCGTTGGCGCGGGGAACTTTACGAAGTTCGCGGGCGAGACGGTGCGCGGGTTCGTGTTCTTCTGGACGTGGCTCCGGTGGGACCGGCTCGCCAAGCAGTTGTTTTTCATCGGGACGATGAGCGTGCCGGTGCTGGCGATCACGGGCGCGTTCATCGGGATGATCCTGGCGATCGAGGGGTACCTGCAGTTTGCGGCGATCGGTCAGGAAGTCCGCCTGGGCGGGGTGATCAACATCTCCCTGACGAAGCAGATCGGGCCGGTGCTGGCGGCGGTGATCCTGGCGGGGCGCGTGGGGTGTTCGCTGACGGCGGAGCTGGGCTCGATGCGCGTGACGGAGCAGCTTGACGCGATGCGGGCGATGGCGGCGGACCCGATCCGGGTGCTCGTCTGCCCGCGTGTGATGGCGTGCGTCGTCATGATCCCGGCGCTGACGATCGTGTCCAACGCGTGCGGCGTCTTCGGCGGTTGGTGGGTCACGACGCAGGTCTACGACGCCAACAGCGAGCAATTCTGGCGGTACTCGGCGGCGCTGGTGACGTGGTTCGATCTGTTCAACGGGATCGTCAAGAGCCTGGTGTTCGGCTTTGCGATCGGGATCATCAGCTGCTACAAGGGGTTCAACTGCAAGCCGGGCGCGGTGGGCGTCGGGCGTGCGACGACGGACTCGTTCGTGACGAGCTTCCTGGCGATCGTGGTGATCAACCTGGTGCTGGCGAAGCTGCTGAATGAGATTGATTTGCTGCGCACGGGTGGGGTGTTGCGGCAGGTGTTTACCTAATGACGAAAGAATGGGGATGGGGGATGGGGCGCCGCTTCCACTGATGAGAAGGAATATGAGACCCCTCGCTTGCGCGAGGGGTTCGTTGTTTTTTGCTGCACACGGAGGCTGGAAGCCTCCGCCACGGGCGCTACTCGGTGCGTTTGGGTGGGGCGAAGAGGAAGCCGGCGCTCAGGATCATGACCATGCCCGAGAGGCCGGCGAGGAAGAAGTCGAGGCCGAAGTGGAGGGAGGCGTCGTTGTCGAACTGGGGTTTGGGGCGAGCGACGGGCGGGATGGAGGTCATGGCGGCGTCGTACTGCCAGGTGCCCTCGTGGAGTTCGCCGGCCTTGGGCGGCTCGTTGCCTCGGCGTTTGGAGGGGTAGCCGAGGCGTTCGTGGACGATGTCGCCTTCTTCGGTGAGTTCGTAGATGTCGAAGGTCCAGCCGTGGGACCAGATCTCGCCCCAGGTGCGGTGGTCGGCGCCGGGTGGCGGGTTGCGAACGACGATGGCGAGGCGGTCGTCGACCTCGTCGGTGTCGATGGCCTTGACGGCTTCCTCGGCGGTCATGCCCTTGACGATGATGAAGCGGTAGACGCGGAGCCAGTCTTCGTATTTGCGGAGATCGGGGAGTTCTTCGACGCCGCCGGGGATGGTCTCGGGGAGGCGGATGGTCTGGTCGCCGAAGGAGACGACGACGACCATCTGGCCCGTGGGAGATTGCTCTTGGTTGAAGTGGACCTCGCGGGTGCCGAAACGGAAGTGTTCGGCTTCGAGGGGCATGAAGTGGGCGCGGGGGGCGAGCTTGTCGCGGTTGAAGGCTGCGATTTTGACGGCCAGCCAGCCGGCGGTCGCGAGGAAGACGAGGGAAGAGGCCGCGAGCGCGGCGGCGGGGATGGGTTTCTTGATCGCCATTGTGCTCCGCGTGGGCGGGGGATCAGTGTCCGCCGGTGGTGTCCTGTTCGGCGGGCGCAGCGTTCTCGGATTCGGCCTCGTGGGAGGCGGCTTCGTCGTGCGCGGCTCCGTGATCGTCGTGGCCCGAGCTTGCGTGCTCCCAGACGCCAGAGGCGAAGAGTCCCGGTGTGAGGCCCTGGTGGGCGCGGCTCATCTGTGCGGTGGAGAGGTCGCTCTCGTGCGAGGCGGCGTGGTGGGCGTGGAGTTCTTTTTCGTACTCGGCGAGGCCGTGCTCGGCGATGAACTGTTCCTTGGCGACGATGAAGAGCGGCCCGTTGACGCCTTCGCGTCGGACGCCGGCGCCGGTGCCGCCCGAGGTGATCTCGCCGGCGCGCCACTCGGTGATGTGGCCCCGGCCGGTCAGGTCGATGGCGGTGAACATGATAAAGAGCCAGACGGCGAAGAGGGTGAAGAGGAAGAGGATGACGTTGATGCCTTTGTCGTAGCGGAGCTGCATGAAGAACATGACGACCAGGGTGCCCTTGATGCAGGCGATGCCCATGGCCAGGACGACATTGACCCAGCCGGGGATCTGCCAGCCCCACTCGTGCATGGCGTACTTTTCGAACTGCGCCTGGAAGACCGTCAGGGCGGTGAAGGCGAGCAGTGTGATGAGAACGCCCAGCAGGATCTGCCAGGGGACGATGACGTGCCCGTGGTGGCCTTCCTCGTGGAAGCCGTGCGGATCGGCCGGATCGATTGGGTGTGCTTGTGCGTGGCTCATGGTGTGGTCTTTCTCAGTGGACGAGGTACAGGAGTGGGAAGAGGAAGATCCAGACGAGGTCGACGATGTGCCAGTAGAGGCCGACGCCTTCCATGAGTGTGTAGTGGGTTGGGCCGTAGGCGCCCTTGTGCTGGCGGTAGATGAGCAGGGCGATGAGGGCCATGCCCCCGATGACGTGGGTGGCGTGGATGCCGGTGGAAACGTAGTAGATGCCCCACCAGATAGGTTCGTGGGCTTCGGAGGCGAAGGGGTAGTTGAAGAGGACGCCTGGGCGTTTGCCTTGCGCCCACTTTGGGCCGTACTCGAAGGTGAGTTTGATGGCAAGGAAGAGCGCGGCGCAGAGCCAGGTGATGATGAGGTTGATCTTGGCCCAGCCCTGTTTGTCGAGCTGGACGCAGCGGATGGCGTTGGCCATCGTGAAGCTGGAGATCAGCAGGACGACGGTGTTGAGGCCGCCCCAGCGCCAGTCGAGGTAGCTGGATCCGGCGGCGATGGATTCGGGGTAGAGGAGGCGGAAGAGGGTGTAGGCGCAGAACATGCCCGAGAAGAGCAGGATCTCGGTGGAGAGGAAGAGCCAGATGCCGATTTTGGCGGCGTCGAACTCGTCGTCGGCGGTGCGCCAGTGGTGGCCGTGGTGGTAGCGCTTCCAGAGCGGGACGCTTTTGTCGTCCTTTCCGAGCGCGGGCTGTTGTGTGTGGATCGTGGCCATCAGAAACGTTCCTCTTCGTGAGGTCTTCGGTCAATCGGGGATCAGTGCTTGTGTCCTGCGGGGTCGGGAGCGGGGAGCGGGTAGTCCTTGGGGTCCCAGCCGGGGGGGACGACTTCGTCGAAGTCGTACGGGCCGTGGGTGACGACGGGCTCGTCGTGGAAGTTGTGCTCGATGGGCGGGGTCTGTGTTTCCCACTCGAGTGTGAGGCCGCCCCAGGGGTTCTGGGGGGCCTTGGGTCCGAGGAAGAGGGAGTGGATGAAGACGCCAAGGTGGACGAGGAAGCCGGCGGCGAGGATGTAGGAGCCGATCGTGGAGATCACGTGGAGCGTGTGGAAGTCGTCGACGTAGCTGGCGTACCGGCGGGGCATGCCCTGTGTGCCCAGGAAGAACTGGGTGAAGAAGGTGACGTTGAAGCCGACGAAGACGAGGAGGCATCCGATCTGGCCGCCGCGTTCGTTGTACATGCGGCCGAACATTTTGGGCCACCAGTGGTGGATGCCGGCGAGGAAAGCGATGACTGTGCCGCCGAACATGACGTAGTGGAAGTGGGCGACGACGAAGTAGGAGTCGTGGAGGTGGAGGTCGGTGGAGAGTGTGCCCAGCGGCAGGCCCGTGAGTCCGCCGATGGAGAAGAGGAAGAGGAAGGCGAAGACGTAGAGCATGGGGGTGGTGAAGGTGATGGATCCCTTGTAGAGCGAGGCGATCCAGTTGAAGACCTTCACGGCTGTGGGGATGGCGACGAAGAAGGTGAGGAAGCTGAAGATCATGGCGGCCAGCTCGCCCTGGCTTGAGAACATGTGGTGTCCCCAGACGAGGAAGCTGATGGCGGCGATGGCGAGCGAGCTGAAGGCGATCGCGCGGTAGCCGAAGATGCGTTTGTGGCAGTGGACGGCGAGGACGTCTGAGATGATGCCCATCGCGGGGAGGATCATCACGTAGACGACGGGGTGTGAATAGAACCAGAAGAAGTGCTGGAAGAGGACGGGGTCGCCGCCCAGGCCCGGGTCGAAGATACCGATCTGGAGCGCTCGTTCGAAGAAAAGCAGGAGGAGCGTGATGCCGATGACGGGCGTCGCCAGGACCTGGATGATCGAGGTCGAGTAGACGGCCCAGATGAAGAGGGGCATGTCGAACCAGCCCATGCCGGGCGCGCGGAGCTTGTGGGTGGTGACGATGAAGTTCAGGCCCGTGAAGATGGAGCTGAATCCCAGGATGAAGGCGGCGAGCACCATCGCGATGACCTGGGGTTGTCCGGCGGTGGTTGTGGAGTATGGGGTGTAGAAGGTCCAGCCGGTATCCACGCCTCCCATGAGGATGGAGAAGACGCCGAACATGGAGCCGAAGACGTAGATGTACCAGCTTGCGAGGTTGAGGCGTGGGAAGGCGACGTCCTTGGCGCCGAGCATGAGGGGGAGGAAGAAGTTGCCCAGCGACGCGGGGATGCCGGGGACGATGAACATGAAGACCATGATCGCGCCGTGCATGGTCATGACGCGGTTGTAGAGCTGGCCGACGGAGGCAGGTGTGACCTCGCCCGGGACGAGTGCGCTGAGCGCGGCACCGGTGACCTGGCCGTCGACGACGCGTGTGGGGTCGAGGAGTTCGGTGCGGAGCATGAGTGCCGCGACGCCGCCCAGGAAGAACATGAAGAGGACGGCGAAGAGGTACATGACGCCGATTTTTTTGTGATCGACGGTGGTCATCCAGTCCCAGACGGTGCCGATGGGCCCGTACTTGGGAGTGAGGTAGGAGCCCTCGTCGTGGTGCCCGGCGTGGGCGCCGAGGTGTTCACTTGTTCTGTCGACGGTGGTCATGACTCTTTCCTTCCGCCTTGGTTGGCGGTTTCTGCTTCGGCGGGTGATGCCGCCGATGTGTCGTTACTTGGCGGCCTCGGCCTCGTTGAGCTTTTTGGCTTCTTCATCGAGGTGGTCGAAGCCTTCGATCTTCTTCGGGTCGCGGTCGGAGAGGCTGTGGATGAGTGCGATGATGCCCCGGAGTTCGACGTCGCTGAGCTGGCCGGCGAAGGAGGGCATGGCGTTCTGGAAGCCGGCGCGGACCTCGGAGCCCGGATTGATAACGGATTGACGGATGTAGTTGTCCCACTTGATCGGATCCGCATCGATCATCTGTTGCGTCATGGGATCGGAGTTGGTGAACTCGCGTGGGTAGCCGTAGGAGTTGAGCCAGGTCGGGCCGGTGCTGGCGGTGCCGTCAACGGTGTGGCAGACGGCGCATTTGGCTTTCCAGACGAGCTGGCCGACCTCGATGGGCGGGGTGACGGCGTCGTAGGGCGGCGTGTTGAGCCAGGTGGTGTAGTACGCGGGTTCGACGGCGCGGAGGACGGCCATCATCTCGGAGTGCTGGTCGCCGCAGTATTCGGCGCAGTAGACGGTGTGGTCGCGGTAGTAGAACTCGTTGCCGTTTTTGTCGGACATTTTTTGAACGCGCGTGTCGGCGCCGGTGCGATCGATGGGGTTGGCTGTGAAGACGTAGGGCGTGTAGCGGTTGGGCATGACGTCGAGTTTGGTGCGGAAGTCGGGGACCCAGAAGGCGTGGATGACGTCCTTGGAGCTCATTTTGAGGCGGACGGGTTTGCCCGCGGGGATGTAGAAGACGGGGACGTTCTCGTTGCTGCCGAGCTTGGTGAACTGGCTCGCGCCGATGCCGGTGGAGTAGGTCATGGACCAGTTCCATTTCGCGCCGGTGAGTTCGATCTGTTCGGCGTAGCTGGGGGCCATCTGGGCCTTGAGGTAGCCGTCGAAGCCCCAGAAGAACATGACGGCGAGCAGGAGCGATGGGACGACGGACCAGGTGATCTCGAGGGGTGTGTTGTGGCTTGCGCTGCGCTCGGCGGGGACGCCGGGCCTGCGGCGGTACTTGATCATGCAGTAGGCCATGATGCCCATGAGCAGGACGAAGAAGAAGACGCTGACCCACCAGATGAACATGTAGAGGCTGTCGGAGCCGCCCAAGCCCGAGCCGACGGCGGAGTCGGCGTCTCGTCCGAAGAAGAGCTTGATGAAAAAGTCGTTGATGCCGGCGAGTGTGGCCGTCATGATCCTGCTCCGCTGACACCGGGCTCGGCCTTGCTCTTTGGCGTGGGCCTGCCCTGGGTGGTTGTTGAGATGCTTAGCGATGCGCGGTGCATCTTGCGCCGCACGGATTCCTTGACGCGGAGCACGGCCAGGAGCGTGCCCACGCCGATGATCGAGAGAACGCCCCCGACCTTCATGATCTGCTTGGCCTCGGCGTTGAACGAGCCGGCTGTCGGGTCATAGACGAAGCAGTAGTGCAGGAAGAAATCGGTGAGGGATTCGGCTATTTTGCCGTCGCTGGCTTCGAGGAGGGCGACGCGGAGCTGGCGGGACTCGTAGCCGATGCCGGAGAGGTAGTTGGAGACGCGGCCGTCGGGCGTGAGGACGTACATGACGGAGGGGTGGCTGAACTCTTTGGACTGGGGGATGTAGCGGTAGTCGAACCCGACGGCGTCGGCGAGGCGGCGCGCGTCGATGGCGGTCGTGGTGTGGAAGAGGTAGTGGTCCTTGCCTGCGTCGGAGAGCCCCCGGCGGTAGCCCGCCTGGAGCAGGGTCTGCTTGCCGGCGGCCATCGAGGTGGTGTTGGTGTGGTCGAAGCTGACCACGATGATCTGGTAGTCCTCGCCCACGTCGAAGGTGACGTCGTTGACGACCTTGTTCATGTGATTGAGCATGACTTCGCAGAGCTTTGGGCAGTTGTAGTAGACCAGCAGGAAGAGCGTGGGCTTGCCGGTGTCGAAGTAGTCGCCGATGTAGACCTGCTCGCCCTTGGCGTTGTAGAGCTGGATGTCGCGCGGGATGGCGCTGCCCCGCATGTCGGCGACGTCGAGCCCGTCGATCTGCTTGGGGAGCTTGTCGCTGAGCACCTGCGCGCGGACGGTCCCGGCGACGGCGAGCGACGCGACGAGTGTGATCAGGATGGCGCGGCAGATGCGGGTCATGTCAGTTGCTTGATTCCTCGACGTCGCTGGCGGGGCCGCCGTAGGAGGCGACGACGCTTCGGGCGGCGACTTCCCATGGGACGCGGACGGTACCGGCCTGGCGATCGACCCAGCCGTACTCGTTCAGTCGGCCCCGGGCCTCGGTGGCGTAGGGGAGGTACTGGGTCTGGTACTCGTAGGTGTTCTCGACGAGCTTGGAGCGGAGGTTGGTGGTGGTGCGTCCGAAGAAGAGGAAGAGCGCCCCCACCGTCACGAGGATAAAGAGCACGATGGCGACGTAGAAGACGAGCATGAATCGGATGTTGACATGCGAGCCGTGCTCCTGCATCGGGACGGCGGCGTGGTGCTCGTGCCAGGCATCGATCTCGACGGGCTGGGGCGGGGTTTGCTGATGGTGGCTCATCTTGGCTTCCCTCGTGGCGTGCACGGTGCACGCCTGAGCGTATGCGTGTTCTGTCAGGCCGAGGGCTGTGTCGTTCCTCGGCGGTGCGTTCGTGGGCGGCTTACACGTAGTTTTTGTGGTGCAGGCAGCCGGGCAGGCGCGGGTCGTTGAGCGGGATCAACGGACCCGTAAATACGTTTCGGACGACGACGGCAGCAAAGAGTCCGACGACGCCGACGATGCCGGCGAGATCGACCCAGAGCGCCTTGAGACCCAGGGGCTGCAGTCCCTGCTCGAGCAGGTGGACGTCGGCCATGGGTCGGATGATCCAGTACATGTCGGTGAAGTGGATGACGAGCGCCCAGACCGCCATGACGGTGATCATGGCGCCCGATCGCTTCATGGGGCGCGGGAGCAGGAGGAGGAAGGGCAGGCAGAAGTGGCCCACCACGAGCGCGAATGTGAGCTCGGGGTAGTGGAGCTTGCGGCCCAGGAAGTAGCTGGTTTCTTCGGGGATGTTGGCGTACCAGATGAGGAAGTACTGGCTGAACCCGATGTAGGCCCAGAAGACGGTGAACGTGAAGAGGAGCTTGGCCTGGTCGTGGCGGTGCTCGACGGTGACGACGCCGTTCATGCGTCCCATGGCCGAGAGGCCTCGGGTGATGATGATGTTGACGGCCATCGCGCTGTATGCGGAGCCGGCGAAGAAGTAGACGCCCCACATGGTGCTGAAGAAGTGGTAATCGAGACTCATGAGCCAGTCGAAGGCGGCGAAGGTGGAGGTGAGGCCGAAGACGACGAGGCCCCAGGCGCTGGTGAAGCGTGCCTTGTTGGAGAGCCAGCGGTCGCCGGTCTCGTCCTGCTTGCGTTGCCAGACCCAGAACTTGCGGACGAGCGTGAGCCAGAGGGTGAAGTAGATGGCGAGGCGCAGGAGGAAGAAGGGGACGTTGAGGAAGCTGGCCTTGGCCTGGTAGACGGGGTCGCTGGCAACGTGGGCGGTGTCCATCCAGGTGAAGAGGATGCCGTTGGAGGTGATCTCGAGGATCATGATGGGCAGGATGAGGATGAGGCAGAGCCACATCGCGCGCATGACGTTCTCGAACTGGCGTCTGACGGTGACGCTCCAGGTCGCGCTGAACATGTGGAAGATCATGACCCAGAAGAGCGAGCCGAGGCAGATGGCCAGGACGCCCATGACGCCCACGTGGTAGGCGGCCAGCGCGTACTGAAGGCCGATGACCTGGGCGCCCACGAGCGTGAGGACGATGCCGATGGCGCCGATGGCCAGGAAGAGGCCCACGAGCTTGGCGGGCGACTTGCCCACGAGCGTGATGTTCTCACGCGTCAGGCGGGCGTCGCTGACGATCTGGCTGAGGCTCTGGCCCTTGTTGACGGCGGCCTGACTCATTGCTCGCCTCCTTCGGCGACGTTGGTGCCCTGGAGCGGGTTTGCGTCGTCGGTGCTGCCGACGGGTGTGCCCTGCTGCTCCATGAGGCGTGATCGCTGATCGCTTGGGATGATGTTGCTGTCGATCGAGACGCCGCGCGAGGCCTGGAGTGTGCGGATGTAAGCGACGACGGCCCAGGCTTCCTGTTCGTCGAGGGCGTGGCCGTAGCTTGGCATGCGCATCGCGCCGGCGGGGTCGTAGAGGCCGTTGCGGGCGACGTGGAAGAAGTAGCCGTCGCGTCCGAGGATGTCGTCGCGGTTGGTGTACTTGGGATCATGGAAGTTGGCGGGCCTCACGGCGTATCGGTCGCCGACGGTGCCCTTGCCGTCGCCCTCGTAGCCGTGGCAGACGGCGCAGTAGATGTCGAATTTTTTCTGGCCCTCGCGGATGAGGTCCATGGTGACCTCGACGGGGATGGAGGGGATGTAGTGGGCGGCCTCGTCGGCGGGGGCGTCGGTGGTGCCGAAGTAGACGGACTGATCGTCCTTGATCAGCCGTTCGCGCTGGATTTCGTACGTGTCGCCCCAGCCCGCTTCGACGGCGGCCTCGTGGTCGATGGGGGCGCGGCCGTACGCGACGGTCCCGGCGACCGAGGGACGCTGCGAGCGGCTATCGGCGAAGAATTCGGTTTCGTGCTGCGGCTTGAAGCGTTCCTGATCGTCCATGTCGGGGAAGAACTGGTGCGGGGGCTTGTCGGTGCGCTCGCCCCGGCAGCCGGTGAGAGCCGCTCCCGAGAGGGCCGCGAGGCCCAGTGCGATTGCGATGGAGGTGCGTGCGTGGTTCATGGCTTTAGGCGCTCCCCTCGGGGTCTTCGACGAGCTCGACGTGGGTCGCGCCGGCTTCCTGGAGCAGGCGTCGCGTCTGGTCGGGGTCGAACTTGTCGTCGTCGGCTTCGATGGAGATGAAGAAGGCGTCGTCGGTGCAGCGGAGGAAGTTGTCGCTGTTGAACAGCGGGTGGTGGTGGCGGGGCAGGCCGTTGAAGGCGAGCATGGACAGGAGCGAGCCGAAGGCGGTAAAGAGGATGCCCAGCTCGAAGGTGACGGGGACGAAGGGTTCCCATGCCTGGTAGGTTGGCTTGCCCTGGACGATGATGGAGTAATCGACATTGATGAAGAACTGCATGAGGTAGCCGCCGCCGGCGCCGCAGAGGGCGGCGCACCCGATGACGAGCATCATGGGTGCGATGGCTTTGCCGATGATGCCCATCGACTCTTCCATCTCATGGACGGGGAAGGGTGCGTGGGTGTCCCACTTGCGGTATCCCGCGTCGCGGACCTTTTTGGCGCCCTCGGTGAGTGTGTATGGGTTGGTGAACTCGGCGAGCATGCCGAAGACCTTGGCGCCGGTTTCGGTTTTGTAGGTGGTGCGTGCCATATCAGTTGGCCTCCTCGACGTGGCCCTTGTGGTGGTGCGCTTCCGGGTCGTGCGGGTTGTGCCCGTGATCGTCGTGGTAGTCGTGCGGGCTCGCACCGGGCAGGATGTTCTTGATCTCGGAGATCGGGAAGATGGGGAAGAAGCGGACGAAGAGGAGGAAGAGCGTCAGGAAGATGCCGCAGGACCCGACGAATGTGAGGATGTCAACGGGCGTGGGGAAGAACATGCCCCATTCGGCGGGCAGGAAGGCCCGGTGGATGCTGGTGACAATGATGACAAATCGCTCGAACCACATGCCGATGGTGACGAAGAAGGCGACGACCCAGATCGCGATGGGGCTGCGGCGCATTTTCTTGAACCAGAAGACCTGCGGCGAGATGACGTTGCAGGTGATCATGATGTAGTAGGCCCACCAGTAGGGCGCCCCGCGCGGGTTGGCCCAGATGGGCGTGGCGCGGTTGTAGAGGAAGGCGTCTGACTCCATCTGGCTGCCGCTGTACCAGGCGATGAAGAACTCCATCGTGTAGGCGAAGCCGACCATCATGCCCGTGACCAGGATGATCTTGGACATGTTCTCGAGGTGGCGGAGCGTGAGCAGATCCGAGAAGTTGGGCATGAGGGCCCTGAGCGGGATCAGGAGCAGGAGCACCATCGCAAAGCCGCCGAACACGGCGCCCGCGACGAAGTAGGGCGGGAAGATGGTCGTGTGCCAGCCGGGGACGATCGAGGTCGCAAAGTCGAACGACACGATCGAGTGCACCGAGAGCACCAGGGGCGTCGAGATGCCGGCCAGGACGAGGTAGGCCTTCTCGTAGCGGTACCAGTGGCGGCCGCTCATGCGCCAGCCCAGGCTCAGGAAGCCGAAGAAGTACGCCCGGATCAGGTCGCCCCGCCAGGGGAGCTTGATGGTCGGGATGGGCAGAGGCACGGGCATGCGGAGCTCGACGAGGCGGCTCTTGTTCTGGCGCAGACGCAGGTGCGCCCGGTCGCGGAAGGTCGCAAAGTCCGGGATCATGCCCATGTACCAGAAGAGCAGTGACACGGTCGCGTAGGTCGACACGGCGAAGACGTCCCACAGGAGCGGGCTTCGGAAATTGGGCCAGATGTAGTTGTAGTTGGGGATCGGAAAGAGCATCCAGGCGAACCAGACGCGGCCGACGTGGATGCCCGGGAAGATGCCGGCGCAGATGACCGCGAAGATCGTCATGGCTTCGGCGGCCCGGTTCACCGCGGTGCGCCACTGCTGCTTGAGCAGGCAGAGGATCGCGGAGATGAGCGTTCCGGCGTGGCCGATACCGATCCAGAACACGAAGTTGGTGATGTCCCAGGCCCAGTCCACCTGGTTGTTGAGACCCCAGACACCGACGCCGGTGATGATCAGGTAGAGGATCATGATCTGTGCGATGGAGGCGACGGTCGCCGCGAAGCCCAGCGCGTGGAACCACCAGAAGCCGGGCGCCTTCTCGGAATATCCCGAAACGATCTCGGTGATGTCGTGGAAGGAGCGGTTGTTCAGGACGAGCGGCGCGGAGAGCGCCGGATCGTCGACGAGGCTCCCGTCACCGAGCGCGGGGTCGGCGGGCGAGCGAACGGCGCCGCGGCGGAGGCCGGCCAGGCGTTCTGCGTTGATCTGGTCGGGGTTGATGACGCTCATGCGTGCACTCCCACGGCCGCGCCGAGGACGCGGAGACTGCCGGCGTAGCCGGAGTCTTCATGCTTCTTGAGGGGATCGATGAACAATGCGTGGCCGTTGCCTTCCTCGGCTCCGTGCTCGCCTTCGGAATCGTGTCCACCGTGGTGGAACGGGTCCTCGACGGGCTTGCGGAGACGCGGGTTGGGGTTGGACAGGCTGACTTTGTACGTGGTGCGGGGGCGGGTGTTGAGGTAGCCCAGGAGCCCGTAGCTGCGACCGTCGGCAGCGGCCTGTGCGACCAGCGACTTCTCGTCCAGGAGATCGCCGAAGACGATCGCGCCGGTCGGGCACGCGGCCTGGCAGGCGGTCTGGAAGAAGCCGTCGGGGATGTGCTCGAGGTTCTGGAGCTTCATCTCATAGCGGGCGGCGTTGATGCGTTGGATGCAGTAGCTGCACTTCTCCATGATGCCGCGGCTTCGCACCGTGACGTCGGGGTTGTTCTTGAACTTCTGGATTTCCTCGACCTTCTCGCGGAGGCGCGGGGGGATGAGGTTGATGTTCTCGGGCTTGGGTGTGCCCTCGGGGATCTCGGGGCGGTAGCCGCCCTTTGTTTTCTTGGTGGCGTAATCGAAGAAGTTGAAGCGGCGGACTTTGTAGGGGCAGTTGTTGGCGCAGTACCGCGTGCCGATGCAGCGGTTGTAGACCATGTAATTGAGGCCTTCGGGGCCGTGGGTCGTGGCGTTGACGGGGCAGACGGTTTCGCAGGGCGCGTTCTCGCAGTGCTGGCACATGACGGGCTGGTGGTGCATGACGCCGGGCTCGTGCATGTCGGAGCCCGTGAAGTAGCGGTCGACACGGATCCAGGTCATCTCGCGGCCCTTGCGGACCTCGGTCTTGCCGACGACGGGGATGTTGTTCTCCGACTGGCAGGCGATGGTGCAGGTGGCGCAGCCGATGCAGGTGCCCTGATCGACGCTCATCCCCCACTGCGGCCCGACGGTGTACGCCGAGCCCTCGGCGGGCGCGGATCGCGACTCGTTGTAGGGGTTCTTGTAGATCGATTCGTTGGGCGGGGTGTGGCTGAGTTCGCCGAGTTTTTCACCGAAGTTGAGCTCGGCGGTGTTGCCGTAGTGGCTGACTTTCTCTTCTTTGAGGTCGCCGTGGCGGAGGTAGGCGGGCAGGTCAACGGCGCGGACGATGGACGTGCGGGACTCCATGGACCAGTGGTTCTGGGTGCTCGAGATCGGGTAGCGGCCCTGGGCGGGCTCGACCTTGGCGCCGGTGTAGACGCGGGTGCCCGCGGCGTCGCGGATGGGCTGGACGTCGAAGCCGACGCCCGCGCCGATCACGCCCACTTCGCGGCGGCCGTAGCCCTGGAACATGATCATGGTGTTGTCGGCCATGCCCGGCATGATCCAGACGGGGACCTCGACCCAGCGCCCGCCCACGGCGACCTTGGCCATCTGGGCCTTGGGCTCCTTGACGGTGTACGGGTCGGGCTTGAGGCCCAGCCTGTCGGCGGTCTTGGGGCTCACGAGCGCCGGGTTGTCCCAGACGATCGTGGTTCCGAACTGCGGCAGTTCCTGAAGCCATGGCAGGTTCGCGAACCGGCCGTCGTGCATGTTGTTGGTCGTGACGACGACGTCGAGCGCGTCGCTCGAGGGATCGACACCGACGGCGGCGGAGGCGAGGACGCCCGCGACGTTGGCGTAGAGCGAGCTTGCAGCCTGGCCCCCGGTGTCGCCCCGGCTGGTGGTGCCCGCGATGAGCCCGTCATGCAGGGCGCGGCGCCAGGATTTCTCGAAGTCGGACCAGTCGAAGCGGCTCTGCCAGACGCTGCGGACCGCTTCGTAACCCGAGGGCTGGTGGGTGTAGTCCTCGGCGATCCGCTTCTCGGCGATCAGAGCGAGCAGCTCGATCTCGCTGAGTGCGCCGTCATAAAGCGGGGCGATCATGGGCTGGATCGGGGCGATCGTGCCGTCGTCGGCCTCGGTGTCGCCCCAGGATTCGAGGTACGTGGCGGCGTTGAGCTGCCAGGTCGCCCGAGCGGCGGTCTCGGAGGGGCTGATGCTCAGGACGATGCGGTTGGTGACGCGATCGAAGGCCTCGCCAAAGCCCAGCGCGGTCGGCGTGTCGTAGCAGGGATTCGTTTCGACGCAAACCACGGTCTTGATGCGGCCGGCGCGCATGGTGCCAAGCAGCTCGGCCAGATCCGAGAGACCGTCGCGGGCCTCGTCGGCGCCGGCGGGAACATACGAAACCGTCTTGCCCGCGGCGCCGAGCACCTGGTTCATCGCGGCGACGAGCGCGTGGATCTCGGCGGGCAGGTCCTGGCCCGCGGTGACGATCGCGCGGCCCTTGGCGTCGATCAGATCGTCGGCGGCCACTTCGAGCATCTCGCGGAGGGCCGGGGAGATCTCGCCCCGCGTGTCGAACGAGGCGACGGCGCTCG
>JBGSIX010000074.1:0-1724 GCA_041742315.1 Phycisphaerales bacterium | reverse complement strand
TTCTGGGCCGGGAGGGTCGGGCCCTGGGGGAAGCGGGCCGGGTGGTTCTGGCCCCGGTGGCTCGGGACCCGGTTCAAACTGTGTGCTGGCCGGGACGCCGGTGCGGCTTGCCTCGGGCCAGACCGTGCCGATCGAGAGTCTCAAGCCGGGCGACCGCGTCGCGGCACTCGACGTGGCTGGGCTCGATCGCGATGTACCGTGGCGGGCGCAGTACCAGTGGCTGCGTCAGCGAGCCGAAGCGGTGCTCACGCCGGTCACCGGCTCCGTGGCCAGCATCAATGTCGGCACGCACGACGGATTCATCACGATCAACGGTCGCCTGCGGCTCACGCCCGAGCACCCGGTGCTCCTGCGCCGCGGCGATGAGGTCGGGTTCGTGTCGGCGGAGTTCGTACTCGTCGGCGACTACCTCGTGCGGCACGACCTCAGCGAGGAACGCGTCCAGACGATCGCCCGCGCCGGTAATCGCGTCACCACGGTCGCGGTGCATGTGCCCGGCCTCAACGTGTTCCTGGCCGACGGCGTTTGGATCCACAACGACATGCCCGCGACGCAGGCGACCGGGTCGGGATCGGCGTCAGGATCAGGGTCTGGCTCTGGCTCTGGCTCGGGATCAGGCTCCTCGAGTGGTAGCGGGTCCGGCTCCGGCAGCGGCAAGTCCAGCGGGTCATCTATGTCGAGCTCCGGAAGCTCGTCGGGGTCTGGCAGCTCATCTGGTTCATCGAGCGGCAGTGGAAGCGAAAGCGGTTCCGGCCCGCCCGGTTCCGGCTCGGGCTCCGGCAGCGCCCAGCAGTCCGTGGCGCTCGGTGAGGGTGCGTCGTCGTTCATCGAGGGCGGCATGGAGGGCGTGCCACCCGCGAAGTGGCAGCAGAGCGGTTTGAGCAGCGAAGAGGAGGTGAAGGCGTGATCCCGAAGGTCATCTACACAGCCGACTTGTCCGAATCCCCCGACCGTCAGCGGCTCGCCGCGTGGAAGCACGCGTGGCAGACGCTGCACCCCGAGTGGGACGTCGTCACGTTCAAGCTCGAGACCAGGCCGCCGATCCTGAACCACGATCAGTGGCAGCAGACGCTCGAACTCAGCGAGCCCGCGGCGTCGGCGGCGCGGCTGAATCTGCTGCGGTACGAGGTGCTCGCCCGCGAAGGCGGCGTGTTCGTCGATCCTGATCGCCTGCCGCTGCGTCCGCTCGATGAACTCGTCGCCGGCGTCGGCGCATTCTGCTCGACGATCGCTAGCCACGGCGCGAGCCGCCCGCACATGCTCTCGCCTTCTGTGCTCGGCGCGACGCGGAACCACCCGATGCTCTGGCACGCGATCCGTGACCTGCCGCACTCGGTGCTGGTCTATCGCGGCGTGTGGGACCAGAGCGGCCCGGGATTCCTCACCCGCGTGGTCCGCGACCACGGGCACTTCCGCGATGTGGTGCCGTTCCACTGGGCGCTCTTCGAACAGGGCGAAGAGGCCGCCAAGGCCCACGGCGGGGCGTTCGGGTTCGTGACCGGCAAGACGGCGGAGGTCGCGGCTTGAGCACCACTGCAACTTCCACCCCGATCCCGCGGGTCCTGCACCAGATCTGGCTGGGCCAGGGCGAGATGCCCCTGCACCAGCGGCGCTGGCGTCGGCGCTTCGCCGAGATGAACCCGCACTGGGAGATGCGACTGTGGACGGACGACAACCTGCCGCCGATCCTCAACCGAAACGCATGGGCGGCCTGCGGCAACGTC
>JBGSIX010000073.1:0-109524 GCA_041742315.1 Phycisphaerales bacterium | reverse complement strand
TTCGACCGGCTCGCTTCCCAGCAGCCTCGGTCCCCGCTCGCCCCCCGCGCCCAGTACGAAGCGGGCCTCATCGCCCTGGCGCTCGACGAAGTTCCCCGCGCCCGTGAGTCGTTCGAAGCTGCTTCGCAATCGCCCGACACCGAGATCCGCCGCCTCGCCTTCCAGCAACTTGGCGTGCTCGCCAGCGCTCAGGGCGCCCACGACGAAGCCGCCAGCTATTTCGATCAGGCCGCCAGCCTCGCCCCCTCGGGCACCGATGCCCGCTCGCGCCTCAACCAGGTCCGGGCCCTCCTCGCCTCGGGTTCATACAGCAAGGCGTCCGACGTGCTTGCACGCCTCGGCACAGACGGCCTCGATCGTCAGCTCACCGCCGAGCGTTCGGCTCTGCTGACGCTCGCCCTGGCCAAGCAGGACCTTCACGCCAAGGCGGCCGACGCCTCCCGCGTCTTCATGGATCGCCCGGAACTGCTGAACGCCCTGGGCGACGACACCGCCTCGTCCGTCCTCTCCGAACGGGCAAGGTCTCTCCGCGCACTGGATCTGGGCGACGAAGCCTCGCGCACGCTCAAGCTGCTCATCGAGCGTGCGCCCAATGGCCCGCTCACACCTAATGCCCGCCTGGAGCTGGCCTCGCTGGCGATGGACGCCTCGCGCTACGAAGAAGCCGGCGACCTGTGCGCCGCCATCCTCCGCGAGACCGAGGGCCTGAACGCCACGATCATCGAGCAGGCGACCTACCGCATGGGTGTCTGCGCCAGAGAGTTGGGCGATCATCAGGCCGCGGCCAAGGTTCTTACCGAGCTCGCCCGCCGCACCCCGCCCGATGCGATCTCGGCGTCCGCAGCGCTCCTGGCGGGCGAATCGCTCGCCGAGAGCGGAAGCCTCGGCAAAGCCGCCGAGATGCTCGAGATCGCCGCGGACACGGGCGACGACGCGACCGCCTCCGTCGCGCTCCTGCGACTCGGCGAGGCCCAGATCGGCCTGCAGTCCTGGCCCCGCGCCCAGTCGACCTACGAGCGATTCCTCTCCGCGTATTCCGCCGACCAGCGCGCCTACCTCGCGCTCTTCGGCAAGGCGTGGGCCCTCGAAAACCAGGGCCGGCACGACGCCGCGATCGAGGGCTACCGAGCCGTCATCGCCTCCCACGACGGCGAGACCGCCGCCCGCGCGCAGTTCCAGATCGGCGAATGCCTCTACGCGCAGAAGAAGTACGAGGACGCAGTCCGCGAACTCTTGCGTGTCGATCTCGTGTACACCTACCCGCAGTGGAGCGCCGGCGCCCTCTTCGAGGCGGGGCGCTGCTTCGAGGAGCTCGACCGCGAAGCCGACGCACGCGCGCAGTACGAGCAGGTCGTCGATCGATTCGCCGATTCGCAGTGGGCCGAGCTCGCAAGCCGCAGGCTCGGCAGGTTCCAGCAGTCATCGCAGCAGGGCGGGTAAGCACAGAGGAGGTCTTTCGTGGATGCAGTCATGCTCACACTCGCGCAGGCGGCCGACAACGCGGACAACGCGTCGATGGCCGTCGGATCTGTCTGGGATTTCATCCTCAAGGGCGGGTGGATGATGATCCCCATCGGGATCTGCTCCCTCGTGGTGCTCACCGTCTCCGTCGAGCGAGCCATCGTCCTGCGACGAAAGGAGGTCATCCCCGACGGCTTCGAGGAGGGCCTGACCCCCAAACTCGAAGCGGGGCTCCGGGGCAAACGCGACGCCGAGACCTACTGCACGCAGTCCGCCTCACCCATCGGACGCACGGTCTTGGCCGGAGTGGAGCGGATGGGCCGGTCCATGGAGGCCGTCGAGAAGCACATGGCTTCGGCGGGCGAGCACGAGATCTTCGCCCTCCGCAAGAGGCTCCGCGCGCTCTCGGTTGTTGCAGCGATCGCGCCGCTGCTCGGGCTCGTGGGCACGATCTTCGGCATGATCAAGGCGTTCCAGACCGTCGCGCTCTCGGGCGAGGCGCTGGGCAAGACCGAACTCCTGGCGGGCGGGATCTACGAGGCCATGATCACCACCGCCGCGGGGCTCGTCGTCGCCATTCCCGCGCTCGTGCTGCACCACTGGTTCGCCTCGCGGATCGAGAACATCACGCGCCTCATGGACGGCGTCTGCGTGCGAGCCGTCGAGACCATCGCCTCCGCCACCGGGCACGCCGACGAAGCCGACGAGCACGAGGATCGGCGTGAGTCGGCATCTGTGGATTCCTACCCCGTCCGTGGCGGCGCCATCGGCTAAAGGAGCCTCGCAATGCTGCTCAGAGCCAGGGCCACCGATGCATCGCCGGTCATCGAGCTGACGCCCGTCATCGACATCGTCTTTCTGCTGCTCATTTTCTTTCTCGTCGCCACGACGTTCCAGCAGTCCGAGCGTGAGATGCAGATCGCCCTCCCCGAGGCCGAGAGCGGCGGGCCGATCTCTGTTTCCCTGCGCGAACTCGTCGTCAACGTCCAGGCCGATGGTTCCATCATCGTCAGCGGGCGGAACGTGAGCCCCGAGGATCTCCGCACCATCATCACCGAAGCCGTGGACGCCAACCCCGAGCAGAAGGTCACCATCCGCGCCGACCGCGACGCGACCTACGACCGCGTGGTGGGTGTACTCGACGTGTGCAAGGCCTCGGGCATCCAGGAGCCCTACCTCGACACGGTGCCCGTGCGATGAAAGGCGGACGCACCATCCCGATCATCGCGGGCCTCGTCGCGGGCGCGATGCTTGTGGGGGCCGCGCTCTGGCTCACCACGCCAAGGTCGGAGCCGTATTACACCGACGCCGACACCATCCGCGCCTCGGAAGAGTTCGCCCAGCTCCGCGACATCCTCTGGCAACCCCCCGAGCTCCTGCCCGCGCCGCTCAATACCTCTGAGCGCGACGAGTACGAGCCCGCATTGAGCCCGGATGGGCTCACGATGCTCTTCGTCCGGGGCAAACCCGGCGCCAATGCGGATCTCTACCAGTCCGTCCGCACACCAAAGGGCTGGACCGAGCCCACGCCTGTGTCAAGTCTCAACACCGAGAACGACGAACTCGGCCCCGCATTCACACCCGACGGCCAGGGCCTCTATTTCTACAGCGACCGGGAAGGCTCGCTCGGCGGCTACGACATCTGGTTCGCTGCGCGCGATGGCGATGGCTGGGGCAAGCCAGAGCATCTCGGCGCAGGTGTCAACAGCACCTCCAACGACTACGGGCCCGCCCTCACGCCCGACGGCAAACGTCTCTATTTCGCATCCAACCGTCCGCGCGAGGGCGAGAGTGTCGAAGATAATCCTGCCGCCTCATGGCCCGCCACGATCCGCGAGTCCTTCCAGAACAGACCCTACGACCTCTACGTTGTCCCAATCGGCGAACGCGGCATCGGTCAGCCCGCGATCGTCGAAGCGCTCTCGAGCGCCTTCAGCGAAGGCGCCCCCGCGGTCAGCCCGTCGGGCGACTTCATCTACTTCGCCTCCGACCGACCCGGAGGCGAGGGCGGCTTCGACCTCTACCGCGCCCGCATAGTGGGGGATGACTACTTCCCGATCGAACACCTGAGCGACGGCGTCAACACCGAAGCCAACGAACTCGATCCGGCGCTGGGCATGGGCGGCTTCGGGCTCGTCTTCAGCTCCGACCGCGACCAAGGCGCAGGCCGACAGTACGACCTCTACCGCACCGAGTCGCGCGAGGTGTACCGCGATCGCGAGCTGCTCGCGGCGCGCCTGACGTGGGCCGATCTCATGCGGATCGTGCTGCCCTGGCTCCTGCTTCTGGCACTCCTGCTCGCGCTTTTGGCGCTGCTCCGCATGTTCGCCACCGACGAACGCTGGAAAGCGCGCTGGCGCAAGCTCGGGCTGCTCGCCAAGTGTCTCATCGTCTCGGGCCTCGTCCACGCGCTGATCCTGATGCTGCTCACGCTCTGGCAGGTCAGCACTCACCTCGACGGCCTCCTCGGCTCGCCCGGCGGCTCCAAGGTCACGCTCGTTTCGAGTGCGGTCGGTGGCGGGATTGAGTCCCAGATCCTCACCCAGATCACGCCAGTCCCCGCCAGCGCCCCAATAGAAATGGCTTCGCTGGCTGCGCCCGAGCTCTCGATGGAGCGTGCGACCGCCGAGCCCGTTCACATGGACGCGCCATCGCCGGTAGCGATCCAGGACTCACTGGCGCCCCAGCAGATCCAGCTGCGCACTTCGGCGCCGGCGTCACGCCTCGAGTCTTCGCTCTCGCCGCCCGAGCCGATGGACATCGCAAGTGAGAACCCCGCCGTCGCACTCCCCACGCATCGGGCACGCCGCGCCACAACCGAAGCGCCCCTCGCCGACAACTCTCCCGTCATCGAACTCCCAGAAGCCGATCATGTCGATGCGTCGATGGCATTCACAGACCCCAGCGTGACCCAGGACTCACCCGGCGTATTTGCTCCGATTGAAACCCGGGACACACTCCCGGCGGGCACGCTCGAAATCTCGTCCGAATCCAGACGTGTGCCAGCCGCCGAGATCGGCGCAGCGCCATCGATGGATTTCGCAGCAGAAACCCTTGATCCGGCGCTCCCCTCGGCGGCCCCGACGCCCACGCGCGCCGTCGCCGAGGAAGCGGGCATCGGTTCACCACCAGCGCTCCGTGAGTTCGCGCCCGCCGAGACCGAGGCGCTCACGCTCTCGGCGCCCGAAGCGATCGGTGAGCTCAGCCCATCCCTCGCCAAGATCGATGGCATCGAGATCCTCGAACTCGATCTCAGCAACGAAACCCCGGCCGCGCGCGACCGGAGTGTCCACACCGACACGACGGACCTGGCCCTGACCGACCCCGGGCTCTTCGAGCTCGACGTCGCGCTGCCCGAGGGCGTGGCCCTCCCCGAGCAGGTCGCCCTGCCCAGGCACTTCTCGGGCATCGTGCTCGACGACGAGACGGGCTTGCCGATCGCCGACGCGCTCGTCCGCGTCGACTCCGACAGCGGCGACCTCGTCGAAACCCGCACCGCCTCCGACGGCACCTTCGCGCTGGAGCCCAAGTTTGACGCGGACTTCGTCGCCGTCACCGCGTCCAGGTCGGGTTACACACCCTCGGCGATGAACCTGCCCATCGAGGATCTCGAGCGGGGCGTGGTCCGTGAGATCCGGCTCGACCCGGTCCGCGACACGGTGATCGCACTGGAGGAAGACCCGGAGGTCCACCACCTGGGCGACAACGACTTCGGCGGCCGCATCAACAGCCAGTTCCAGAAAGCGAGCGAGGGCACGCTGCTCAGGGCCGAGTTCGTGTTATCTCCGGATCAGCACCGCGCTCTGGGCGATCTCGCCGGTGTCGCGCTCCTGGCCAAGGGCCTCCAGACCGGGAACATCATCCGCATCAACGGCAAAGAGGTCCCAAGACGCCTGGACAGATCGCCCTCCGACGGCAGCTTCGGCGAATTCGCGGCGGCCTTCGATGCCGCGTGGCTCCGCGATGGTGTCAACACGATCGAGATCGAGAGCCAAGTGAGCTCGGGAACGGACCACGACGACTTCGAGATCGTCAACATCCGCGTGCTGCTCGCCCCACCGGTTGAGCCTACGCCGCGCCGGAACCGAGGATCTCAGAACATGCTCTAAGCGAATTGCTTTGGGTCCCAATAAGCGGTCTTAACCGGGGGGATTCCATGAAAGCACGCACTGGGGAGCGTGAAATCAGGAAACCGGGCTGAAGTATCTCGCTGTGAGCCCGATATCCACTGTGACCGACACTTGGTTCGGTCAGGGTGGAATCCAGGCATGTCGATTTTGAAAAATATGAACTCTAAGCACCACACCAGCGTCGTCGAACGCCAGGCGCCCGGTGTCTCTTTGGGGCTGCTTGCCATCGTGTGCGCACCCGCGGCGGCGCCGCTGGCGATCCTTGGCTATACATACTGGCGGCAGCAGACCTTGGCGCTGACCGATCCGGTCTATTACCCGATCTTGATTCTCCCGGCGGTTGTCTCGCTCCTGCTCTACCGATCGCAGCGTCAAAGGCTCAAGCAGATCGCATCGGTTTCGGAAGCCGTGCAACTCGCCGCTTCGGGGCAGGCCACGCCGACGGAGCTCTTGGTCGCTGACACCGAATCGGGACCGGGACGGAGCTGGAACGGTATCGTCAAATCGCATCTCAGCGGACTGGCTGCGAATATCAGTACCCCATCGGTGCTAAACGCCGAGGGTTCGCTCTGCGCCATCGCGGCGTTGGATTCCATGAGCCAGGCGGTGTGCGGTGTGGACCGCGCGGGGAATATCCTCGTGGCAAACGCCGCTGCGGGCAGCTATTTCCACAAGGAAGTGCCCGAGCTGGTCGGGAAGCCGCTCAAAGAGTTTCTCACGGGCGAATCGCTCGAGGCTTTCAAGGACGTCCTGCATGGGCGTGTCCAGCGTCGCAACGCGGTGGACATCGTGGGGGCGAGCGAATCCAACAAAGGCGAGGAGATTCTCAGGCTCACGGTCATCCCGACTCGGGATGCCGAGGGCGTCTTCGCGGTCGTCACGGTCGAGGATGTCACCAGGCAGCGACTCGCCGAGCGTTCACGCCACGAGTTTATCGCTCAGGCGACACACGAGCTGCGCACGCCGCTGACGAACATCCGGCTGTATGTCGAGGAGGCGATCGACGCTGGGGAAGAGGATGCCACGGCAAGGTCCGAGGCGCTCAACGTGATCTCGCACGAATCGCTCCGTCTGGAACGGCTCGTCTCGGAGCTGCTGGACATCTCCGAGCTCGAAGCGGGGGCGCGCGTGATCGATCGTGGAGACGTTCGTGTCGATCAGCTCATGGAGCAGATCAAGACCGACTACGCCGCGCTCGCCGAGAGCAAGGACATCGCGCTGATCTTCGAGCTTCCTCCAAAGATTCCGGTGCTCCAGGGCGACCGCGACAAGATCGCCGGCGCCCTGCACAATCTCCTGGGCAACGCGATCAAATACACGCCCCCCGGGGGGAGCGTCACGGTCCGGCTCGACGACGAAGAGGGTGTGCTGCGCTTCGTGTTTATCGACACCGGGATCGGGATCAGCCCCGAAGAGCAGACGCGCGTGTACGACAAGTTCTTCCGGTCAGCCGATCAGCGTGTCAGCTCGATCGAAGGCACAGGGCTCGGGTTGGCGTTCGCTCAGCAGGTTGCTCGGATGCACGGCGGGGAGCTCTGCCTCGACTCGGAACTTGACCACGGGAGTACGTTTACGTTCAGCATGCCAAAGCCCAAGCTCGCGGCGTAGCGGAGTCGAACCATGAACATCGACATCCAGCAGCAGGCCGCGGTGACCGTGCTCGTGCCCAAGGGGCCGTTGGTCATCGGCGATGCCGATCATGTCCGAAAGGCCGTGAACGAAGCAATCTCCAAGAACCTCGGGAGAGTCGTGCTCGATATCTCCAAGGTGCCCTACGCCGACAGCAAGGGGCTGGAGATGATCTACGAGATCGGGACCGAACTCGTCAGCGCAGGGCGTGTCTTCAAGCTCGCCGGCGCCAACGAAACAATCCGCGAGGTGCTCGCCCTGACCGAAGTCGGGGCGGTCTGCGAGCAGTTCGATGATGTGAGCACCGCCGTGAGGAGCTTTGCATGAGCCTTCGGCGGCGGACCAAGCGGGTCGGCGAGACACTCGTTGAAGACGGCGCGATCAGCGAGGAGCAGCTGCAGCGCGCCCTGATCGAGCAGGCACGCACGGGTGAGAAACTCGGCGCTCTGCTCGTTGATCAGGGGATCGTATCGGGACAGACGCTTGTACACTCGCTCGCAAAGTGCCTTGGCGTTCGGGGCTGCCATCTCCGTCACGGCCTGATTGATCCGGCACTGGTCTCCGAGGTGGGCGAGGAAGAGTGCGAGAAATCGGTCCTCATCCCGATGTTCAAGGTCAATCGCACGCTCACGGTTGCGATGGCAGAGCCGCAGAGCCTGCCGACGATCGACCGCTTGCGGCGAATCACGGGCTGTGAGATCCGTCCGATCCTGGCGCTCGAAAGCAACATCCTCGAATACGTCCGCAAGTACAAGGGCGGCAACGTCGACGTCGATGAGTTCCTGATGTCGCTCGGCGATCAGGACCTCGAGGTTGTCGAGCGAGAATCGATCGACGAGGGGCCCGAGACCGACCTCGATAAGATGGTGGCCGGGAGCCCCATCGTCAACCTCGTCAATATCGCGCTGCTCACAGCGGTCAAGGACGGCGCGAGCGATATCCACATCGAGCCCGATCGCCGGGGAACCCGCATCCGGTACCGCATCGACGGCGTGCTGCGCGATCTGATGAACCCGCCCCCGGGCATGCACGCGGCGATCGTGAGCCGGATGAAGGTGATCGGGAAGATGGACATCGCCGTGAAGCGGCTCCCACAGGAAGGACGCGTCCGGATCGTTGCCGAGGGCAGGGAGATCGACCTGCGTGTTTCCAGCATGCCGACACTGCTGGGCGAGAAGCTCGTCGCGCGCGTGCTCGACAAGTCAAATCTCCGCGTCCGGCTCGAAGATCTTGGCTTCAGGCCCGAAGCGATGAAGTCGTTCCGGGCGCTGCTCGACCGCCCGCACGGGTTGCTGCTCGTGACCGGCCCAACGGGTTCGGGCAAAACCACGACGCTCTACTCCGCCCTCGACCAGCTGCGTACACCAGAGCGGAACATCGTGACCGTCGAAGATCCCGTCGAATACCAGGTGAGCCTGGTCAATCAGATCCAGGTGAACGAGCAGATCGGTCTGAGCTTCGCGCGGGCGCTGCGGAGCATCCTGCGCCAGGACCCAGACATCATCATGATCGGCGAGATCCGAGACGAGGACACCGCGCGAGTCGCCGTTCAGGCCTCGCTCACGGGCCACCTCGTGCTGGCGACACTGCACACGAACGACGCGCCCGGCGCGGTCGCCCGATTGCTCGACATGGGGGTCGAGTCCTATCTGCTTTCGGGCGCGATCATCGGTTCGGTCGCCCAGCGGCTGCTCCGGCGGATCTGCCCTCACTGCGCCTCGAAGTATTACCCGGGCGAGCAGGCGATGAGCGACGCCGGGCTGTCGCTCCAAACGAGTCGCTCGTTCCGCAAGGGCGCGGGTTGTCAGCAATGCCACGACTCAGGGTTCCTCGGCAGACTCGGTGTGTACGAGCTCATGGAAGTCAACTCCGAGATCCGCAAGCTCGTCCACGCAGGAGCGCCGTCGCACGAGCTCAGGCTCAAGCTTCGCGAGTACGGCGTGCCCACGCTCCGCGAAGAAGCGGTCCGCCTGGCCCTCGAAGGTGTGACCAGCCTCGAAGAAGCGCTCCACGTCACCCATGTCGACGGCGATGACAGCGAAACGCATCCTGTGGCGACGAAGCTTGGGGTCGCCGCGTGAACTACAAGTACACCGCATACACGAAGGACGGCTCCCGCAAGTCTGGCGCGATCGAGGCGGAATCGCCCGATCACGCCCGATCGCTTGTCCAGGCCGAGGGGCTCTACGTCAGCGAGCTCTCCGAGGTCGGTGAGTCCAAGCCCGGAAGCGGAAGACGCCGCTCGATACTGGGCTCCAGCACGCTCAAGAATGTCTCGGGATTCACGCGTCAGATGTCGGTCTTGATCAGCAGCGGCACACCCATTGTCCAGTCGCTTGAAGCCGTCGAACGCCAGACGGTTGATGTGAGATGGAAATCGATCCTGGAAGACCTCCGCACACGCGTCGAAGAGGGCAGCCAGCTCTCGGACGCGATGGCGCACTACCCGCATGTCTTCGACGACGTCTATCGCGCGCTGATCGCCGCGGGCGAATCCGGTGGCGGCTTCGATAAGATCCTCTCGCGTCTCTCCAAGCTCGTCCGGCAGGAGATGGCCGTCCGCAACAACGTCACAGGTGCGATGATCTATCCGGCTCTGCTCGTGACCGTCGCCGGTGGAGTCATGGTCCTCTTGGCGTTCACGGTCCTCCCGAGATTCAAAGAACTCTTCGAGACGCTCAACGCGCCGATCCCCGCTTCCACGTCCTTCATCATGGCCTTTGCGGACTTCCTCAAGGGCTACTGGTGGGCGGTGCTTCTGGGTCTGGGTGTCGCGGGAACCGGGTTCCGCTATTGGATGCACAGCCAGAGCGGAAGGCTCAAACTCCACGCCCTCCAGCTCCGCGTCCCGATGTTCGGTGCCGTGATCCGTGCGTTTAAAACAGCCAAAATCGCGAGGGTGATGGGTGTGCTCCTGGAAGCCAAAGTCCCACTGCTCGAATCGCTCGACATCGCTCGATCGAGCTCGGGCAATCTTCTGTATGCCTCGCTCATCGATGAGGCGCAGGAGCGAGTCAAGCGAGGCGAGGCCATGAGCGATGCGTTCAGCGGCTCACCCCTGATCACGCCATCGGTGTGCGAGGCGATCCGCAACGGCGAGCAGACAGGCCGAGTGGGCGAGGTGCTGATGAATCTGGCAGACCTCATGGATGAGGACAACGACCTGGTCATCCGCTCGCTCACGAGCATCCTCGAACCGCTGATCCTTTCGATCATGGGTGTTCTGGTCGGCGTGATCGCGCTCAGTCTCTTCTTGCCGCTGTTCGACCTGACCGCCTCGACAGGAGCAGGATAATGGTTGGCTTGGGCTCTCGGGTCTCTGTTGGGATCGACATCGGGGCAGCCGCCTTGCGGGGTGTTGCGCTCAGGCAGCGCGGTGGTCTGTACGAGGTGATCGCGGCGACAGAAACTGTCCGGACGCCGAATCACCCTGTCCCGACACTGCTCGATGTCGAACGCCTGATCCAGGCTCTCCAGCGGCAAGGCTTCGATGCCAAGTCCGCTGTGATCGCGGCTCCGTCCGACAGGCTCGCCAATGCCATTGTGGAACTCCCGCCCAGGTCCTCTGGGGCACCGATCGATGTGCTGGCGGGCGCGGAATTGAACAAGAACGTGCCGGGGGATCTGGAAGTCTTCGTCTGGGATCTTCCCACGGGGCGCCACGCCAAGGCGAACGAGTATCTTGCGATCGGCTTTCCACATGCCGCGGCCAACGAACTGATGTCTCCCTTCCTTCAGGCTGGACTGACTGTCGAAGCGATCGAGCCGGAGATGACCGCACTCCAGCGTGTCACCGGGGCCAACGGGAGGCTGGTGCTCGACGCGGGCATGCGTGGTTTGCGGATCTATGCATACGACGGAAACAACACGCTCTTCTTCAGGCATATCGAACTCGCAAGCGAAGCCGTGGATTCCGAGCGTGTGCGGACGAGTGTCACCGGCACGATCGATTACGTCGCGGAGCGTTTCCCGACGCTCGAAGAGGCATCGGTGATCGTGCTCGGCCACCCTGGGCAGGCCGATCGAGTCGCGACGATGCTCAAGCGTGATTACGACACAGCGATCGTCCGCGAACTGCACACCGAACTCGTGCTTCCAGAGTGGCTCCACGATTCTGGGATCGGGGCCAGGTGGGCACCCGCGATCGGTCTCGCTGCACGACCGGCGGTAGCGGGGGTGGCAGCATGAACCATCCCAACCTGCTCCCAAAGCCGATCAAAGAAAGGCTCATCCAGAAGCGTCGGCTGATGCTCTGGCTCCGGAGCGCCGGGATCGTGTGTGCCCTGGGCATCATGGGCTGTGTGGCAGCCGGCGTGTACCTCGGCGATATGGATGCGCCGGTGCGCGAGCGACTTCTTGAAGTCAACTCCGTCATCAACCAGCTCGATGCATCCGAGGCTGCCGCTTGGACCAGGATCGAAACAGTCACGCACGAACTCGGCGTCGCCGAGGACATCGCGGGTCAGCCAGACTGGCGCATTCTGCTCGATGTCATCGCCGCGGGCCTCTCCGATGGTGACTATCTCGAGCAGATCCAGACAGCTCTGGTTCTCGATCGCGATCAGAAGGTCGCGCCGCCATCAAAGGCCGCATCCGGTCCGTACCGGGTCACAATCCGCGGTGTGACCATGCTTCAGGGCGACGCCACTCGGTACGCGGTGTACCTCGAAAAGTGCAGGCTCTTTGATTCGGTGCGCCTTGTCGCGACACTGCCTCGGCCCGATATCGACGGCTCTGCCGTTGGTTTCGAGATCGCCTGCGAGATCGGGATCATCGCGGAGAAATCGAAATGAATCTCAGAACCATCGATGGGCTGGGTGTGACGATCATCCTCGGCGTTGCCGGGCTGCTCTACGTGGCCGGTGTGCGCCCGCTTCAGAGTGCGTACGCCGAAACCGTCCAACTCAAAGCCGAACTCTGGGTTGCCAACGGCACGCTCAAAGAGCGTCGTCAGTCCGAAGCCAAAGCGTCAACCACCGCGCATGAACTCTCGGACCGGCTCGACCAACTCGATATCCATCTCTCGAACATCGATCAGATGAACTCAAGGCTCGCCGAACTCACAGGACTTGCCGAGCAGCAGGGCTTGCTGATCGAGTCCTTAAGGCCCGGCGAACAACTCAGCCAAGAGCGGTTCCGAGCCGTGGTGATCTCGCTCGTCGGAAGATCCAGCTACACCCAGGCAGCCGACTTTCTGGGCAGCCTGCGCCGAGACTTCCCCGATACCGGGCTGCAGCAGGTCACCCTTGAGCGCATCCCGGGCGTCGATGGTGTTGCACGGCTGCAGGTCGAGATGGTCTGGTATGCGGCTCCTGCGGCTTCTGCCGATCGTAAGGACGCCCGACCCCAGAAGTAACACCGATCCGCTGGCACGTCACTGAATCAAATCCCATAGTCCCTGCGTGGCGGGAAACAAGAAACCAAACCTGTGGTATGTAGCCATCCTCGGCGTTGCCGGGGCTGGGCTGGCGTTCGACAAATTTGTCCTGAGCGCCCAAGCCGGCTCCGAGACCGTCGGAACCGAGGATCGAGCCGTCGACGAGAAATCGATTGCGGCACCGCAAAGCGCCGTCATCCATAACGAGCCACTCGGAGAACGTTTCGAGGAGGCCCAATTGCTGCTCAAGGCGCCCGCATTCAGGCGCCTGGATGGCTTCAGCAAACCAACAGCGGCTTTCGAGTCCCAGACCACTTCCGATAGCAAATCTCCCGGCGGCGGCTTCGCCTCCCGCCACAAGCTCACCGCGGTGCTCAGCCAGCCCAGCGGCGACCTGGCCGTCGTCGACGGGCTCCTGCTCCGCATCGGCGAATCCGTCGAAGGGCTGCGCTTAACCAAAATCGAGAACGACGGCGTCATCTTCGAAATCGACGGCAAGATCATCCGCTTGCCGCTCGCCCGGCCCGGCCTCGACCGATAATCACAGTAAAACCCAGAAAATGCCATCCTCCGCGAGTGGAGGGACCAAGTCACTCTTCGGCTCTGCCGAAATGTGGGTAGTGACTTTTACACGGGGGAACCGTCAGATGCTTTCACACTTTCACACTTCACGCCGGGCGTTCAGCCTGATCGAACTCGTGATCGTTGTCGTGATCCTCGGGATCATCGGCGCTGTCGCGATCCCCCGCATGAGCCGGGGCGCCGAGGGCGCGTCCGAGTCCGCGCTCGTCTCGAACCTTGCCACGCTCCGCGGAGCCATCGAGCTCTTCGCGGCCGAGCACGGCGGGACATTCCCCGCAGCAGCGACTTTCGACGACGAGCTCCTGCTCTACACCAACGCCTCCTCGGGCACCAGCGCGACCAAGACCGGCGCGTTCATCTATGGCCCGTACCTCCGCTCGATCCCCTCGCTCCCCGTCGGGACCAAGCAGGGCAACACGGGCGTTGCCGCTGCCGACGCCGCCGGCGTGGGCTGGATCTACGACGAAACCACCGGCACCATCACCGCCAACTGCGCCGACTCAGAGGTCAACGGCGCCGGCGATCAGTGGAACGAATTCTAATCCACAGAGGACAGGCGTCGCATGATGCATCGCTCCTCATCTGAACGAATCACGCACGCACCGGCCGGCTCGCACCGGCCGCGTGCGTTTACCTTGATCGAGCTCGTGGTCGTCATCGTGATCATGGCCATCATGGCCTCCGTCGCGATCCCGCGGTTCGCCTCCGCCGCGTCAAGGTACCGCGTCGACGCCGCGGTCCAGCAGATCATCGCCGATGTCAATACCACCTCAGCCGTGGCGAACCTCGCGTCCGAAACGAGGCTCATCCAGTTCGACGCCGACGCCGAGTCGTACACACTGGTCGCCCAGCCCTCGCTCAGCGACCCGGCCACGGATCAGGTGATCGATCTGAGCATCGAGCCCTTCCGGGTGAATCTCCTGCAGATCTCCTTCGGGGGCGACTCGGAACTCCAGATCTCGGGCTTCGGTCTGCTCCTCGAATCGGGCCAGCTCACCGTGGCCGCGGGCCGCAACGCCCGCCGCATCACATTCACCCAGGGTTCGACGGCGGCCACCGTCGTCGATCTCACGCTCAATGAGCCGACCGACGACGAATCCATCGACGTCGGCAGCACCGGTTCCACCCGCACCTTCAGCGTCGGGGGCGCCACCGCCCAGGCCATGGGGGGCGTATGAAACGCCGAGGATTCACGCTGATCGAACTCGTCGTCAGCCTCGGCATCGTCGGGATTCTGGCCGTCGCCATGGGATCAACCATCACGCTCAGCATGCGCGCCCTGCCGACCCCCGGTGGAGGACCCGAGACCCAGGCCAGCGCGGGACGCGCCCTGCAGATCATCGGAAGCGACGCCAGGCTCGCCACCGCGGCCGCCATGCCAGATATCCGAACCCTCACGCTCACCATCCCCGACCAGACCGGCGACGCCTCGGCGGAGACCGTCACCTACGCATGGGCGGGCAGCTCGGGCGACCCGCTCACACGCACGTTCAACGCGGACTCGAGCACGCTGCTGGCCTCCGTCATCGATCTGAAATTTGCGAGCCTGACGCGCCCGAATGTGGCGACCGATCAACGCACGACCACGCCCTCCGACCGCGTCCGCGTCACCATGACCGTGGGTTCCGCCGAGGCCGTGGACGTGCAGGCCGAGTTCCGGCTCTTCAACGCGAGGGTCCCGTGATGAACGCCCGAACCCGTGGATTCGCGATGATCGAGGTCGTGATGGCAACAGCCGTCATCGCCGGGCTCACGGTGGGGGCGCTCACGCTCGTCGCCTCGACCGCGGCCCACAAGGCCAACGCCGCCAACGTTGCCCGGGGCCAGATGCTCTGCCGAACCCTCGCCGAGGAAATCGCCACCAGGCCCGTCGCAGACTGGAGCGGCGGCACAGGGCTCGACATCAAAGTCGACCTCAGCACTCTCAAAATCACCGGTTCCGGCAACAAGCCCGTCACGCCTTCACCCGGCACTGGCAATCGCTCGAACTTCGCGATCATCGACAACTACTGGAACTACTCCGAGACGCCGCCCAAAGACGAAGACGGCAACATCCTCTCGGGCTACTCCGGATGGACCAGGACCGTCAAGATCTCGCCTGTCACGCTCGCCGCACCGGGTACCGGCTCTGCCAACGAGACCGGTCTGCGCTGCGTAACTGTCACCACTTCCTACGCCGGCAAGACAGTTGCTTCCGTGACGTTCATCCGCAGCTCCGAGTGGGAACACGTACAACCATGACGAACCACAAAACACCAACCCGGCGTGGTGCGATCTATGTCCTCGTGCTGATCGTTTCGATCATCGTCACGCTGATCGGGATTCTGGCGCACCGGATGGTGCAATCCCAGGCCCGCGTGGCGCGCCTCCACGCACAGCGCGACAAAGCAGCGGCCCTCGCCGAGTCGGCGGTGCAGTGGGGGATCCACTACACCTCACTCAAAGATGGCTGGCGCGACGACGCAACATCGGGCGCGGTCTTCCAGACCATGACGCTCGGCGACGGGCAGATCACCGTCACCATGACCGATGAAACCGACGGCGATCTCGCCGACGACGACACCGACGACTTCACCATCACCGGCACGGGCACGATCGGCGACGCCTCCCAGACCTACTCGGTCCAGCTCGAGTTCCCCGTGGGCGATGTCCACCCCGCCCTCGACGAGTCGCTCACCGTCGGGAAAAGGCTCTACGTGGACCCCAGCACGCTCTACCTCGAGAACGGCGGGACCGCCGAATCCGTTCGCAAACGCAACAACAGTGCGTGGGTCTCGCCGCCCGTCTCCCTAGAAAGCCCCGTGGATTACCCCGACCCCAAGCTCATCGACACCTGGGCCGCTTTGGGCACGCTCATCCCCCGGAGCGTTCACGGCGGCAATATCTCCGGTGCCGCGTTCTCAAAGTCGACCGCCCCCTTCGGCATCACGCCCGACCCGAAGGGCATCTATGTCCTCGACGCCGAGGGCGCCGGGATCAACATCACCAGCACACAATTCACCGGCACACTTGTGGTCATCAATCTTGGCACATCAGAGCTCGACCTCACGAGTTGCCGGTTCAACTTCGGCGACGACGGCGGACCAACACTGATCGTCAACGGAAACGTCGATTTCGACCTCGGCTGGGGCGCCGGCGTGAGCCAGGGCATCTTCTACGTCGACGGCGACGCACATGTTGATCAGGAATTCATGCTCGTCGGGACGATGATCGTTTCGGGTACCCTGACAATCAATACGAGCTTCATGAGTATCAACGACCACCCCTCTTCAGTCGCGGGTCCGCCCGAAGGATTCACCGAGATCGAGGGCCTCAGGGTGGTCGCCGGAAGCTGGGAGCGGGTCGTCAACTAGGTTCTGTTTGACAGATCGTTCTTCGTGCCACTGATTGGTCTTCCAGGTCAGTGCGTGGGAGACACCGACCCCGAAGACGGGGTCGGTGGCACGGAAAGTCGTGCGGTCCGGACCCGTCAAACAGAACCTGATCACGCCGCAGTCTTGCGCTGCGCCTTGGCCTGAGCAACCATCGCGTCGTAGACCGAGAGGTCGACCTTCAGGAACGCGTCCACGACGTCCGGATCGAACTGCGAGCCCTTGCAGTTGACGAGCTCGGCGAGCACCTTGGGCCTGGGCATCGCGTCGCGGTACGCCCGATTCGAGCTCATCGCGTCGAACGTGTCGGCGCACGCCAAGATCCGCGCCACCTTCGGGATCTCGTCTCCGCTCAGGCGGTGCGGGTAGCCCCGGCCGTCGATCCGCTCGTGGTGGTGCAGCACGCCCGGCAGCACGTCCTCGAGGCCCGTCAGGTCCTTGAGGATCCGGTGCCCGATCTCGGGGTGCTTCTTGATCTCATCGAACTCTTCGTCCGTCAATCGCCCGGGCTTGCAGAGCACCGCCTCGGGCACGCCGATCTTGCCCACGTCGTGCAGCAGGCCGCAGATCTTGACCCGTTCCGCTTCCTGCGTGGTCATGCCCAGGTTCAGGGCGATCTGCTCGCCAATATAAGCCACGCGCTGCGAGTGACCGTTGGTGTACGAGTCCTTGGCGTCGATCGCAGCCGAGAGCGATTCGACGATCCCGACGAACAGCTTTTTCTGCTGGTCGTACAGCCGGGCGTTGGAGAGGAAGATCGACGAGAAACTCGCCGCGGCTTCGATCAGCTTGGTGTCATAACTCGAGACAACGCCGCCGTCGGACTGCTTGTCCCCCGCGACGATGATCGCGTCCGTGCCGTAGTCCGTCGGGAGCGAGCGCACGACCGCGCCAAGCGTGTCGGTCCATTCCTCGAGCGAGGCGTTGTTCTTGATCGCGCTGAGCAGCCGATCCCGGGCGGCGTAGTCATCGGGCCCGGCGTCGGTCTCGCCGTCCCAGAACGTCTGCGCGGGAAGCAGCTTCATGTCCTTGCCCACGTTCATCGCCACGAAGCCGAAATCGAGCGTCTCGCGGATTTTGTGGCAGACGTGCACGATGAACTTCTCGGGCCGGTCGATGTTCCGCATCACACGCCCGAGCGAGTACAGAAGCTCCAGCGTCTCGTACGCCTCACTGAGCCGGTGCGAGAGATCTTCGACGTCGTTGGAGAACTCGTGCCGCAGTGTCAGATCGCTCGCCGCCTGCCGGAGCAGGATCGAGAGATGCTCCAGGCTCTCCTGCTTCTGCAGCCTGCACGAACCCAGCGGCGACCCATCGGGCAGATCGCCCGTCCGCGCGTGGGCAAAGACCGTCCCGACAAGGCGGTTGCGACGCTCGACAGGGATCGCAATCACCGATACCCCGGCTCCCAACTCGAACCAGGGCTCGGCCCACTCGCTCACACGATCAACCAGCTTGGTCACCCACTCGTCAGCGCCGAGCGAGTGAGCGAACATGCCCTGCGCCCATCCGATCGAGACGGGGTCCGCGGAAACAACCACGCACTCAAGGCCCAGCGCCTCGCAGCGTCGCGTGAGCTCGCCGCCCACGTGCGCCAGGCAGCGGCTGTCGATGTCCGATTCCAGTGTTGTCTGGCTGCTCAAGCGGCCCGCTCCTTCGCATCCTCTTGTGATTCGCTCTCAAGGATCTCGCCCGCGCACCGGATGATGTCGCTCGCGGCGAACGGCTTTTCCAGCACCCGCACGATCCGCGTCGTCGACGCCAGATGAGGGTCCAGCAGGAAACCACGGCCGCTGAGCATCAGGATCGGGATCCGCGCCGTCGCCGGATGCCCGGCAAGACTCGTCGCCATCCCCAGGCCATCCATGCGAGGCATCTGCAAGTCCGATACGATCAGATCGGGCTGGAAACTCTGGGCCATGAGGAAGCCCTCTTCACCGTCGCGGGCCGTCTGAACCTCGTAGCCCACCCGTTCGAGCTTGCGCGAGAGCACGAGCGTCACGTGCGGCTCATCATCAACCAATAACAGACGCCTGCGTTCCATCAGATCCGGCTCCGGTCGTGCGGTTCCTCTTGAGGAAATATCGACCGACTTGCCAGCCCAATTTGGCCCGGGCGAGCCGATTCCCGGCCATCACGCGCTCGGGTGTTCCGATAGCGAACGCCGGGATTGGAGAATCATGGAGGCCCTGGATTCTCGGACGTGCCGTGGGCGTCCTGGTGCCCGGGCGGCGCGAGCCGGAGATACCGCGAGAGCCGCCGCGCGCCGACATAGAACGGGATCGTGTCGAGGATCGCCATCACGAACTTGAACGCGTACCCCGTCAGGATAAAGACCGCAAGCTGGGGCCAGATCTTCCGGCTCGGGTCCACGGGCAGGGCCCGGGCGTAGAAGTGCGTGATCAGGATGACGGCAACCGTATCGACGAGCTGGCTGACCAGCGTCGACCCGTTGTTGCGGAGCCAGAGATGCTTCCCGCGCGTCAGGTTCTTCCAGAAATGAAAGACATGGACATCGACGAGCTGCGCGATCAGGTACGCGATCATCGAGGCCGTCACCGCGCCGAACGCGAGCGCCCGGATCTCAAAGAACACCGGCTGCCGATCCGCGACATCCCTTGCAATCCCGCCCGCCGGGTCGGTTGTCTCAAAGCCGGGCAGCACGCCGCCAATCCACAGGATGAAAACCACCCAGATGTTGAGCAACAGCCCAACCCACACCACCAGGTTGGCTCGCTTCTTGCCAAAGAGCTCGCTGATGAAGTCCGTGCAGAGAAAGGTGAGCGGGTAGGGCAGTACGCCCACCGCGACGGCGAAAACCGTGTCGACCCCGTCGCCGTCAAAGTCGTAGCCCCAGAGCTTGATGAACCGCGAGATGCCCAGGATGTTGAGCATCGCCAGCGTGCCCAGAAACAAACCGGCCAGCACGAGAAAGACCCCTTCGCGCCGGTCGTGGAGCTGGCGCGGGGTGAGTTCGGGCAGGTCGTCGTATCGGTGCTGCTGGCTGGGGAGCATGTCGCCGTGGTGGACCATGGCCCAAGATTAGCCGGGCCCGCGGTTCCTGCTAGCATGGTGGAGAACCCGGCAAGGAGGCCCAGCCGTGAGTGAATCGGTTCCGGATGCAGCAGTCTCGATCGAGCAGGCCGTGGAGGCGGTCCTCTTGACGAGCGACAAACCCGTCCGCCCCGCCCAGATCGCCGACGCCCTGACCGAGTCCCTCGGCCGGCCCGTCGACGCCGATCAGGTCCGCCAGGCGGCCGGCGTGCTCAACGAGTCCTACGCCGACTCAGGCCGGGCCTTTACGATCGAAACCATCGCCTCGGGCCTTCGGATCATGGCAAGGCCCGAGCTGGCGGGCGTCCTCGCCTCGTTCCACGGCCAGCGCGCCTCGAACCGACTCAGCCGGGCCGCCCTCGAAACCCTCGCCATCATCGCCTACCGCCAGCCCGTCACCCGCGCCGAAATCGAGAACATCCGGGGCGTCGCCTGCGGCGAGGTGCTCCGCTCGCTCATGGACCGCAGGCTCGTCACCATCGCCGGCCGGGCCGAGGAACTGGGCCGACCCATGCTCTACGGCACCACCCGCGACTTCCTGACCCAGTTCGGGCTCGGGAACATCCGCGATCTGCCCGAGATGACCGATCCCCAGGCCGCCGGCGCCGTGCGCACGAAACCGGACAATGTGCGGGCCGCACCGGATTCGACCGATGAAGAGGCAGAGCCCGCCCGCACCGAGCCGGCCCTGGAGACCAGCGAATCATGACCCACGCACGGACCGCGGCCTTTGTGTCTCTCTGCCTGACCGTCTTGCTCACCGCCTGCGCGCCGGTGGCCGTCAAGGGCCGGGTGATCGCCGGGGAGCTGAGCGTCATCACCGCCGTCCCCATGGGCGAGGCGAGGCTCTCCCAGCCGGGTGTGCCCGGGATCCGGGTCATCGCCACCCAGAAAATCAACAACAACCGCACGATCTCCGCGGTCTCCGACAAGAACGGCGACTTCCGCATCCCCCTCAAGGGCGACGCGGGGCTGGCCCAGAATCTCACCTTCAGCATCGAGGGCGAGGGCTACCTCCCCGTCAGGGTCGACATGCCCACTCCGACGCCCCAGCAGCGACTTCTCGTGGTTTTGAAGCCGCTGCGGAGTTCAGGCGAATAAGAAGGCATGACGACCCTCGGTCGGCAACTCGAACTGCGGGCCCCGGACGCCCGGCGTGACCATCTCCACCTCGTCGCGGTTCTCTATGTCGGTGCCACGATCCTGCTCCTGCTGGGCGCGATGAGCAGCCAGAACAATCTGCTGTTTGCCGCCGTGGGACTGGCACTGGCAACCGTGATCGTCAGCGGTTTCGTCGCCGGCAGCTCGATGATGGGCCTGCGTTTGGCGCGCCGTCTGCCGGTGGTCGCCGAAGCCGGGGCATCCGTGCGCATCGCGTACATGACTCAGAATCAAAACAAGCTCATGTCCGCCTACGCCATCCGGATCACCGACACCGCGCACGGGCCGGCGGGCAAGTCCATCCCCATCCGCATCGGAACCGATCGCATCCCCGCCCGGGGCGAGCGGCGGGTCAGCGCGACGCTCACGCTCCCCTGCCGAGGGCGATGGGTCTTCGGACCGAGCCGGTTGATGACCATGTTCCCATTCGGCATCTCCAAAAAGTCGATGCGATTCGACACGGGCGATGCCCTGCTCGCCACGCCCGCTCGGCGCCGGCTCAGGCCCGGGGTGCTCGGGCAACTCGAATCCGCGGGAGACGACGGCAGAGCCGACCCCAGACGCCGGGGCCAGGGTGTCGAACTCTTTGCGCTCCGCGACTACACACGGGGCGATCCCGTTTCGTCGATCGCCTGGCGCTCCTCGGCCAAGTGGGGGAAGCTGATCAGCCGAGAGTCCTCCGCACCCAAGGCCCGCCGGGTCTGGATCGTGATCGAGGCCTCGTTCGAGAGCCTGCACAACCGCGAGCCCGAAGCCGAGGCAGCCGTGCGTCTGGCGCAGGCCGCGGGGCGCCGGCTCTGCGAGATCGGTGTCGCGCCGGGACTGAGCGTGCCGTCCTGCGGCGTCTCGATCCCGCCCGACTTCACCGACACACCCGAACCGATCTGGCTCCCGGCGCTGGCCACCCTGGGCGACGAGCACAGCGCGATTCAGTCCTCACGATCGGTCGCGCGCATCGACGGCGTGATCGCCGTCGGACCCGGCACCACGCCCGGAGCGACCATCGTCCTCGACCCCGCACGGGAGGAAGCGTTCACACTCGATGCCGAAGTGGGTCCGTTGCCCGAGGACATCCCGTGACGCCCCGCTCCGCATGGCTGACCACCGCGACCCTCCTCCTGGCGATGGTCATGTACGTGTTCTCGTTCGCCGGAAGCGATCTCGTGCTCCTCTTGATCCCGGTGGTCGCGGGCGTGCGGTTCTTTGCGTATCACAAAGCAGGCCCGCTCGCGCAGCCCTGGTTCGTGGCGATCTGCACCTTCGCGGCCGTCTTCTACGCGGCGTTCCGTGTGCTCTCCAACGGGCCTCAGATCGATATCCTTGCCGAGTTTGTCGCGGTGCTCGCCGCGATCAAATCGCTCGAACGCTGGTCCGCCCGCGACGATCTCCAGATCATCCTGGTTGCGATCTTCCTCGTGCTCGCCTCGATCATCACGAGCAGTTCGCTCATGATGGGGTTCCTGCTGCTCCTGTTCGTTCCGCTGCTCGCGCTGACCACCATGTCGCTCCAGATCGAGGGAGCCCTCAGGTTCGGCGATTTCGATAGCAAGGCACCCGACGGAACGTGGAACACTCCCCGGGAGGAAAGCCGAGGAATCGGCGTCTCATCTCTCACCGGGATCTTTGTCTCATCGTTCGTGCTGATCCTCTCGATCGCGGTGGTGGCCTTCGTCCTGCTGCCCCGTGGCATCGGGAGCGAAACCATCGGCGGGCTCCAAAGACCGGTCATCGGACGGGCGACGGGCTTCCGAAGCTCGGTCGAACTCGGGCGGGGCGGCCTGATCTCAAACGACCAGACCATCGTGATGGAGGTCGAAGTTCTCAACCCCCGCACCGGAAGCTCCGCCGGCTCGACGGGCCGCGTGTTCCACCTGCGAGGCACGGCTCTGAACCATTACGACAACGGCAACTGGACACGCTACAAGCCTAAGGAGCCGAACGAATTCGATGATTTCACCATCCGGGAAGCCGGCACGAGGTACGACTTCCGAGGCAATGTCGGCCAAGCCGATCTGAAGCAAATCGTTCACCTGACACCCAGCGCCTCTGACAGCGGCATCCTCTTTACAGTCTGGTCTCCGCTCCGTATCACGTTTGAGGAGCCCATCGCCAGCGAAATCGCGGTCGACAACATCGCCCGCACAGCGAGTCTGACCGATTCCAAGTCCAAGATCACAACGTACGAGGTGCTTTCAACCTCGGCAACCTTCCAGCCTCTCCTCGATGATCGGAGAAGGGCGCCCGTCACGTTCGAGAATCCGGTCATCAACGGCATCGCCGCGGATGTGCTCAAAGACGCCGGGGTCCAAGCCGACCCTCAACTCCGACCGATCTCAGACGATCGAGTCGCTGCCGAGGCGATCCAGCGGTGGCTCTCTGCCGATGGGGGGTTTGCATACACCCTCGACGTGCCCGTTTCAGACCCCGACCGAGACCCGATCGAGTGGTTTCTCACCGACGCGAAGCTGGGCCACTGCGAGTACTTCGCCTCGGCGATGGCGGCGATGTGCCGGACCGTTGGAATCCGAAGCCGGGTCGTCACCGGCTACATGTTGGGCGAGTACGACACCGCGCGTGAGCGTTACGTTGTTCGCCGATCCAACGCCCACGCCTGGGTTGAGTCGGAGATCGCACCGGGGATCTGGGCCACTTTCGATCCGACGCCCGACGTCAACGCGATGCACGTCCCAAACGCCGGCAACATGCGTCTGCTCCGCAAGCTGCTCGATGCGGTCGACGGTTTCTGGCTCTCATCCGTCGTCTCCTTCGACGAATCGAGCCAGATGAAGCTGCTCGGCATGGAACACCTCGCCCGCGACAACATGCTGGGCGATCGGCAGCTGATGAACCGGGGCAAGAAAATCATGCGGGTGGTCTTCCTCCTGCTGATCGCGGGGCTCGGGCTCCTGCTCGTCTTCCGCTGGTACCGAAAGCCCGAGCCGCTCCGTGTGGGTTCTCAGGAACTCAAGCTGCCCGCCGCGGCTCTGATCGCCCGGAGAAATCTGCTCCGCTACTGGAAGCAATCCGGGCGTCCGCGCCCGGCGTGGTCCGGGCTCGTGGCGCACGCCAGCGGGACCGAAGATCAGGAACTCGCGACGCTCCTGACCGCCACAGCTTTCGGTGAGCACGAGTGGACGCAAGACGACACGCATCGCTGCCAGAAGCTGATCCATTCGCTCCAGAGCAGCGCAGCTCGTCCGAGAACCAGCCACCTGCACCCAGAGTGGGTAAGTGATTCCCATTGATTTGGATGGCTCTCGCCGTGGAAACCCACTCAGCTTAAGGACTTTCGGGCTCCGGTCGATCCTCCAAACTGTCTCATTCAGAAGCAGGAGGTATCCCATGCCCGCAAGACGCTCACGCACCGAACGATGGCGAGAATCGCTCGAAAGCCTCGCCAATCGCAACGGGCCCATCGAGATCAGCGTCCGCTGCGACGGGGATGCCAACGATCTCATCTGGCGCGTCCGGCTCCTGGGCGTCACCGACGACCACCTCATCGTCGAGCAGCCCGTCTCCCTGCACCGCACGATCCCGTTCAACGTCTCCACCGACCTCATCGGGGGCATCTCCATCGGACAGAACCGCTGGATGTTCCGCACGCACGTGAGCGACCATCTCGACTACCGCGCCCCCTTCGGCGTCGTGCCCGCACTCCGCCTCGTCATGCCCGAGACCGTCGAACGCTGCCAGCGCCGAAACTTCTACCGCACCTCCACCAACACGCTCAAACTGCCCCCGGTTCAGATCTGGAAGCTGAGCGACCCCGATTCCGCCGTCCCCCTCGAGGTGGCGACCAAGGGGGCCATCATGGACGCCCTCGCGGGCGGCCCGATCAGCGATCCATTCGAGATCATGAAGCCAAACCTCGGGTCCAGCTTCGCCTCGACCATGCTCAACATCGGTGGCGGCGGCGTGGGCATGCTCGTCTCCGGAGCCGACACGGGCGTCCTGAGCCAGCACGGGCCATTCTGGATGAGACTCAATCTCACCCCAGCGGTCCCCGTCCCCATGAGCCTCACCGCCCGGCTCGCCCACACCCGCGTCGATTCCAGCGGCGACGTCCACGCCGGCTTCGCCTTCGACTTCAGCCGAAACCGTGACTACGAGCCCTTCGTCGCTGAGCAGATCTGCCGGTACATCGCCGAGCTCCAGAAGCCCCAAACAGGGGGTCGTCAAGCCGCGTGAAGGTCCGTGAGGATTCCGTGAGCCGACCTGCCTAAGAATCAGGTCCGAGGTCGGCTCGAAGTGACCCTCCTAACCGACCCGCCGAATCCGATTTTGACCCAAACCGAGCTGTGGACCAGCGTGCTCGGATGTATGCAAGACATGCCCCTTTGCGGGCAACACAAGAGTTCGGCCTGCCCAGGCTGGAGTTCTGCACTTTGCATTGGGTGATCTCGCGCTCTCGGCGGCGATGTACGGATAGCACTCACGAACCGACCCGCTGCCAGAAGGGGCCGCGGGATGATGCACGCATGGATCGCACAAACTGAGAGCACCGGCGGACTGGGATGGGTGTGGTTCCTGGTCGGCATCCTCGTCGGTGGCCCGATCGGCGCGCTCGCGCTGCGCGTGCTCATCGGCATGTCCATCGGCAAGGCGCGATCCGAAGCCGCGGGCATCGTCGAGACCGCCGAGCTCAAAGCCAAAGCCGAGAAGCAAGAACGCGAACTCGAGCTCGAGAAGGAAATCCGCGCCCGACGCGACGAGCTCGAGAAGGAGCTCGACGAGGGCCGCAAGGAACTCCGCGAAGCCGAACGCCGACTGGACAAGCGCGAGACACAATTCGACAAGCGAGAGGCCTCGATCGAGCGGGAGCAGAACCGACTCGACGACTCCCTCAAGAAGCTCGACGCCCGCGAGAAGGAGATCGACCAGAAGCACGCGGAGGTCGAACAGACCCTGACCGAGCAGCGCGAGCGGCTGCTCTCGATCTCGGGCATGAACGCCGACGAGGCCAAGGCCCAGGTGCTCGACCGGATTGAGTCCGAGAGCCGGATGGAAGCCGCCAAGCTCGTGCGCAAAGTGACGGAAGAAGCCGAGGCCGAGTCGCACGAGAAGGCCACCGAGATCCTCGTCCACGCCGTCCAGCGCTTCGCGACCGAGGTGACCGCGGACTCGACCGTCCGCTCGGTGCAGATCCCATCGGACGACATGAAGGGCCGGATCATCGGCCGCGAGGGCCGGAACATCCGCGCCATCGAGAAGGCCACGGGCGTGGACATCATTGTCGACGACACCCCGGGCGTCATCGTCGTGTCCTGCTTCGACAAGATCCGCCAGGCGATCGCCGTCACCGCGCTCCAGCGCCTGATCAAGGACGGCCGCATGCACCCGACCCGGATCGAGGAGGTCGTCGAGAAAGTCCGCTCCGAGATCGCCCAGGAGGTCGTCAAGAAGGGCAAGGAAGCCGAGATCGAGGTCAACCTCCGCGGCCTGCACCCCAAGATCTCCGAGGCGATGGGCAAGCTCCACTACCGCACCAGCTTCGGACAGAATGTCCTGCGCCACTCGATCGAGGTCGCCTTCTTCGCCCAGATCATCGCCGACCAGCTCGGGCTCGACGGCGCCATCGCCCGCCGCGCCGGATTCCTCCACGACATCGGCAAGGCCATGGACCACGAGCAAGAGGGCGGGCACCCCGCCATCGGCATGGCCTTCGCCAAGCAGCACGGCGAGCAGGAGCCCATCCTCAACGTCATCGGCGGGCACCACGCCGACATCCCCTCGACCACGTTCTACACGCCCATCATCATGGCAGCAGACGCGATCAGCAGCGCCCGCCCCGGCGCCCGACGCGAGTCGATGGAACGCTACATCCAGCGCCTCAACGAGCTCCAGGACATCGCTCTGGGCGAGCCCGGCGTCGAGGAGGCCTACGCCATCCAGGCGGGCCGCGAGGTCCGCGTGATGGTCGATGCCAAACGCATCAGCGACGACGAGGCCTACTTCGTCGCCGACCGGATCGCCAAGCGTGTGAGCTCGGAGATGACCTTCCCGGGCGAGATCCGCGTGACCGTGCTCCGCGAGACCCGAGCCGTCGAGATCGCCCGCTAGCGCGGCCCCAGCTCGCCCCTTCGGTCCCAGCTCCACCGGAGCGAGCCATCGAGCACGCTCGGCTGGTACTCGTCGAGCAACTGCCTCGCGCGCGTTTCCATCTGCAGACGCTGCTGCCGTTCGCGCACGTCGGCTTCGAGCTCCGCGTATACCGCCTCGAGCGTCACATTCTCCGCGGGGACATCCTTCTCAACGAGCAGCACCGCATAGCCCGTGTCCATCGCGACGATCGCCGACAGCGTCATGGGTTTCAGATCTCGAAGCACCGAGCGGATCGCCACGGGCAGACCCGGGTCCTCGGTGCTGATCGCGCCCAGCGAGCCGCCTCGGCTGGCGGTGGTGTCCGTGGACTGGTTCGTGGCGATCTCGGCGAATGCCGCCAGAAGACCGGTTTTTTGCTCGCGATTGCGGATCTCGGTGAGGATCTTCTGCGCCGAGGCCGCGGTGTTCGCGGCGATAAGCCTGACCTCGCGCTTGGGCCCGAACCGCACGCGGTAGGCCAGTTCGATCGTCTCAGGCGTGGGCTCGGCCTGGCCCGCGATGAGCTTGCGGAGCCCGGCGTTGCGTGTCAGCAATCCCCGGAGCCGCTCGGGCCCGAGCCCCCGGCTCTCGAGCACAACCCGGGAGAGTTCCGCCGCCTCTTCATCGCCCGATCCCGGAGCCAGACGGGTCATGAGCCTTTCGCGCTCGGTCTCGATGTCCGCCTCGGTGACGGTCATCCCCGCCCGGTCGAGTTCCTCGGCGACCGCGTGGTCGAGCACGATCTCGCGGATCACGTCCGACCCGCCGTACTCGGCGAGCAGGGGCCAGACCGCGTCCCGGGAGATCGCCCGCCCCCCGATCAGGAGCACCGGGCGGACGTCGGTCCGGGCTTCCTTCGGCTTTGGGTTCGGAAGCAGTGGGCCGTTGCCCCCATTCGAGGCGCACCCGCATATGCTGATCGTGACGAGCATCGCGGCACCGAGCCATGGCCTTCGAGAAGTGGGGGTCATGGGCGATCAGAGACCCCGCCCCCGTGTACGTCAAGCGGAGAGCCTCGCGTGAGCCAGATCGGCCCCACTGACAGGCCCGAGCACCCAGCCGCGATGGGTTCGCCCACACCCATGATCCTCTGCCCGTACTGCGGCTCGCTGAGCACGATGGCCAAGCAGTGCAACATCTGCTCGGGCTACTTCGATCTCCTCTCACGCCAGCGCTCCCAGAACGCGATGGGCCCCTGGTTCGTCCGCGATCTCTCCAAGCCCTTCCAGCCCGGCTGCTCGTACGCCACGCTCGTCCGCATGGCCCAGCGCGGCAAGATCAAACCGGACACCGTCCTCCGGGGCCCCTCGACGCGCCAGTTCTGGTCCTTTGCCCGGCAGACGCCCGGCGTGGCGCACCTGCTTGGCGAGTGCCACGCCTGCCACAAGCCCGTCATGCCGACCTCGAACGCCTGCATGAACTGCAAGGCCTCGTTCCTCGTTTCCGACGATCGCCAGCTTCTCGGGCTGAGCCCGGTTCATCTGCTGCCGGGTGATGCGGACGCGGAGACGATCGCAAGGTCGCTCTCGGGCGCACAAACCCCGCCCCCGCCGAGGGTGCCGATGCCGGCGCCAAGGCCCGCCCCCGAGCCGGAACCCGAGCCGATCGACATCTCGCCCGTGCCCGAGCCGCAGGTGATCGTCGAAGAGCCGGAGTGGATCGAGGAAGAAATCCAGGAGCCCACGCCCAGCCGACTCGGGCTGTTCGTAGCCGTGTTCGTCGTGGCGATCATGATGGGCGGCGCGGGCGTCTGGGCGTGGTGGCATCTCTCGTCCCGGAGCGAAACCGGGACGGAAACCAGCGGCTCGAGCGCCTTGCCTGTGCCCCAAGAGCGTGTTGCCCAGATTGAACCCGAGCCCGTGGTGCGTGATGACGTGGCTCAAACAGACGGGACGGATGCAGAAATTGCATCCGAACCAGACGAATCGGACACGCAAACGCCCCGGTCGCCCGCACCGAATCCGCCTTCCGAAACCTCGCGCGAGAGCGGTCAGCGGCTCGTCTACGATCGCATTCTGGTCGGGATCGCCGACGGCTCGATCGACGAATCGGCCCTGGAAACGCGGATCGCGACCCTGACGTCCGATCAGCAGCGCCAGCTCCGGGCCGCCTGGGAGCGCCGGGCCCAGCAGATCCGCCTGGGTCGGGACGGCCAGTAGCCTCTTTCCACTTCTCAAGAACTTTGCGTGCACGACAAACGAAGAACGGGTATATTGGCTAGGCCTCTGGGGATTCCCCGGCGGTGTCTGATCGTTGGTGCCGGTGTTCTGCCGGTGACATGCGAGACGCAAAAAGAAGGGGAGTGCCATGGTTCGAAACAGAACCCGCCGTGCCTTTACGCTCATCGAACTCCTGGTGGTCATCGCGATCATTGCGCTGCTCATCTCGATTCTTCTGCCCGCCTTGGGCAGCGCCCGCAAACGCGCGCAGCTGCTCTTGAGCCTGAACAACCAGCGCCAGCAGGGCGTCGCGACCGCCTCCTACGGTGCCGAGAACAACAGCCGGGCTTACACCTTCTCCTGGAAGCCGGGTCAGGTCCCCCAGACCACGAACGTTGCACTCGCTCAGGCGTGCGGCGCCCTTCCGGATACCGCGGGCGGCATCCTCCGCGCCTCGGTCTTCCAGCAGCTGGACATCGTGACCCGGAGATTCCCCCACGAGAAGCTCCCGCCCGTACCCGCCACGGCCCCGACCGGGCACACGCCGTTCGTGCTCTACAACCACCTCGTGATCAACGACCACATCGGCGAGCAGCTCCCGTCGGAGATGGTGATCTCCCCGGGCGACAAGGCCCGCAATTACTGGCAGAAGAATATCGACGAGTACCTCGACGATCCCCGGAATAACGCGTATCGCCCGCCGAGCACCGCGACCGCTTTCAGGGATCTCTGGCGCTGGGCGTTCAGCTCGTCCTACACGACGATTTCAGCTCATTATTCGCCCGATGCCGGCGGCAACGCAGCGATTGGCTGGCCCAACACCGTCGAGAGAGCCACAAATAACTCGACGTACTACATGCCGACCAATCCCAATGTTCTCGGTCGACGGAATCTCGAAGAGGTCTCATTCCCGAGCAAGAAGGTCTTGCTTTACGAAGAGTACCAGCGGTTCTCTGGGAATGAGCAATACTTCGCTTTCGAGGATTCGCAGGTGCCCGCGCTCTTCTATGACGGGCACGCCGACAACGTGAAAACCAAGGATTCCAACTACGGCTTCTTCCCCAATGCACCCAGCAACGGAGCGAATCGGCCGGATCAGGTTTCCAAAACCTACCAGTACTCACCGATCAACTGGTGGGACCCGGTCGGTGCGCCCCGTGGACCGGTTCCGGTGTATTTCGACCAAACCCGCTGGGGCCTGCAAGGTGTTGATTTCGGCGGCGATCCTGTTGCCAAAGCAGGGCAGTCCAGCCGGATCAGGTAACTTCCCGGCCCGTACCTCGAAAGATGTGCGGGCCGATTTGTTTGGTATGATAACGGCATGAGCTCCCACCCACGCCGTACCGGGTTCACGCTGATCGAGCTTCTGGTGGTCATCGCGATCATCGCGCTCTTGATCTCGATTCTGTTGCCCGCCCTGGGCAGCGCCCGCAAGCGGGCCCGGGCGCTGATCAGCCAGAACAACCTCCGCCAGCACGGGATCGCGTCCGCGTCTTATGCAGCCGAGAACAACGACCGGGCATTCACGTTCTCGTGGAAACCGGGCGAGGTGCCACAGACGCCCAACTCGGCGCTCGCGCAGGCGTGTGCGGGTCTGAATCCGTTCAACGCCGCCGCCCACAGTGAGGCCGCGGTGTTCCAGCAGCTCGATATCGTTTCGCGCCGGTTTGCCGATAGCCGCCTTCCTCCGGTTCCCAGCACCGCGCCCGGGAATCACACGCCATACATTCTCTACAACCACCTCGTGATCAACGATCACATCGGCGAGCAGCTCCCCTCGGAGATGGTGATCTCTCCGGGCGACAAGGCCCGCAACTACTGGCAGAAGAACCTCGACGAGTATCTCGATGATCCGAAGAACAGTGTGTATCGCCCGCCGAGCCCTGCGACCTCTTTCACGGATCTCTGGCGTTGGGCGTTCAGTTCGAGCTACCAGATCGCGACGGCGCACTTCTCACCCGACGTGGGTAATGTCAACGGCACCACCAAATGGCCCCGCACGGTTTCTCGGTACCAGAATCAGAATCAGTACATCATGCCCAGCAGGCCGAATGTCTTGGGCCGACGCAAGCTGGGCGATGTCGCATTCCCCTCGAATAAAGTGCTGATGTTTGATTCGTACGACCGGACCAGCTTCCAGCAGGACCAGTACTACGCCTTTGAGACCTCACAGGTGCCCGTGCTGTTCTACGACGGACGCGCGGACTCTGTAAAGACGAAGGACGTCAACTTCGGCTCGTGGCCCAACAACCCCATCTACGGCGCCAACAGGCCCGATGAGGTTTCGGCGCAGTACGACTACATCCCGCTCGCCTGGTGGGATCCGCCCGGTGCCGCCGCTGGTAAGGTCCCCACGTACTACGAGCACACCCGATGGGGACTCCAGGGGATCGACGTCAGCGGCGATCCGGTCGTTCGGATCGGGCAGTCTCGGGCGGCCTCCTCGGGCAATTGACCCCTGATGTCAAGTCCGGAAGCATGACCGATCGGCCTACCATCGGGCGGCAAAAAGCCGTTCGTCGATGGGAGGCCGGTTGTGCGTGTGCTGATCGCTGATAAGTTCGAGGCGGAGGGGGTCGAGGGCCTGCGGGACCTTGGCTGTGAGGTCGTGCACGAGCCGGGTTTGACGCCCGAGACGATGCCCGAGGCCGTGGGTCGGATCGACCCGGCGGTCATCGTCGTGCGGAGCACCAAGGTGCTCGCGCCCGCGATCGATGCGGCTCAATCCTTGGGCTTCATCATCCGCGCGGGCTCGGGGTACGACAACATCGACCGCGACGCGGCCGGCGCCAAGGGCATCAGCGTCAGCAACTGCCCGGGCATGAACGCGGTCGCGGTCGCGGAGCTGGCGATGGGCCACCTGATCAACCTCGATCGGCGTCTGCCCGAGCAGAACGAAGCGATCAAGGCCGGGCGGTGGAACAAAAAAGAATACGGCAAGGCCCGCGGGCTCAAGGGGATGAAGCTCTTCGTCCATGGCTTCGGCGCGATCGGTCAAGAAGTCGCCATCCGCGCCAAAGCGTTCGGGATGACGGTCTACACCACCTCGCACCACCTGACCGAAGGCGAGGTCGAGCGTCTGGGCGCGACGATGATCGGCCCGGATCGCTCGGACGTGCTCGAGAAGCTCCCGATGATGGACGCCGTGACCGTGCACGTGCCCATGACGGACGAGACCAGGGGCTCGCTCAACGCGGAGTTCTTCGGGGCCATGAAGCCCGGTGCGTACTTCGTCAACACAAGCCGGGGCCCGGTGGTGGACGAGCGGGCGCTGATCGAGGCGTGCAAGGCCAAGGGCATCCGGGCGGGCCTGGATGTGTACTGCGACCAGCCTTCCGCCACGGAGTGCGACTGGAAGCCGGAGCTGGCTGGGAACCCCGGGATCTACTGCTCGCACCACTGCGGGGCCTCGACGGATCAGGCCCAGCTGGCGGTCGCCGAGGAAGTCGTCCGGCTCGTCAAGGTGTACAAAGAGACGGGGAGCTGCGAGAATGTGGTCAACGCCGAGGCGCTGCGTGCCGCCTCGGCCGGCGCGTAAGGCATATCTGGGGAAGCTGCGATGACAACGGCACAGGCAAGCAGGTCGGCAAACGGTCTCAATACCGATCCGCGGGCGTTCAACTTCTCAGCGGGACCGGGCGTGGTCCCCGAAGAGGTCATCAAGATCGTTCAGCAGGATCTCTGGAGTCTCTACGGCTCGGGCGTGGGGATCCTGGAGCACAGCCACCGCGGCAAGGAATTCGACCGCGTGCTCGAAGAGGCCGAGGCGGACTGCCGCCGGATCGCCAACATCCCGGAGAACTACCGGATCATGTTCCTCCAGGGCGGCGCGACGACGCAGTGCTACCAGGTGCCCATGGCCTTCCTCGCCGAGGGCGCGACGGCGGACTACTTCGAGACGGGCAAGTGGGCTCAGGACTCGATCAACCAAGCGGGTCTCTACGGAAAGGCCCACGTCGCCGGCTCGTCCAAGGCGACGAACTTCGACCGCATCCCCGACGACGCGGACATCAAGTACTCGGACAAGCCGACGTATGTTCACTTTACGAGCAACAACACGATCATGGGCACCGAGTGGCACCGCATGCCGCCCAAGGCGCCGGGCGATGCATGGTACGTGTGCGACGCTTCGAGCGATATCTACAGCAGGCCCATCGACGTGACGAAGTACGGCTTCATCTACGCGGGCGGCCAGAAGAACCTGGGCCCGGCTGGCACGGTGCTGGTCATCGCGCGTGACGACGTGCTCGAGAAGCAGGTCCGCAAACTGCCCTGGATGCTGGACTACAAGCTCCAGGCCGCCAAGGAGAGCCGGTACAACACGCCCCCGACCTTCGGCATCTACCTGATGGGCCAGGTCTTCAAGTGGCTCGATCGTCAGGGCGGACTCGCGGCGATCGAGAAGTACAACAAGGAGAAGGCCAAGATCGTGTACGACGTGCTCGACGCGGTGTCCTTCTACACGCCTCACGCGAGGAAGCAGGACCGCTCGCTCATGAACATCACGTTCAAGACGCCAAGCGACGCGCTCGACCAGAAGTTCCTCGCCGAGGCCGAGCAGGCGGGCATGGCGAATCTCGCCGGCCACCGCTCGATCGGCGGCATGCGGGCCAGCATGTACAACGCCTTCCCCATCGAGGGCGCCCACGCCCTGGCGCAGTTCCTCAAGGACTTTGCGCAGAAGAACGGCTAAGCCCATTTCTGCCTCGACCCAATTCCTCGTCACCTTGCAGCGTACCGGCCCCGGCCGGTACGCTTGTTTATGCGCACACTTCTTGTTGTTCTGATTCTCGCTCTGCCCGCTAGCCTTGCCGCCCAGCCGGGCGACGACACCCACGGCATCACACTCGAACGCATCATGAGCGATCCAGACTGGGTCGGGCTCTTCCCGCAGAACGCGTTCTGGTCGGACGACGGCCAGCGCCTGATCTTCAGCCGAAAGCGGGCGGACAGCTCGCTCGATGACCTGGTTGAGATCGATCCCGAGACGCTCGAAGAACGCGTCCTGAGCGACGCCGAGCGGTCGGCGATGGGCCGGGCAAACTGGGTGTACGACCGGGAGCGAAGCCGGCGCGTCTGCTCACGCGGAGGGGACCTCTGGCTCGGCGATGTCGCGACCGGGGAAATACGCCAGCTCACACGGACCAGCGCGCACGAGGGCTCACCCGCGTTCATGATTGACCCAAGGCGCATCCGGTACGAGTCGGGCGGGCAGTGGTACGTCATGGACCTGGGAGACGCGGGGGTGTTCCAGGTCGCGGATGTGCGCTTCGAGGACGAGCCCAAGGACGAGGAGGACGACAAGGACTACCTCGACCAGCAGCAGGAGAAGCTCTTTACGACCATCGTCGAGCGCCATGACCGGGACAAGGAGCGTAAGGCCCAGCGCGAGGCGGTCGAGAAGGCGGACGCGACCGCCGTGCCCGGGCCTTTTTATCTGGGCAAGGGGCTCGAACGTCGGGGCTGGGCGCTTTCGGACGATGGCAGGTACCTGGCGGTCATCGCGAGCAAGCCCGCGCCCGAGGCGAAGCAGGATGTCATGCCCTCGTACGTCACGGAGGACGGGTACGTCGAGACGAGCCGCGTGCGCACGAAGGTGGGGGTGCGGAGCGATTCGAACGAGCGGCTCTTTTTGCTCGATCTCATGGGCGAGACATTCGCCGAGATAGATCTCTCGGGCTTGCCCGGGATCACGGACGACCCGCTCGCGTTCCTGAAGAAAGCGGACGACGAGTCGGAGCCGGAAGCGGATCATAAGGAGGACGTGAAGGACGCCAAGCCCGAGCCGCGCGGGGTCGATCTGCGTGGTCTGGCATGGCAGCCCGGCGGCGGGGCGCTCTTCGTGCAGGCGTGGAGCCACGACCACAAGGACCGCTGGGTGGTTGCCGTGGAGCCGGGTGAGAAGCCCGAGCCCCGCTCGATTTTCCGCGAATCGACCGAGGCCTGGATCAACTGGCGCGTGGGCGAGTCGGGCTGGACGAGCGACGGGAGCGAGTTCTGGTTCCTCGCGGAGACGCCTGGCTTTGCGCACGTGTTCGCGTGGGACGGCACATCGGTCCGTCAGGTCACCTCGGGCTCCTTCGAGGTGTGGGATGTCTCAGAAGATGCCGCCCAGCCGGGCGTGCTCTACGCGCGCACGAACAGGCCCGACCCGTCGATCTACGAGCTCGCTCGGATCAAGCTCGAAGACAACGGCTTCGAGGTCATCACCGATTTTGGCGCGGACGTCGAGCGGTTCCAGATGAGCGATGACGGCTCGCGCGTGCTCATGGAGGTTTCGACGCTCGATCATCCGGCGGAGCTCTACACGATGCCGCTGGATGGAAAGCAAGAGCCCACGCGTCTGACGCATTCGGTGTCGGAGGCGTTCAGCGAACTACCCTGGATCGAGCCCGAGTTTGTGGACATCCCCTGCCGGGACGGCCGGAGCGTGCGGGCGCGGGTGTACGACTTTGCCGGCGGTGGGGAGGCTGGCGAGAGGCCCGGCGTGATCTTCGTGCACGGCGCGGGGTACACGCAGAACGTCGACCGGAGCTGGCCTTACTACTTCCGCGAGATGATGTTCCACTCGCTCCTGGCGTACAAGGGCTATGTCGTGGTTGATCTCGACTACCGCGCCTCGGCTGGCTACGGGCGAGACTTTCGCACCGCGATCTACAGGCACATGGGCCAGCCCGAGATCGAGGACATGGCCGACGCGGCCAAATGGATGACGAGCGAGCGGGGCGTGGGCGTCTCGCGCGTCGGGACCTACGGCGGCTCCTACGGCGGCTTCCTCGCCATCATGGCGGTGTTCAAGGAACCGGATACGTTCGCCGCCGGTGCGGCGCTCCGGCCCGTCACCGACTGGGCGCACTACAACCAGGGCTACACGTCGGCGATCCTGAACACGCCCGACGTCGACCCGGAGGCGTACGAGCAATCGAGCCCGATCGAGTTCGCTGAGGGGTTCCGAGGGGGCCTGCTCATCTGCCACGGCGTGCTCGACGACAACGTCCTCGTCCAGGATTCCATCCGCCTCCAGCAGCGTCTCATCGAGTTGGGCAAGCAGGACTGGGAGGTCGCCCTCTACCCACTGGAAGCCCACGGGTTCATCGAGCCCTCGGCCTGGCTGGACGAGTACAGGCGCATCCTGAGGCTGTTTGAAACTCGCCTTCGGAGGGTGAAGTAAAAAAGATAATCAATGCCGGGGTCCGAATCTGGTACACTGGTTTCTTCCGAGTGTGTTCGGCCTCGCGTCTGGCTCTTTCGGGTCGCGCTGTGCAAGAACCGTTCTCCAGGCACACAATCTGAAGGGCCCTGGTCCTGTTTCCGGGATCGTTGTCCGCACATAGAGCGTGAGGAGAAAGCCATGCATCGTCAAACGGTTGTCACATTCGGTCTGTTTATGCTCGGTTGTGCACAGTTGCAAGCTCAGGTCTTTAGCCTCGACGACAACCCCAACAGCCCGCTCACCGCGCCTGTCAATCCGTTCTTCTACAGCGCCGAGGACCCGTTTGGGACAGTCGGTCCGTTCGTGGAGATCGGGCCGAGCCCGACACTTCTGGCGGCGAGCGGTGCGGTCTTTCTAGATAGCGATCTGCTGACGATCGACTGGATCTCGGGTTCGCCCATCCTCGATTGCCAAGTCATCTGGGCCGATGCCATCGATGCTCTGAGCACGGACCGGGACCGCGTGATGTACAGCACCGGCGAGATCTACCTGCGGTTCAGCGTGGATCGTCTGACCGGAGGCGTTACGGGGAGCAATCTGGACGCGCAGGACTTTCTGAACCAGCAGCCAGGCGATGTGTTCCGAAGCACTCAGCCGTTCTCACCCCCGATCTCGTTCCGCGGGAGCCTGACCCTGACACCTTGTTCGAGCATGCCGACTTTCGCGGGGAGCGTGCAATCGCCCTCGAACGCCTCGAACGGCGGTGAGATCGATGAATCGGTCTTTCGGCTCGTCGCCGGGACGGGTGTGGGCAACCGCAGGCCGGGGTCGTTCCTGTGTCCGGTGATCGGAACAGGAACGCACGATAACGTCGATGCGCTAAGTATGTACCCACGCCGGCTTGATGCCGACGGCAATGGTGTGCCCGATCAGTTTGCGTATTACAGTGTCCCACCCGCCTATGCGCTCACTGCGGGAGTGAATCCAGCGGACATCCTCGCCGACGGCTTTGCTGGCGGGAATCTGGTCTTTGCCAGCGCTGCCCAGTGCGGCCTTCAGGCTTACACACCGAATAATGAGGGCGACGATATTGATGCACTGGTAGTCTGGTCGCACGTTCCGATGGGGGTCATCGACTTCGTCGATCTCTTTGCAGAACCGGGCTATGACTATGCTCTTTTCTCGCTCTCGCCCGGATCCAAAACACTCACGGATCTCCGCACGCTCTGCGGCGTCCCGGTGGACGGGGCCACGGTATTCTTCACGGACTTTACGGGCAAATTTGCGATCTATTGCCTCGCGCCGCACCTGGGAATTTCGCTCGGACTTGCAGGCGAGACGGAGCACGCCAACATCGACGCCCTGGAGATCCTGCCCTTCAAAGAGCTGAATACGGGCGGGGGAGGGTGCGGCAACGGGTGGCTCGCTTGGGCGGCCTGCGCGGACGTGAACCACGACGGATTCTTGACCCCCGCCGACTTTACCGCCTGGATCAACGCGTACAACACCGGAGTCTGCGAAACCGACCAGAACGGGGACGGGCTCCATACCCCCGCGGATTTCACGGCCTGGCTCGCCAATTACCAGTCGGCGGCCTCGTGCCCGTGAGAGATGGGGTGCGTAGAATCCGAAGTTCGCGGGCGTAGCTCAATGGTAGAGCGTCAGCCTTCCAAGCTGAATGTTGACGGTTCGAGTCCGTTCGCCCGCTTTCTTCTTTGCGAGTCTCCAAACGCACTTTTCCTCTGGGTTTCTGCGCCTTTTTGGTCATCTGCGGTTGCTCGATTGAGACGGTGTTGATCGCGCCATGACGCACTGTTTGGGCGGGTTTCGCGCCCCAACTGCTTGCAGTATCGCTGTCGGTCTAAACCGGTCGCATCGGCTGTGCCGGTGGCTCGCTCGGGTTCGGGAGTTGCGGGTCCAACACCGGGCAGCTTGCCAATCGCTGCAGCGGTGTCCGAGAGCCCGAGGACCGTGTACCACGTCAGACGCATCATGTCGCCCTTCCTCAGGCCTACAAGAGCAGCGGCGAGGTACCAGGCCTCCCGGCCGTGCTCTCGAGCGACGGCGATCAGACGGGCCAGTTCCTCGTCCGTAAGCGGGCGCCGGACGCGTCGGCGGTCCCGGTCCTCGTTCTGCTTCGGGACGACCTTGAGGGGGTTGGACCTCGCTCGGCCCGTCTTTACGCACCACTGATAGAACGCGACTGCAATCTGGCGGGCGAAGTTGACCGACCTGGCCGAGAGGCCGCGGTCCTTGAGAGCTGACAGGTGCTCGACAAGGGCGTCAGCGGTCAGTTCCTGGGGCCTGGTGACCTTTGGTCCCGACGATGAGGGCCTCAAGTTGCGAGGCTTTCTGGTTGACATGGTGAGGAGCCTGCCCGGCGTGCCGGCAGTGGGCGATGTAGGACGCCACGTGCTCACTCAGTGGCTTTCGACCCTCGATGGAGTAGCGATCGTCGCGTGGGTCGATAACCCCATCCCGTCGAAGAGCCGAATCGGCGACCAGCTTATCCAGAATCCGCATGGCGGCCGCCTTGTCGGTCGTCTTGGTCGAGTGCTGACGCCGCTTACCAGAGTGGTCGTAGTAGCTCGTAATCCAAGGCCCATTCCCGTCTCTTTTGAAGAGCGATCCGGTGCCTTTCGATCTCGTGCGTTTGGTTGCCATCGTGTGATGTCCTTCCTTGCTTCATTATGCCATGTGGTGCGAGCAAGCGCCAGGAGTTGCTACAAAGTCGTGTAGTAATTCCTTGACAAAATCACCGTGATTACACCGTGCTTTGTTGGATATGCTCCCCATTCAGAAAAGACGATTCCAGTGCCTCAAGCCTGATTCGACTCTGCATTGCTGAACCCTCATAGTCACTGCACCTGTAAGTTTGCTGCCTGATCAATTCAGTCTGGCTGTCTTCCAAACAACGCCATAGATGCCATTGTGTGCCACCCTTTGGCTTGGCGATCTATGACGGAGGTGGCACACTATGGAGCATCGCCCAAAGCCACCGACCACTAGATGAATATCCCTCGCGAGTCGAACTGACACCGAGCACTTGTTTGGCTCGACTCAGTGTGCGCGACGCGACGCCGTCTCGCTGGGCTGACTCTTTCACGTCCCGAGCCGGGACCGGTCCGTCACTGAGTACATCCAGAAGCCATTGCTTGGCCTCTTCGAGTGCGCCGTTTATAGAATTTGATGTGTGTTGTCCGAGCACGCTGTCGGCACTCAGATTGACCGTATCAGGTTCCCAGGCGATTATGGGAAGACCGCCCTCTCCGGGCTCTAACCGGTACGCCAGTCCACCCGTATCCGCTGAAATGTTGTTCTTAATGGGCAGTAGCAACCGCCTGTCTGGGTCGTCGTTGTCCTTCGTCACGATCCATGCCGCGCGTGCTGCTGCGGTGAACGCGAGGCTGCCCATTGTTCTGTAGATCGCAGCGCCTCCAGTGTTTTTATTGAGGTGCGTGACTGCCAGGATGGCGACGCCGTGCTTATCGGCCAGGGTCGCCAGCGGGGCCAGAAGTCCGCGGATCTCGCCGTTCTTGTGAGAGTCTGTTTCTCCTAGATATGCCGAGATCGGGTCGATGATGACCAGTTTGCAATTGTCGATCGCTCGGATCGCGGTCTCGAGTGCACGGATGTCGCTCGTGAGATCGAATGCCCGACCGGCTTTGTTGCCATTCGCGTTCACCGAGTGAACCGCTTCGATCGCCACAATGCGACTGACATCCGCACCCGCGGCGTCGAGTCTCGGGCGGATCGTGTCGGCGATCCCGTCCTCGGCGCCTAGCAGCACCACGCCTCCTGGCTCGATCGGTGTGCCCGGCGCATCTGGCCAGGCGAGCCCACTCGTCAGACGTGCCGCGATGTCGAGCGTGACGAACGACTTGCCAAGCCCGGGGTCGCCCGCCAGAACCGTGAGCTTTCCGCGGGCGATCTTCCCGGGCCAGAGCCAATTGACGCGTTCCGGTTGCACCTCGTCGAGCCAGACGATCACGGGCATCCCGTCGATATGTTCTTCCTCCTCGTGATCTGCCAACTGCACGAGCGACTGGAGCCTCGTGCGCAGCTCTTCGAGGCTCTCGCTCTGGGTGTGGGCGTGCTCTACCACATCCGCGAGATCGCCCGATGGGGGCAACTCTGGCATCAGCTGAGTGAGACGGACAATGCGTACGGATCTCGCCCCAACCTCCTGGGCCTGTCGAACGATCTCCCTGGCGTACTGCTCCCCCGCCTCGTCATGGTCGGGGAGCACAACGACGTGTATCTGAGCCAAAGGGCGCCAATCGGCAAAGTGCGCCGCACCCCGCGAAGCAGTGGATCAGTGCCCGCCCGTCGTCGCCCACGTTCACGCTCAGACTCGGGTTTTTGTCCTCGTGCGATGGGCAGCAGCACGAATAGCCCTTCTTTGATTTCTTGACTGCGACCCCGTGCGACTTAAGTGCATCGATAACGACTCTGATCGGTTCCGTGCGGCTCATGCGATCACCCAATTAAGCGGGCACGCGCCGTTGATTACACTGTTGAATCTTTGGCCATTTCCATTGCAATCGGGTGCACGTAAGTCATCCGCGGAAATGATTGCCGTAGGAAGAAAATGGTTGTAAACTGGAAGTGCGAAGCCTGACTCTTGACGCCCGCCCCGCCTGCCAGCGGGGCTGCGTCGTTCAATGGGTGGCGTTCTCATTCGCTCACTGCCTCTCGGATGTCGTCAGCAGAGCCCGGTTCGGTCGGGCAACCGCCTTCGATCCAGGCTCGCAGCTCGCCGGGTACATACCTGACTGATCTGCCGATCTTCTGCGATGGGATCGCCTGGCAATTGGTAAGGCTCCAGAGCCTGCGGGCGCCAATCCCCAGCATCGCACGAGCAGCCTTCGCATCGATCATCAGTGGTTCTGGGGGGCTTTGCTGAGCTTGTGAGTGAGGTTGCATGGTGTCACGCTTCATCGGACACCTCCCGGTTTTGTCGCTTAGACAAGGCCTGCTCCACTGCCTCAGCATCAAAGTACCGTCGGCGTCCTACACGGATACATGGCAGCCGCCCTTGGTCCGCTTCACGTTTGAGCCAAGCAATCGGAAGGCCGGTCCGCTCGGCAAGTTCTTTGGTTGTGTTCAATCTCTTCATGCACAAAGCATGACGGCCAAAATTGACTTGAAACGTTCGGAACGTCCAAAATGACGTACTTAGACGCCGATATGACGTATATTGGCGCACTTTGACGCCAGTACATCAATCTATGAAGTGGTTGGGCCACAAACGGCGAGCTTGCTCGATGTCATAGTACCAAGTGCCACAGAATTTGAAACGATATATCCGCTTCGTTGGACGATCGGAGGTCGCTGCTGTTCGGAGCAGGCTGTCCATCCCGGACGGGAACTGATTCTGGGGGGCAGGTCACGTGCTCGTTCCACTTCTCTCGCTGTGATTTGGAGGTCTTTCCTTTCGCAATTGCTTGTTGCGACTTTGCATCTTTCTTGCCTGTTAGGTCAAGTGGTACATAGACCTGGTACTCTTTGAGATCAGGGTGGTTGACTAGGGCAGCACGTACCGACTTGTCTATTTGTCTGAATTTACTATCGTCGAGCTTGTCAGTAAACCACTTGGCCTGAACTGCCACCTTACCTGTGCCCGGGACATCTGCGTACGCCTCGACGCCGCCGTCTCCACCGGCGCCCTCAACACGGTTAACTCTGGCGTCCGGATGAGCCTCATGCGGCTGACGAGCGAAGAGCTGGACGACCATCTCTTCGAAGCCACCTTGCCGCGTCCCCTTTGAGTCGGGTCGGATCTTGCTAAAATCAATCTCGATACTCATGTCTCTATCCACCTATAAGGTCCAGAATGGTGGTGTAGCCTGATAATATGTTTCAGTTTGGTATCAACGAATCTCACCTTAAGAGTTGGCGGCCCCATTTCGAAAAAGCTTGGCTGACCGAAAGCCCGGGACAGGCGATCGGGAATGTACTGGGAGTCGGTCAGGGCGGGTAGGTTACTCGCTTGTTCGGTGGGCGTCTTTGGGTTTGACCGGGTCAGATTAACGCCAGAACAGGCGATCTCATCGGTGTGGTGGCTGGGGCATTCATACCTTGGAATAGCACCAGAGGCTGGCCGGTATACTCCGGTGACATGATGCGTGTTTTTGTCATTTTGGTGATGGTCTGGCACCCACTGCTCATGGTGGCAGCCGGTCCACGGATGGGCACGAGCGAGCCGGCAAGTGGTTCATCGTGCTCGGTCCCAGCCCTCCAGAGCAACTGCTGTGAGCCCGCTCCGAAGGCTCCAAACTGTCACACAGCAATTACTGGTTGTGGCTGTGAGATCCACCCGACCGATCAACCTAAGCGGGCACCCGAAGCGCCGCTACCAAGGTCTGACCGCGATTCCCTCGTTGCCATCCAGATCTGTGACCCACCTGGGCGCGAGCAGATCGAGCCCGACTCCGAATCCATCATCTCTGCTACCCATTTCGACAGCCGATACGCGAACAAGACACACAACGAAATCAGGGCCATCCTGGGCATCTGGCGAACGTAGCTCAGAGCTTCCATAGTCACAGTGCGCCCGCACTGAACGCATGAAGCATGTTGTCACGTTTTCTGATTGTCAATCCAGGAGCCTGATATGGCCGTCCGACCCGCCCAATTGGCGGCGTTGACCGTGGTCAGTTGCCTTCTCACGGGGTGCTCATCGCCTTTCGATGCCCCACGGGAACGCGGTTCACTGCGCGTCCAGTCCGCAAAGCAGAACAATTCACAGGCCATCGCATCCGTCTACCGAGCCGAGGAGCGTGACGGCGAATCGATCGTTGCTCCAGGGCTGACCGATGATGCGTCGCCGGACGATTACGTTCGATATGCGCTCTATCACAGTCCTTCAGTCGAGGCGGCTTATCAGCGATGGGTCGCCTCCACCGAGCGGCTGCCCCAGATCGGGGCGCTGCCTGATCCTCGATTGAATGTCGGGTTCTTTCTCGACGAGGTGGAGACCCGGACCGGCCCCCAGCACGCCCGGATCGGCGTGAGCCAGGCGTTCCCCTGGCCAGGGCTGCTCGGTGAGCGAAAGGACGCGGCAGCCTTGGCGGCGCGCCGCTTGGCTCAACATCGAAGCCGAACGCTTTGCGGTCACCGAGCGGGTCGTGCGAACCCTGCACGAACTCGTCTATCTCGACGCGGTCGTGCGGATCACGCAGGAGAACCTCGAGTTGTTGCAATCGTTCGAGGAGGTCGTGCGGATCCGCTACAGCGTCGGGCTCGGTTCGCATCCCGAACTCACACGCGTCCAGGTCGAGCTTGGTCAGCTTGAGGACCGGCTGACTCAGCTCCGCTCGATGCGCCCCGCCTACGTCGCTGAGCTCAACGCCTCCCTCAATCGACCGACCGGGACCGCGGTACCAACCATGGCCCAGCTGCCCGGGCGTGTAGTGTCTATGGATGGGCCAGAACTCGCAGAGCTGGCGAGCACGATGAACCCGACATTGCTCGCACTTGACGAGCAGATCGCTGAGCAACGCGTCCGCACCGAGGCCGCCCGCTTGAACGGGATGCCAGACCTGAGTGTCGGACTCGATTACATCGTGACGGGCGAGGCCATGAATAGCTCTATCCCTGAGAGCGGCGACGACCCGATCATGCTCAGCTTCGGGATGACGTTGCCGATTTCACGCGAGAAGTACAACGCGGGCGTGCGTGAATCGATCGCACGTCGCCTGGAAGTCTCGCACACGCGTGCAGACGAGTCGAACAAGATCACTTCGGCGATCCAGCGTGTTTGGTTCGAGCACACGGACGCCAATCGCAGGGTTCGGCTCTACGAGGGCACGCTCATCCCCAAGGCCGAGGAATCGCTGCGTGCCTCGCTCGCCGGTTTCCGAGCGGGCGAAAAGAACTTCCTCGATCTCCTCGACACCGAACGCACGCTGCTTGAGTATGCCATCGCCACCGAACGCGCCCGCGCTGACCGAGGGCAGGCCCTGGCAAGACTCAATCGCCTTGTGGGTCAAACCTTGGCAACCGATGACTCGGACCTACTCCCGGAAGGGGACACACCATGAGCACAGTATCTCACCGAATCCGCACGGTCTCCGCCTGGCTCTGGAAGCACACGTCTGCCGCGATCGCATTGCTGTTGATCATGCTCGCGCTTGTAATCGGCTACCGCATTGGAAGCCCAAAGGATCCGACGCCATCGCCAACGATCGATGCACATACTCATAACTCTGGCGGTGCCGAGCCGCAGATGTACACCTGCTCGATGCACCCATCTGTCAGGCTCCCGGACCCGGATGCCAAATGCCCGATCTGCTATATGGATCTGATCGCCGTTACGGACCATGCGGGAGCATCCAACCCGCTCCGACTATCGCTTAGCGAATCGGCTGCAGCGATGAGCCAGATCGAGACCACGCCCGTTGCACGGTTCTTCCCGACCGCTGAGACCCGTCTCTATGGCAAGGTAACTTATGACGAGACTTCAGTTGCACGGTTGACCGCATACTTCCCCGGCAGAATCGATCGGTTATTCGTGAACTACGTGGGCGTAATCGTTTCAAAGAGCGACCACATCGCAGAGGTCTATAGCCCAGATTTACTCGCAGCATTTGAGGAACTCAGACAAATCACCGCGGCGAGCAACGGCTCAGAAAGTATGAGCGAGATTGTACGATCCGCGACGCGGGACACCCTTGTTGCCTCCCGCGACAAACTACGGCTGTACGGGCTCACCGATGAACAGATCGCCGAAATCGAGAGCGGTGAGTATCAATCAGATCGGCTGACAATCTTCGCTCCGATTGGCGGAGTTGTGACGCACCTTGCGGTCCGCGAGGGTGATTATGTGAGCACCGGTTCTTCGATCGCAACAGTTGCGGATCTTTCTCGCCTCTGGCTCAATTTGGAGGCATACGAATCGCAATTGCCGATGCTCCGCTGGGGTCAGAAACTCACCTTCACGGTTGAGGCTCATCCCGGTGAGTCGTTCGAGGGCCAGATCTCCTTCATCGAGACGCTGGTGGACGACCGGACACGCACCGCTACGGTGCGTGTCGCGGTCGACAACAAAGATCGCCGTCTCAAGCCGGGGATGTTCGCCTCTGCCGTATTACGACCCCGAATCTCTGAAACTGGTGCCGTGGTTGGCGATGAACTCGCGGGGAGATGGCTGAGCCCCATGCACCCCTCTATCGTCAAGGACGAACCCGGCCAGTGTGACATCTGCGGCATGGATCTCGTCCCTGCGGAATCACTGGGCATTGTCGGCGAGCCTGCACAAGCAGTTGAGCCGCTCGTAGTGCCCCGGACTGCGGTGCTCTTTACGGGCAAGCGATCGGTGGTGTACGTCGCGGTCGAGGATACGGAAACGCCGACCTACGAAGGCCGCGAAGTCGTGCTCGGCCCGCGTGCGGGTGATTTCTACATCGTTCGTGAAGGGCTGGAAGAGGGCGAGCAGGTCGTCGTGAGCGGCGCCTTCCGGATTGACAGTGCGATGCAGATCGCTGCCAAGCCCAGCATGATGAAGCCCGATGGTGGGAAGACTGCTTCCGTCCATTCGGGTCACGACAAGTTGATCGGCGCTGACAAAGCTATAACCGAAAGTGGCAGAGTGCCCGTTTCATTCGTGCATGCGCTTGAACCTGTGTACGCGGGTTACCTCGACGCACAAGAAGCTCTGGCATCGGATGACATGAATGGCTTCAACCGCGCTGCTGGCGATCTAAGCACCGCGATTGGATTTGTTGAGGATGCCGGTCTTGATAGGCTCCGGCTCAACGCATGGAGACTCGCAGCTGCGAACCTCCGCCACGACGGCTCCCCCCAAGACCTCGAATCGGCTCGTATGCGGTTCGAGGACATGAGCAGAGCGGTGCTCTCGCTGCAGGAACAGTTCGGACACGAACGCAACGAGACCTGGTATGTCGTTCACTGTCCGATGGCGTTTGGGAACAAGGGAGCCGACTGGATCCAGCGAGGTGAGCAGATCCGAAATCCATACCTTGGCTCACGCATGTTCCGTTGCGGAGAGATCCGGCAATCGTTTGCACCTCTGAACAACGATCATTCAGGCGGTCATGAGGGGCATGACCATGAGTGATCCTCTACCGCACCAGAATAGCAGAAGCCCGCTCAATTCGCTCATCCGTTTCTGTCTGGAGCAGAAACTGGTCGTTGCGATCGGCCTTGCGGTCACGGTCTTCTGGGGCGTGCTTGTCGCGCCGTTCGATTGGCAGATCGCGGGGCTTCCTCGCAGCCCGGTCCCCGTGGACGCAATCCCAGACATCGGCGAAAACCAGCAGATCGTCTTCACCGAATGGGCCGGACGCAGCCCGCAGGACATTGACGACCAGATCAGCTACCCCCTGACCGTGGCGTTGCTCGGCATCCCCGGGGTCAAGGACATCCGCAGCTACTCGGTCTTCGGCTTCTCCACGATCTACGTCGTTTTCGATGAAGGCGTTGAGTTCTACTGGTCCAGATCGCGCGTGCTGGAGAAGCTCAATTCTCTTTCCGCTGGGACGCTCCCGCCCGGTGTCTCACCCGCGCTCGGTCCTGACGCGACGGCGCTCGGACAGGTGTTCTGGTACACGCTCGAAGGACGTGACCCAAATGGCAACCCCACCGGCGGCTGGGGACTCGAGGAACTCCGGTCCATCCAGGATTTTATCGTCAAGTACAAGCTCGCCGGCGTTGAGGGTGTCGCGGAAGTCGCGTCCATCGGTGGATTCGTGCAGGAGTACCAGATCGATGTCGACCCAGACGCGATGCGGGCGACGAACGTGTCGCTTGAGCAGATCATCGCCGCCGTCCGCAAGAGCAACCTGGATGTTGGCGCCCGAACGCTCGAGGTGAACCGAGCGGAGTACATCGTCCGGGGACTCGGATTCATCCGGAGTGTCGTCGATATTGAGCAGACCGCCATCGCCGCGCGTGACGGGCAGCCGATTCTCCTGAGCGGCATCGCCAAAGTCTCACTCGGCCCGGCGCTCCGGCGAGGCGTGCTGACCAAGGCCGGGGAGGAAGCCGTCGGAGGTGTCGTCGTCGTGCGTTACGGCGAGAATCCGATGGCCACCATTCAGCGCATCAAGGACAAGATCAACGACATCGCACCCGGGCTGCCAAGAAAGGTCCTCGCCGACGGCACTGAGAGCCGTGTCACGCTCGTGCCGTTTTATGACCGGACGGGTCTGATCAAGGAAACGCTCCAAACGCTCAACTCTGCCATCGTGCAGCAGGTGCTCGTCACAGTCGTTGTTGTCGTGCTAATGGTCATGCACCTGCGGACCAGTCTCCTGATCAGCGCGATGCTGCCACTGACTGTGCTCATGACTTTCATCGGCATGAAACTCTTTCGCGTTGACGCCAACATCGTCGCGCTCTCGGGCATCGCCATTGCCATCGGAACCATTGTCGACATGGGTATCGTGCTCACGGAGAACATCCTGCGCCGTCTTGGAGAGGCGAACGAGAGCGAGAGACGATTGGAGGTCGTCTATAGAGCCAGTGCCGAGGTCGGTGGAGCAGTCCTGACCGCGGTCGCGACCACTATCGTAGGATTCCTACCTGTCTTTACGATGGAAGCTGCCGAGGGGAAGCTCTTCAAGCCGCTGGCTTACACCAAGACATTCGCGCTCATTTCGTCGATTGTCATCGCAGTGACGATCTTGCCCGCGGTGGCGCATGTGTTGCTGGGCTGGCGTCTGCCAAACCGAGGCCGGTTCGCCTGGCTGCTTCAGTGGTCCCGCAGCCGGTTTGTTCGCTCGGCGACCTGGATTGTCAATCTCGTGGTGGTGCTCGTCGTGCTTACCGTGCTCGCGGACGCTTGGATGCCCCTCGGCCCGATTCCGGGAACACTCGGCAACGCACTCTTCATCGCACTGTTCGTTGGTGGGATCCTGTTCGCTTTCTGGCTGATCCGCCTGGCGTTCCCGACCGTGCTCGCGTGGGCGCTGCGACACAAACTCGTCGCCCTCTCGCCCGCGGTCATCGTTGTCCTCATCGGCGCTACATCCTGGCTCGGCTTTGACAGAATCTTCGGTTGGCTCCCCGACTCGTTGCGCCGGAACGGGACGGTCACACAGGTCGCTCATGCCTTTCCGGGCCTAGGCAGCGAGTTCATGCCCTCGCTCGACGAGGGCTCGTTTCTCTACATGCCCACCGCGATGCCTCACGCATCGATCGGTGAAGCGACCGAGATTCTCAAAGAGCTCGATCGCCGCATCATGAGTGTGCCAGAGGTCGAGCAGGCCGTCGGGAAGATTGGACGAGTCGAGAGCCCGCTCGACCCTGCTCCGATCTCGATGGTCGAAACAATCATCGAATACAAGCACGAGTACCGCACCGACGAGAGCGGGAGACGGCTCAACTTCCGTTACGACAGGGACACCGACCAGTTCGTGCGCAATGAGCAGGGTGAACTGATCCCTGACTCAAGCGGACGCCCGTATCGCCAGTGGCGCGATGAAATCGAATCGACTCAGGACATCTGGGACGCGATCGTTGCTGCGGCTGATATGCCGGGTGTCACCAGCGCCCCGAAATTGCAGCCAATCGAGACGCGCGTTGTCATGTTGCAGTCGGGGTTCCGGGCTCCGATGGGCATCAAGGTGTACGGAGCCGATCTTGAATCTATCGAGTCGTTCGGACTCGCTCTTGAGGGCCTGCTGAAGCAGGTCCCCAGTGTCCAGCCGGCAGCGGTCTTTGCGGACCGGGTCGTGGGTAAGCCTTACCTGGAGATCGAGATCAACCGTGAGAAGATCGCTCGCTACGGGCTCCAGATCGCGGATGTGCAGGAGGTCATTGAAGTTGCCATTGGCGGCAAGCCGCTGACCATGACCGTGGAGGGACGCGAACGCTTCCCCGTGCGTGTCCGTTATCTACGTGAGCTGCGCGACGAACCCGAAACGCTCGGTGACATTCTCGTGCCAACTCCGAGCGGTGCCCAAGTGCCACTGGGTGAGCTGGCCTCGGTCGAATACCGACGGGGGCCGCAGATGATCAAGAGCGAGGACACATTCCTCGTCACCTATGTGCTGTTCGACAAGAAGCCCGGGTTCGCGGAAGTGACCGTCGTAAACGATGCTCGTGAGTTCATCCAGAACAAGATCAATGCCGGTGAGCTGACGATACCCGCGAGTGTCAGTTTCGAGTTCGCGGGATCGTATAAGAACCAGGTCAGAGCTGCGAAGCGACTGATTGTCGTTCTTCCACTTTCACTGGCAATCATCTTTCTGCTGATCTACTTTCAGTTCCGCAAGGTTAGCATAACCATGATGGTTTTCACGGGAGTCTTCGTTGCGTGGGGTGGCGGGTTCCTAATGCTCTGGCTCTACGCCCAGCCTTGGTTCCTCGATTCAAACCTGCTCGGGACAAATCTCCGAGAGCTCTTTCATGTACAGCAGTACAACCTCAGTGTCGCGGTCTGGGTTGGCTTCCTGGCTCTATTTGGCATCGCTACCGACGACGGCGTCATCATGGCGACTCGAATCGAGCAGTCGATGAAGGAAGACAGACCAGACTCGATCGAAGGAATCCGCAGGGCTGTGGTTGAGGGGGGTCAACTTCGGATTCGCGCCGCAGTGATGACCAGTGCCACAACCATTCTCGCGCTCCTGCCCGTGCTCACAAGCAACGGACGAGGATCGGACATCATGGTTCCCATGGCCATCCCGACGTTCGGTGGAATGGTGGTCGCCTCGTTCACATGGTTCGTTGTCCCCATCCTCTACTGCTGGGGTGCTGAGTGGAAGTTCCGTCTTAGCGAGCAATTACACGCTGAGAATTGAGATTCAGAAAGGAGATCTCGTGGACAAGCAACTCGAAGTAATGCATAGCGGTTCATATGTACGGTTTGCAGCGATGATTGTCACATCGATGATTGTCATGTTCATACTGATGTACCTTCATTCATACAAGCTGATCGAGCACGCATGGTTCAGTGAGACCCGCCTGTTCATGACACTGATCATGGGCGGCGGGATGGCCATCGTCATGCTGCTCTTCATGCTCGGCATGTACAAATACAAGACGATGAATGTAGTCGTTCTCGCAATCGGTGTTGTGCTCATCGGGGGAGGTGTCGCTCTCGTCCGCAGCCAGATCACCGTGAGCGACACGGACTATATGGAAGGCATGATCCCGCACCACTCCATCGCCATCCTCACAAGCGAGCGTGCTCAGATTGAGGATCCACGCGTTCGCGAACTGGCGGACGGAATCATTCAGGCCCAACGCAGAGAAATCAAAGAGATGGAGTGGCTTATCCGAGACATCCGGCAGAACGGCGTCGCCCGCTCTCAAGAGGAAGCCGAGTCCAGAGCCGTCCCTAGCTTCGAGCCAACCCCCGAGTAACCTGAAAGACACAAAGAGAGCACATCCATGAGCGAAATCGGAACTCATATCGATCCGGTCTGCGGCATGTCGGTGAAGGTAGGTCAGGAAGCCGATCGAGCCGTTTACAAGGGCAACGAATACTTGTTCTGTTCCAAGGGCTGCTCCCAGAAGTTCCGTGCGAATCCATCTCAGTATGTTGTATCGCATGAGGAGTCTACCAGCAATGCCGAACACTCCTGCTGCGACCATCGCGACCACAATAAACGAAGTAACCAGCAAACGGGCCCGAAGGACGCGATCTATACATGCCCCATGCACCCGGAGGTCCGGCAGGTTGGTCCGGGCGACTGTCCCAAGTGCGGCATGGCGCTCGAACCTCTCGACGCAACTGCAGAACAGGACGACTCCGAACTCCGCGAAATGACGCGGAGATTCTGGATTGCTTTAGTATTCTCAGCACCCCTTTTGGTCTACGTCATGGGGAGCATGATTTTCGGGCACCCGTTCGAATCTGTGATAACCCCCGCCGTGAGCCAGTGGATCGAGTTGGCTCTGGCCACGCCGGTTGTGCTGTGGTGCGCCTGGCCATTTTTCGTACGAGGCGTACGATCGATCCGGGCCGTGCAACCGAACATGTGGACGCTGATTTCCATCGGTGTCTTGATCGCGTATACGTTCAGTGTGGTCGCGACGGTTTGGCCGGGACTTTTCCCGGAGGCGCTACGGACGCACTCGGGTCGCGTTGGTGTGTACTTCGAAGCCGCGGCTGTCATCGTCACGCTTGTTCTCCTCGGGCAGGTCATGGAACTGAGGGCTCGCAGACAGACCGGGGGGGCTATCCGAGAACTACTCGAACTGGCTCCGCCTGTTGCCCGCAAGATCGCCGAGGATGGGAGCGAGAAGGATGTCCCGGTTGAAGATCTCCAGCCCGATGACCGCGTCCGCGTCCGTCCGGGCAACAAAATCCCGATCGACGGCATCGTCGTCGAGGGCCGAAGCACCATCGATGAATCGATGCTCACTGGTGAACCGGTGCCGGCCGAGAAGCGTGAGGACGATGAGGTGACCGGGGGCACGGTCAACAAGTCCGGCTCGTTCATCATGCGGGTCCGTCGAACTGGGTCGGAGACAACACTCGCTCAGATCGTGCAGATGGTCGCCGAGGCGCAGCGTTCCCGCGCCCCGATCCAGCGTGTTGCCGACGCGGTCGCGGCATGGTTCGTTCCAGCCGTTGTTGCTGTCGCGATCATCGCCTTTGTGGTGTGGCTCCTCGTTGGCCCCTCACCCGCGTTCAGCTACGCACTTGTCGCGGCGGTCTCGGTCTTGATCATCGCCTGCCCGTGTGCGCTCGGGCTTGCGACTCCGATGTCGATCATGGTCGCCGCGGGCCAGGGTGCCAAGCAGGGCGTGCTCGTAAAAAACGCCTCGGCCCTCGAGATTTTCGAGAAGATCGACATTATCGTTGTCGACAAGACCGGCACCCTGACCGAAGGCAAGCCCCAGCTTGTCTTGTCAGAAGTCATTGAAGGAAATGACGAAACCCGCGTGCTCGCGCTGCTCGCTGCCGCAGAACGCGGGTCAGAGCATCCGCTCGCGGAGGCGATCGTTTCGGATCTCGAAAGCCGAACCGATGAGCGCTTCGAGGCATCGGACTTTGAAAGTATCACAGGCAAGGGCATAGCCGCGACGGTTGACGGTGCTCGTGTCGCCATTGGCTCGCCGGCACTGATGCAGGATGAGGGCGTCGATGTGGAAGCATTAAAAGTGCGCGCCGATGAGCAGCGTCAGAAGGGTGGGACAGCGATGTTCGCCGCGATTGATGGTCAACTCGCGGCCTTGCTTGCCGTTGCAGATCCCATCAAGGAGACCACAAAGGACGCGATCGACGCGCTCCACGACAGCGGGTTGATTGTCGTCATGCTGACAGGCGACAATCGCACGACCGCCGAGGCAATCGCGGGACAACTCGGGATCGACCGTATTGAGGCCGAAGTCTTACCAGACCAGAAGGCCGAGGTCATCCGCAAGCTCCAGGACGAGGGTCACAAGGTCGCTATGGCAGGTGACGGGGTCAACGACGCCCCGGCGCTCGCCCAGGCCGACATCGGTGTTGCTATGGGCACTGGGGCTGGCGTCGCGATCGAGAGCGCCGCTATCACGCTCGTCGGTGGTGACCTCAACGGGCTGGTTCGGGCTCGAGAGCTGAGCAAAGCCACGATGCGGAACATCCGCCAGAATCTCTTCTTCGCCTTCGTTTACAATGCTGCAGGCGTTCCGATTGCTGCCGGCGTGCTTTACCCGTTCTTTGGCGTTCTGCTCAGCCCCATGATCGCCGCCGCGGCGATGAGCTTCAGCTCGGTGTCAGTAATTGGGAACGCGCTGCGCCTGAAACTCCAAACCCGGAAGTCTAGTTAACAGACCGCCTCCACGATCGCCATGATGCCCGCTCGTACAGAAGCCGGTAGTGAGCCCCAATCTTGTATCTGTAATTGAAGCTGCGGATCAACTTTCACACTACAAGAGACGGGTTAGTGGACAAACGTGAAGGAATCTCTGACACTATCGCAACTGCTCGGGCTGGACGCCTCATAAGTGCTTGCAAATATGGCAACTTGCGAGACAGGCTTGCATTTTCCCAATCTGAATGTGAACGGTTCCAATCCGTTCGCTTGCATTATTCGCTTTCAGTCCATTATCTGGTCCTCAATTCGTTGTTGGTTCCGGATCCGATCCGTTACAATTCGGTATAATTGTGCCGTGAGGCTACTTGTCCATATCTAGGTCATTGCATCGATCCTGATGCACCCGCTGCATACCGCGGCGGTGTTGCCTTCGGGTGGTTGCGGTTTGGGCGGCGATGTCTCGCCCACGATGCTCGACCGGCAGGCCGATCGCAGCAATGACTGCTGTGGGGTTGAGACCGATGTGTGCGGTGAGGATGAATGCAGCGAAGCCCCAGCCCCAGCCTCAGGATGCGACGGCTGTAATTGTCCGCAGCGATGCTGCACCGGTGTCAATATGGTATTCCTCTTCCAGTTCCTCGATGGAACCTTGGCGGTCGCGGTTCCCACCGTGTCGCGTCATGAGATCTCGGTTGAGAACTACTCGCTCCTTCCCCATATCGACGGGTTGAAGCGTCCTTCAAGGTCCACGACATTGGCTTTGTGCTAATGGTGCGCGCTTGCTGCGCGCATTTGTGTTCGATATTGGAGAAACTTATATGTCTGATTACGCTCCTCGAAGCGGAGTTGATCGCATGACGATCCGCTCGCCGGTCACTGGCGTCGTGACGCGTCGGCTCAGGGCACCGGGAGACAAAGTGATGTTAGGGATGGATGATCCACACTCGGCTCATCTCGTGCATCTTTACGACCCATCGAGATTGCAGGTGCGAGTGGACGTGCCGCTGGCGGATGTCTCCGGTGTGTTTGTGGGCAGTCATGCAGGATCGTGGTTGAAGCAATCCACGGGACGCAACTTCTTGGCGAGGTTCTGCGTGTGCTGCACGAAGCCGACGTGCAGAAGAACACACTCGAAGTTCAGGTGCGAGTCATTCGCCGACGCGTGGATCACTCGTTGTGGACGGGATCGATCTTGCGACGCTCAGTCGAAACGCACTCGCCGAGTGGCGTTCGAAGCACGTCGGATACATTTTCCATCTCTACAACCTCGTGCCGGTATTGACAGCGTACGAGAACGTCGAATTGCCGCTCCTGCTGCACCCATTGACGCGCAAGGAGCGACACCGTCGAGTCTCCAATGCGCTCGACCGAGTGGGCATTACGGTGAGATTAGATCACATTCCGAGGCAACTCTCGGGCGGACAGGAGCAACGCGTCGCTATTGCCAGGGCGATCGTGACGGATCCTGCCATCATCGTCGCCGACGAACCGACAGGTGACCTTGACAAGCTCTCTGCTCACGCGGTCATGTTGCTTCTACAGGAATTCAACCGCGATATGGGCAAGACCATCATCATGGTAACGCACGGCCCGAACACGACGCAATACGCCCGGCGGACGCTGCACATGGACAAAGGACGTTTGATGAAGCAAGTGAACGCGGATTTTGCGTACGCAGGGGGTACTACATGAGATCGATTCGCTGTCTTCCATACATCCTGAAACAGATCGTGCGGCACCGGGTGCGGTCGGTGCTGACGATCGCGGGCGTTACCATCGCGATGTTCTTGTTTGCATCGGTGCAGACAATGAACCGCAGTGTGACGCTCGCCACATCGGCTTCGGCACCCGATACCACGCTTGTCGTGTACCGCAAGGACCGTTACGGCCCGGCCACGAGCCAACTGCCGCAGGATTATCAGCGAAGGATCGAGGGAATCGAAGGGGTCATCAGCGCCACGCCGATGATGATTGTTGTCTCCAACTGCCGGACGAGCATGGATGTGGTAACCTTCCGTGGCGTGCCAAAGGAGGAGTTCCTGAAGAACTCAAAGAGCATCATCGATCTTGTCGATGGGGCATATGACGATTGGCCTTCCCGGACCGATACGGCTCTGCTTGGTGAAACGCTCGCTTCGCGGCGAGGACTGCGGCCCGGCATGCGGTTCGATGCCGCCGGGATCACGGCTTATGTCGTGGGCATCATTCGGTCGGACAACCCGCAGGATCAGAACGTGGCGTATACGGCGCTCGAGTTTGTCCAACTCGCTGGTCACGACAAGCAGGACTGGTCCCAGCGATTCAGGCCTCGCGCCGAGAGATCACCGAGTGTTTCCGTTCGGTTTGAGGAGTGTGCCTTGCGTCAGGACCGGAAGCGAGGAGGGCGTCGAGCGATCGCAGATCGATGCGTCCACCAAGGGCATTGCCGCGGCGAGCATCCCTGGTTTGAAACAGAGTGCAGGCATCATCTACGCCTCGCCTGAGATCCACGCGGCCCTCCCGGTGAGAGAATCCGCGGAGACAACTAAAGACTTGGGAGCCGTCATGCGGGGTGTAGCCCCTACCAGCCAAGCCGGCGTGCCGGGCGATTCTCATCCTGCCTGGCTACTCGTGAGCGAGCCGGCATCTGTGCTGTCTGTCGACGAAGCGAAGGCCACGGCGAAGGAAGGTGACCGGATCGTCTTGCGAGGTCGCATCGGGGGACGCAAGGAGCCGATGTCGGCCGAGAGCCCGGTACTAACGATGATGGACACGAGTATCCCGCACTGCGCTGACAACCCCGATGACAAGTGCGCAACGCCCTGGGATTACTGCTGCGTGCCGAAGGAGCAGATCGCCACACACTCTGCGACGGTTCAGATCACCGGGGCCGACGGGTCCTCTGCCGGGATCGATCCGAAAGCTGCAGGACTCTCGGAGCTTGATGTGATCGTAGTTGAGGGCGTCGTCGGACCTCGCCCGAGTGAGCAGGTACTGACGATCCGGGCGTCTGGTATCTTTCGCATGCCGGACTGAGCAATTGTTCGATTTACATCACCATATATCGTCATGGGACAAACACTTTTGATCAGACACATAAAAGCTATGAGAGTAAAGCACCGATATAGAAAGAACCACGTGAAGGGGAACTTTCGTGAAGTTATGAGGTTGTGCTGTGACCGGCCTTGTCACTTTACTCCATAATGGGCTTGGCCGAGCCGACGACTTTGGTGCCGTCGGGCTTCTCGATCTCGACCCACCACATCGTGTTCTCGGGCAATGGATCCGGTGCGACGGCGTGGATGTCGTAGTCTTCGTGTGAGGGGGCGTACTCGCCCTTGCCGACCGTTGAGAGCGTGCGGTCCTCGGTGCCGATCCAGGCGCGGACGATGGTTTCGCCGTTGTCGTTGTAGGGCAGCTTGACGACGAGGTGACCTTCCTGTCCTGCGCGGACGGCGCCGTGTCCCTGCGCGAGTTCGAGTGTCATGTCACCGACAGTTGCCGGGTCTAGTGCGGTTTCATCGTGGGCGTGGTCCTCTTCGCCCATGTGCCCGTCGTCGGCCTTGGTGTCGCTGGTGTGGTCGTCATGGGTCGAGCTATCGGCGTGCATGTGCGAACCCGAAGGGGTCTTCTGGTTGCCAGTCGAGTTGGATTCGCCGCAGCCGGTCAGCGTCAGACTCAAGGCGGCGAGGATGGCAAGGCCAGAGGTGGTGGTGTGCGTCGATTTCATGGTGTGCATCTCCTTGTTTCGGATTGTATCGAGGTTCTGCGGATGGGTCATTTCCCGGAATTTGCTGGGGATTTCAGGCGGTGGATCGCGGCGTACCCGGCGGGTACGACCACGAGATTCAGGAATGTTGAGGTTAGGAGTCCTCCGAGGATCACGACTGAGAGCGGCGCGAGGATCTCGTTGCCCGGTTTGTCACCCTTCAGGATGATCGGGATGAGCGCGAGCGCCGCTGTGAGCGCGGTCATCAGGATCGGCACGAGCCGTTCCATCGATCCCTGCACGATCGCCTCGTGCATGGGCACGCCCTCCTCGTTCATGAGGTGCTTGTAGTGGTTGACGAGCAGGATGCCGTTGCGGACCGCGATTCCAAACAGCGTGATGAACCCGACCATGCTCGCGATAGAGATGACAGGCGCGGTGTAGACCCCCGAGCCGAAGAGCGCTAGTGCGTTGGTGAACGGGTTGGGCGACTCGGTCAGGAAGATCGCCAGGATGCCCCCGATAAGCGCGAGCGGCAGATTCACCAGCACGAGCAGCGACACCCGCACCGAACCGATCGCCAGATTGAGCAGGAGGACCATGATGAGAACGACCAGTCCACTGAAAAGCGTAATGGTCCGGCTCGCCGATTGCTGCGCCTCGAACTGACCGCCGTACTTCACGGTGTACCCGTACTGCTGGACGATCGGATCGACCCGCTCGCGGACCTGCCCGACCAGGTGCCCGAGATTCGAGCCCTTGGCTACGTTGAGCGAGACGACCGCCTTGCGCTGCGCGTTCTCGCGTGCGATGAGGTTTGACGCCATCTCAGGTCCGATGACCGCAACCTCGTCGAGCCTGACCAGGGCGCCGCCCTTGCCACGCAGGACGAGGTTGCGAAGGTCACGCACAGTGTCTCGCTCTTCGTCCTCGAGACGCACGACGAGCGAGTAACGCCGTACGCCCTCGTTCACTTCCGCGACCTCGACACCGAAGATGGCGTTACGGACCTGCCTTGCTGCCGAGAGGGGCGTGAGTCCGTACGCGGCAAGCTCCGCGGGCTGGTACTCGACCGGGAGCGACAGGATCATGACCTCGCGGTTGGCCGCGACATCACGCGCACCCGGCAGGGGTTTGAGCACCGTCTCGATCTCTTTGGCGATCGTGCGGAGAACATCGAGGTTTTCGCCGTAAATGCTGATCGCGATCGCGGCTGGTGTGCCCGAGAGGATGTGGCTGAGCCTGTGCTCGATGGGCTGACCGATGTTGGTCGTGATACCCGGCACGCGTTCGAGTATCTGTGAGATCTGCTCGCGCACCTCGATGTTGTTGTAGCCGGGTTTGACCGTGATCTCGATCTCGGAGTTGCTCACAGGCTCGGCGTGCTCATCACGCTCGGCACGTCCTGTCCGGCGGGTTACACTGAGAACGCCATCGACTATCAGGAGCTGTTTCTCTATCGCAGAGGCCAAGCGATCGCTCGCCGCGAGCGAAGTGCCCGGTGGGGCGAACAAACCCACAGTGAAGGTTCCCTCTTGGAATTCGGGGAGGAACGAGGCGCCGAAAGTGGAGGCGAGCCAGAGCGTCAGCACAGTCGCAAGACCCGCGAGTGAGAGCACGACGAGCCTCAGACGCACCGCGAGCCGAACGGTCGGCTCGTAGAGCATCTTGAGGAAACGGACGAGGAAGCCGTCCGCGTCGTGATTGGAGCCTGGCTTGGCCTTGAGCATGTACCGGCACATCGCGGGCGTCACGGTGAGCGCGACAACCAGCGACGCCATGATCGAGATCACGAACGCGATGCCCAGCGGGCGGAAGAACCGACCCTCGATGCCCTCCAGGAACATCAGGGGCAGGAACACGAGCGCGATGATGATGGTCGCAAAGACCATCGCCGGGCGGATTTCGTTGCTCGCGTCGAAGATGACCCGGAGCTTGGGCTGTCTCTCGGATTCAGGCCAACCCGAGTTCTGCTTGAGACGACGGAAGACGTTCTCCACGTCAATAATTGCATCGTCGACGAGGCTCCCGACCGCGATCGCAAGCCCGCCGAGCGTCATGACGTTGATCGTCTCGCCCATCCAGTCAAGGGCGAGCAGAGCGACCGCCAGCGAGAGCGGCAGAGCTGTCAATGTGATGACTGTCGTGCGGACGTTGAGCAGGAAGAGAATGAGGATGACCGAAACAATGATCGCCGCATCACGGAGGGCGTGGACGACGTTGTTCACAGAGAAATTGATGAAATCAGATTGCCGGAAGATCTGCCTGTTGATCTGCACCCCGCCCGGAAGCGAGGGTTCCAGTGCATCGAGCATGGTGTCGATCTGATCGGTGATGACAAGCGTGTTCGTTCCGGGGGCTTTGAGAATGGTCATGACCACAGCCGCGGTTCCAGCGTCGGCCCCGGTGCCCCGCTTGGGGGCAGGCCCAAGCCTCACATCTGCGACTTCTCCGATGCTGACCGGTGCCCCATCGTGGTACTTGATCACTGTGCCCGAGATGTCTTCGATCGAACGCACTCTGCCACTCTGGCGAATTGGCAGCTCGAGGCTGTCCACATTTGGCAGGTAGCCGGCGCTCAACGTACTGTGGGACTCGTTGGCCGCCTCGATCACATCGTCGACAGTGAGGTCGTAGAGCCTGAGTTTCTCCTGCTGCACGAGCACCTGGTACTCGGGCAGCTCACCGCCGATGACCGACACTTGCGCCACGCCCGGGATCGCAAGCAGCTTGTTGCGGAGGTCGTACTCCGCGTACGCCCGAAGTTCGAGAGGCGGGACTGTGCTTTCAGGCGACGAGACTGCCAGAAGCATGATCTCGCCCGTGATGCTCGTGATGGGCGTCATCTCCGCGTGCGCATCGGGTGGCAGGTCCTCGCGGATTGTGTCGAGCCTCTCCGAGACGAGTTGGCGGGCGCGGTAGATGTCCGTGCCCCAGTCGAACTCGACGTAGGCAATGGACAGTCCGATCGCACTGCTCGTGCGCACGCGGCGCACGCCCGGGATGCCGTTGACCGAGGTCTCGATCGGGAAGGTGACGTACTGTTCGACCTCGTCCGCCGCGAGGCCCGTCGATTCGGTCATAATGACCACGGTCGGCGCGTTCAGTTCCGGGAACACGTCCACGGGCGTCTTGGGTAGACGGAAAACCGCAAAGGCGAGCACGACGCCCGCCAGCACGAGCACGAGCGCAGCGTGATCGAGCGAGAATTGGATGAGTTTCTTCAGCATGGTATCTCGCTTTCTTTAGTTATCGCCGTGGAATGTTCCGTCGGCGTGAAAGTGGCCGCCCTTCTGTGTCGCGCCGCTCTGCTCGCTTGCGAGCTTGAGTTCGTACGCGCCGTCGAGGACAACCTCGTCATTGAGTGAGAGACCGCTGTTGATTGCGACCCACCGCCCGTCATCGACACCCATGTCGGCCTCGACACGGATCGCCTTGTTCGGGTCCTGCGGATCGCGCCTAAAGAAGACGTGCGTGATGCCGTCCTTGGCGATCGCCGCTCGCGGGATGGCCAGCGCCAGGTCTCCGGAGGACTCTGCGACAACTTCGAGGAACGCCGAAACGCCCGAACGGATCCAGGCCCGGCTCTCCTCGGGGGTTGCGAGAAGTGTGACCGTTCGCTGCTCGGGATGCGCTTCGAGCCCGATCGTGACCGACGCGTTTACCCCATCGCTGAGCGCGATGCCCGGGGTTGTCGGGGGGACGATCTTTGCCTCGGGTGATTCGCCGAGCCGCACCAGGTCGGACTGGAGCGCCATCGCGCGGAACCGCACCTTGCTCGGATCGATCGTGGAAAGCACAAGCGACGGCGCTTCCGCGAAGGAGCCGTCAGTGAGGGCGAGCATCTCCACGACGCCTGGCTCAGTGGCCCGCACGTCGATCCAATTGATCGTACGGTAGGCGGGGACGGCCTCTCTCTGGTGCTCGGCATCGGCGGCCAGCCGCTCTTCCTGGATCCCGGTCGCAGCCGAAGCCCTGTGCATAGCGTGCTCGCGCGTGCGCTCGGCATTGGCGAGCTTCGTTTCTGTCTGCTTGAGTTCCGCACGCAGGCGGGGCAGGCTCGCTTCGAGTTCCGCGGCCTGTGCTTCCAAGTCGGCGTTGCGGATCTCGGCGTCGTTCAGCGACGCGATACGATCCCGCATAATCGCGACGCGGCGTTCGGCCTCGTCGATTCGAGCCCGGGCGATCTCGATCTCGGCATGGGCCGACTCGATGTCCTGTTCGCCCTCGATGATTTCGTGCTGAAGCTCGGGCCACTCGGGCGAGCGGAAACGGTAGAGCAGATCGCCCGGCTCGACGCGCTGGAACTGATCAACCTCGAATTTCACCGATCCGGCGAGCGTGAGTCTGTACTCGTGGCGGGCCAGGGGCTGGAGTTCGAACGAGCCGGGTACGCGGATTGTGCTGTCAACGCGTCGGCGTTCAACCTTGGCGAACGTGATGCCGAGGTTGCTGCGCACCGTGCCCGGGATGTCGATCCGGTTCGTTGGCGCTGCTCCCGCCTCTTCCTGCTGCGGGGCGGGCGCCTGGTCTCTTTCTTTCGTGCAGCCTGTCAGTATGATCGCGCCCGAGAAAATCAGGAGCGCGAACATCGATACAAATCGGTTTCGTGTGCGTGTCATGGATTCACCTCGCGGGCGTTGTTGCCCTCGGCTGTCACAGGGGCCGCTTCGGCTTCGCCCGGAGTGTGTGTTTTTGTGTTTGAATGGTCAACGGATGTGTTCGCCGGCGGACCAGCGAGCAGGGCAAGCTCAGCGCAGGCGATGGATTCGCCGAGCCTCACATCGATGAGGGCCATCTGCGTGTCAGCAACACGCGTCAGGCTTTCGAGCAGCACGAGGCTGCCGCCCTCGCCCAGCTGGAGCAGGTTCTGTGCATCGGCGAGCTGCCGATCCACGAGCGGCACGATGTCTGCCTCGATGAACTCACGCTGTTGGCGCTGCGTAGTGAGGCGTGCGTGCGTGGCTGCGAGCGAGCCCACAAGCCGCTCGTACGCGGTCTCGAACGCGGCTCTGGCAAGCTCGCGCTCCGCGTGCGCCTCGGCGATGCCCTGCCTGTTCGCGTTGAGGATCGGGATGGGTAGCGCCAGCGAGAACCCGAGTAGCGTGTCGCCCCGATCAAACTCCGCCAGCGGCCCGATGGTCAGATCGGGGTACTGCTTGCGCACCTCACGTCGGAGTGTGTGTTCTGCGACCTCGTACTCGTCACGCAGAACCGCGAGCGTCAGGCTCTGCGATGCCGCGTGCTGGGAGGTGAAATCGCCTGGGTCCGCATCGAACACGACCGAGGGCACAAGCTCGAGCGGTGCGCCCGGTGAGAGCCCGAGCAGTGCTCGCAGTTCCTGCTCCGCCTCCGCCTCGTCGCCCCGGTACAGCAGAAGCGCCCGGCGCTGAGCCGCAAGCTCAATCGCAAAGAGCGCTGCCTCTGTGCGCAGGATCTCTCCAGTGTCGGCGAGCTTTGCCGTGGACGAAACGAGCGACTCGATCGACGTGAGCAGCTTCTCGGTCTGCTCCGCCTTGAGTTTGGCAGCGGACCAGCGGAGCCAAGCTCGCCGAATGTCGAGCCGGGTCTGCCACTCCTGCTCAGCAACCCGCGTCAGTTCGGCTCGGGCCGAGGCATCCGCGCGGGCCTTCTCGGCTTCGAGCCTGCCCGAGATCGGGATCGTGAACGCCAACCCAGGCGTTGTGACATACGGGTTCGACCCGCTTTCGATCAGTGTCAGGAAATCGATGCCCAGTTGCGGGTCCTGCCAGAGTCCCGCGTGCTCCGCGGACGCCAACGCGACCCCGGCCTGCAATCTTGCGAGCCGAAGCTCGGGGTTGTACACGAGGGCCACGACCTCGCCCTCGGCAAGACTCAGCCCGTCGGACTGGTCATAAACGCCCGTCTCGCCCGATTGGTCGAGCGAGTCGGCGAACGCTCGCACAGGTTCGTCGCCCGGCGAACGCGCTTCCCAGGCGTTACGGTGCGCCGCGAGATCGAGCGGCCTGGATTGATAACTCTGACAGCCCGCGAGGATCACCGAGGCGCCGCTCAATGCGATGAGGGCGGAACCGGCACCGGCGGGCCGGGATGGATACTTCTGCAAAGTGTGTGCTCCGAACAGCGTGCAAGGACCGATCAGGCTCCGCGTCACGGTCACCATTCGGCGACCGCACGCGACAGCAAGGCTGGAAGAAACCAGTCCGATTCAGGTCAGCAGCACAACAGTTCGAATATGGACCAACTGGTCCGGTGGTCGCCCGCGAGCAAGTGGCCAGCGGTGGCGGTGCTCATCGGGTATCACCACAAGTGGAATGATGACGGGCGATTTCGCATAGGCGACCAGATTTTGAACCGAATCCCGGGACCCGTTCCGGATCGCGAACTCGCTCTTGGAGACCTCGTGCCCGTGACCGTGGCAGCAACAGTTGTTCTCGTATCGAGAAATCTCAACAGAAACCGAGCAACCTGCCTTTTCCGGCAAGGCACCAGAGGGATGAGGCCTGTCGTGCGAGTGATGGTGGACGTGAGGTAAACCACCGTGACTACGGACGTGGAAATGCGTGTGAGAAGCAGCTAAAGACGATAATACATTGGTACGAAGAGGCAGTGGAGCCGCCGATAGGACCGCCAATAGCAATGCAAAAATGGCAAGGGCACCTTTGGGCATCGGTTCAGAGTTTAGCAACTCCCCGGCGAGAATGAATACCCGGGCTTGGAATCGCTCTTCTGGGGGTCCAAGGGGGCACCATCAAACGGATCTACCCGATCTCACAGCCGTCGATGATCACCATGATGCCCCGTCGGGTCGCCTCCGGGAGCCTGTCCCACGCAGTGATGAGCCGCTGAAGTTCAGGCTGATTCTCATACACGTCTGTCACGAGGGAGGCAGGCTTAGTCGAACAATCGCTGGCACAATCGCTGCGATCGAATGGGGTATGCTCGTAAGTGCTGATTGGACCAGCACCTTGCGATAGAGGCTTTCAGCCTTCCAAGCTGAATGTTGACGGTTCGAGTCCGTTCGCCCGCTTTCTATCTTGCGATCCCAATTCGGCCATGCTCCTGGGATTCGGCATCAATTGAAACTTCTCGCCCCCCTCGCTCGAATACCTTTGATGGCGCCATGAGGCATCGCTCGGGCAGACGCTGACCTGTATCGCGAAACTCGCCCGAAGGTTGCATCTCGGTGCGAACCCGTCACGTCAGGCAGAGGCAACCCGGTTCATCGATGTGGCGCCGAGTCGCAGAGAAAGAACCCGAACTGGGGGGCAAGAAAGAAAGCGGGTGATCGGACTCGAACCGACGACATTCAGCTTGGGAAGCTGACGTTCTACCACTGAACTACACCCGCCTGTCTCCCAAGTTTAGCACCGATCCGACGCCCCGGCATCAACCCCCGCGTGCGGCTCGATGTGGATCAGCACACTATCAATATCCCCCCGCCGGCTCCGAATCTCCGCCTTGATCCGGCCCGTGATCCCGTGGGCGTCGGCGACCGTCATCTCCGGGGATACCTCCACGTGCATGACCACCCTGTACCCCCGGCCGCTCTGCCTCGCGTCGCACTGTTCCACACCGAGCACCCCGGGCACGCCCATCGCCAGTTCGCAGGCGGCCTGGGCGACCTCCGGGCTGTGCCGATCCAGAAGCTCGTGGTAGGGCTCCCGGGCCAGCAGAAACCCATTGAGCACGATCACCCCTGAGGCCAGAAGGGCCGCCACATCGTCCGCCCTCGCCAGGTCCGGGCCCCCGATCACCGCCACCGCGATCCCCACGAACGCGAAGGCCGATGTGATCGCGTCCGACCGGTGGTGCCAGGCGTCAGCCGCTCCCGCAGAACTCCTGGCTCTCTTGGCGGCCCTGTCCGCCACGCGCGCCAGCGATTCCTTCACCACAATCACGAGCACAAGCACCAGAAGCGTCCAGGGCTTTGGCGTCGAATGGGGCGTGATGATCTGCCGGACCGCCTCGGCCGCCACGCCGATGCCCACGATCACGATGACCACCGCCACCGCCATTGCCGCCATCGGCTCGATCTTGCCGTGACCGAACGGGTGCTCCTCATCAGCGGGCTTGGACCCGTACCGCATCGCCGACCAGACCACGATCGAGGCCGCGACATCAACGAGCGATTCCACCGCGTCCGCGACGAGCGCAAACGAGTGACCGAGCACCCCCGCAGCGAGCTTTCCCACCGCGAGCAGCGCGTTCACAACGATCCCGAGCAGCGCAAGCCGCTCTGGCGCTCGCCGTGAACTGTCATGCTGATCGGTCAAGGCGTGGCTTCCGCAATCTGTCGCAGCTTCATGCTCACTTCATGCCTGTTCAACGTTCGGCCTGCATGCTACCCACAAAGGAGTATGTCATGCCGAAATCATGGTCAGACAAGGACGAACGACAGTACGAGCACATCAAGGAAAGCGAAAAGAAGCAGGGGCGATCCGATGAGCGTGCCAAGGAGATCGCGGCCAGCACGGTCAACAAACAGCGTGCCAAGGAAGGGCGAACGGAGAAAGGCAAGTCCTGACTCGCCCGGCCTCGGGTGCCCGATCACCAGTCGAGAACGTGCCCGAAGATGAGCGGCGCCACGATCGTCGCGTCCGACTCGATCACGAACCTGGGCGTGTCGGCGTCGACCTTGCCCCAGGTGATCTTCTCGTTGGGCACCGCGCCCGAGTACGAGCCGTAGCTCGTGGTGCTGTCGCTGATCTGGCAGAAGTAGCTCCAGCAGGGCGTTTCTTCCTTCAGGTCGTAGCGGAGCATGGGCACGACGCAGATCGGGAAGTCGCCCGCGATGCCGCCGCCGATCTGGAAGAACCCCGGGGACATCTTGTCCTCCTTGCAGCGGGCCCGGTACCAATGCGCGATCGAGATCATGTAGTCGAGCCCCGGCTTGACCGGGTCGGTCGACTTGAACGTCCCGTCGAGCACGTGCGAGGTGAAGATGTTGCCCAGCGTCGAGTCTTCCCAGCCCGGCACAAAGATCGGCAGGTCCCTCGCGCACGCCTCAAGCAGCCACGCGTTCTTCGGGTCGCCCTGATAGTCGCTCTTGAGGTTCCCCGTGCGGATCAGGTCGTAGAGGTACTCGTGGGGGAGCTTCCGCTTGCCCGTGTCGTTGGCGTCCTTCCAGATCGGCACCAGGTACTTCTCGAGCTTGCGGATCGCCGCCTCTTCCGGGATGCAGGTGTCCGTCACCCGGGCCAGGCCCCGGTCGAGGAGCTTCTGCTCGTCCGAAGGGGTCAGGTCCCGGTAGTTGGGGAGCCGCTCGTAGAGATCGTGCGCGACGAGGTTGAAGAGGTCCTCTTCCAGGTTCGCGCCCGTGCAGCAGATCGCGTGCACCTTCTCCTGCCGGATCATCTCCGCCAGCGAACGCCCGAGTTCGCCCGTGCTCATCGCCCCGGCGAGCGTCACCAGCATCTGCCCGCCGTCGGCCAGACACTTGCTGTACGCCTCGGCGGCGTCCTTGACGCTCGCGGCATTGAAGTGGCGGTAGTGCTCGTCGATAAAGGCGCGGATCTTCATGGCGGTCTGTGACTCCTTCGGGATGCCCAGAGCGGCTCTCGCTCACGGGAAGCGATCATACGCAGCGGAGTGAGGCACTAGGCACTAGGCATTAGGCACGAGGAAGATGGATTCGGGACACCACCTCATCCCTAATGCCCAATGCCCAATGCCCCCGCAACCCGCCTAGCCTTTCGCGTGCCCACTCAAACCCCAAGCATCTCGGGCTACACCCTGGCGATCTTCGCCCTGGACGTCGGCTTCCAGATCGATCTGGACGCTGCCCAGAAATTCGTCCACGAACCCACTCGTCTCCATGCCGTCAGGGCCAGACGCCCCGCCCCGAGCTGGTTCGATTACAGCCCCGCACCGCTCCGCCTCGCAGTCGGGGGAAGCTCCGTCTCGATCGGCTCTTACGAGTGTGAACAGGAAGCGGAACTGCTTCTCTACGACTTCGGAGCCGTCCTGATCGCGTACCGCTTCCCACTGCCGGCCTCGCTCGACAAGGTCGCGGGGCTCAGTGTCGCGCTCTACCAGGACGAGAGCCTCGAAGCCGACGCCCGCCGACGCATCGCCCAGGTCGTCGAGGCGATCCGCCCCGCCATCGAACGTCCCCGGATCTCGGAAGCCTTCGAGGACTACTCGATCTTCGCGGTCACGGGCTGGGATGAGTCGCTGCAGACCTCCGAGATCTTGAATCAGCACCGCGTGGAACTGGCCCGCATCATCGAAGCCGAGCCGGGCGATCTCTCCCAAGAGCAGATCAAGCGTTCAACCGAAGCGACGATGAGCTATTCCACTGCGGACCTGGCGATCGTGGACTGGAACGCCGCGATCCTCTTCGATCGCCAGCCGGGCGACGTGATCGCGGTGCTCCAGCACGCCAACATCGAGCTCCTGGAACTCCGCGTGCTCGATGAGGAACTCGACTCGATCCTCGACAACGCCGACGAGACCCTGGGCGAGATCATCAACGCCCGCCTCTGGCCCGGGTTCTCCTCTGGCAAGCTCCTGGGGCGGTTCGCCGCCGTCCAGACCGACGCTGCGGTCATGTTCGAGGGCGTTAATAACGCCATCAAACTCCTGGGAAACCAGTACCTGGCCCGTTTCTACCGCCTCGCCGCGGGCCGCCTCGACCTGCCCGCCTGGCAGGCGAGCGTCAAGCGAAAGCTCGACGCAACCGAGAGCCTCTACGCGAAAATGTCCGATACCACCTCCACGCGACGGCTCGAACTGCTGGAGTGGGTCATCATCGCCCTGATCGCCGTATCCATCGTCCTGCCTTTCACACCCTGGTACCACTGACCGAAAGCCCGAGTTTCGACATGCCCGAACACTACGAATGGTTGATCCCGCTCCTGATTTTCGTGGCGCGCATCTGCGACGTCTCGATCGGCACCTTCCGCATGCTCATGGTGATCTCGGGCCATCGGTTCGTCTCGGCGGGGCTCGGCTTCGTCGAGGTGCTCATCTGGGTGCTCGCGGTCGGCGGCGCGGTCAAGCACCTCGACAACCCCATCGCCGTCCTCGCCTTCGCGGCCGGGTACGCCTCTGGCACGCTGCTCGGCATGACGCTCGAGAACTTCTTCGCCATCGGCTACCGCATGGTCCGCGTCGTCAACACCAAGCCCGAGCTCGACGTCTCCACCATGATCCGCGAGAAGGGCTACGCCGCCACGCGTCTCGAAGGCCACGGCAAGGAGGGCCCGGTCGAGATCGTCTTCCTCGCCATCAAGCGCCGGGCTTTGCCCGACCTGCTCCAGGACGTCGCCGCGATCGCGCCGCACGCGTTTATCTCCGTCGAACGCACCGAGCGGGTCTCGGGCTTTGCGATGTTCATCGGCACGAAGGCCGAGCGTTCACCCTGGGGCCGATTCGGGCAGCTCCGCAAGTAACGAACGCCAAAAACCGGACATGTTCCACGAGGAACAGAGCCGATCCCGTGCGCGAATTGTGGTAGTCTGTGAGGCAAGGGGGTCACCTTGCGCGCACGAGGCTGGATATCCACCGTTCTGCTCACGCTCGGCGTCCCCGCGGCGCTCGCGCTGGGTGTCTCCCAGCCCGAATCGGGCGAGCCCGCCGACCCGATCGCCACCGAACTGACGAGCCGACTCGATCTTGACATCCGCCCGCTCCTTGAGACGCACTGCATGCAGTGCCACCGGGGCGATCGCGCCAAGGGTGGCGTTCGACTGGACACGCTCGACTCGGTCGATTCGATCGTTGCGCAATCCGAGGACCTGCGCTACGCGCGTGAGATGGTTTCCACCGGGCAGATGCCCCCCGAGGACGAGATTTTCCTCCCGACCGATCACGAACGGCTCACGATCGTCCAGTGGCTCGACGACGCGCTCGCCTACACGCCGCCCGACGGCAAGATCGACCCGGGCTGGATGACGATCCACCGGCTCAACCGCGACGAGTACCGGAACACGCTGCGCGATCTCTTGGAGATCGCCATCTCGGCGCACGATCTCGTCAGCAGTCTGCCCCTCGACGACGTGGGCTACGGCTACGACAACATCGCCGACGTCCTGACCATGTCGCCCACGCACATGGAGGCGTACCTCGACGCCGCGGAGAAAGCCGTGGAGATTGCTCTTGGCCCGATGGTCGAGATCGGCAGCACACCAAGGCCCATGCCGCGCATCCGGCGCCAAGGCAACGGCCAGCCCCTCAGGCAAGGCGGGCAGTTTTTCTCGACCAATGGCTCGCTCAGTAGTGTGGTGCAGATTCACATCGCGGGCGAGTACGAGATCAGCGCGCTCACCTGGGGCACCCGCGGCGGCGACGACCTGCCCAACCTCAGCATCCGCGTCGACGGCAAGGAGGTGCTCTCCAAGGGCATCGAGGCCGAGAACGAAGCAGACGCCGAACTTGTCGCGGTGAAGCTCAAACTTGAACCGGGCGCCGTGGAGGTCTCCGCCCACTTCACCAATGATTATTGGGTGCCCAACGTTGCGGACCGAAACCTCGCGATCGATGCGTTCTCGATCGCCGGCCCGCTCACGGAAGAGAGCGTCACGCGACCGGCGCTTTACCAGAGGCACATCGCGGGCCGCGAGCCCGGACGCCCGCACGCCGAGGAACTCGCCGATTGGCTCCTGCCCCGCGCCTATCGCAGACCACCCGAGCCTGTTGAGCGTGAATCATTGCTTGGTTTGTACGACTCGATCATCGCCGAGGGCGAGAGCCACGAGTTTGCGCTCCGCCAGATGCTGACGGGCGTGCTGATGTCGCCGAGCTTTCTTTACAGGCGAGCCCAGCACCCCGAGCCGACGAACCCGCAGCTTGTGTACGAGTTGAGCGACCACGAGCTTGCGAGCCGGCTCTCGTACTTTCTCTGGAGCTCGATGCCCGACGACGAGCTGCGAACGCTCGCGGCCGAGGGCAAACTCCGCGATGACGAGGTTCTCCGCGCCCAGGTCGCTCGTATGCTCGCCGACCCGAAGTCGGACGCCCTCGTGCGCAACTTCGCGGGGCAGTGGCTGCTGCTCCGCAACCTGCCGATGATCGACATCGACCGCTCGCTTTACCCGGAGTTCTCTGAGAACCTGCGCACGGACATGGAAACCGAAGCCCGGCTCTTCTTCGGCGATGTCCTCCGCTCGGGCAGGCCCATCCAGCACCTCATCGACGCGCAGGACGTCTTCGTCAACGAGCGCCTTGCAACGCTCTACGGGCTTCAAGGTGTCACCGGCGACGACTTCCGGCGCGTCACGCTCGACGACACCTCGGTCCGCGGCGGGATCCTTACGCTCGGCGCGACACTCCTCGTCACGAGCAACCCGACGCGCACAAGCCCGGTCAAGCGCGGGCTGTACGTGCTGGAGCACATCCTCGGGACGCCGCCGCCACCACCCCCGCCCGATATCCCGAGGCTCGAGACTTCCGCAGAGGGGCTTGGCGAAGATGCAACACTCCGCGAGCAGCTGGCGGCCCATCTGACCGATGCCTCGTGCGTGACCTGCCACCAGCGCATGGATCCGATCGGGCTGGCGATGGAGAACTTCGACGCCATCGGCGCGTGGCGCGACACGTACGAGGGCGTCCCGATCGACACCTTTGGCGTGCTCCCGGGCGGCGTCGAGTTCGACGGGCCGACGGGCCTCAAGTCGATTCTGATGGATCGCCTCGAAGCCTTCCGCGAGCACCTGGCGTCCGAGATGCTCACGTACGCCATCGGGCGCGGGGCCGAGCCCTTCGATCGTCCCGCCATCCGCGAGATTGCGGGCGAAACGCGCCAAAGTGGCGATAAGCTGGCAGCCATGATCGAATCGATCGTGCTCAGTGGCACATTCCGCACGTGCAGAGGAAGGGAAGCCAAGTGACACACGCGAACCGAAACGCGCTCTCAAGGCGCACCGTGCTCCGCGGCATGGGCGTGGCGATGGCGCTGCCCATGATGGAAGCGATGGGGCAGTCCAAAGTCATTGCCAAAGCCGCAGGCGCTGCGAGTGGGTCGAATGCTGCTGCGCCGCTTCGTATGGCGTTCGTTTTCACGCCCAACGGCGTGCACTACCCGAGCTGGGCGCCGACGACCGCCGGCGCGGACTACGCCCTCACCGAGACGCTTGCGCCGATGGAGAGCGTGCGCCAGCACGTGAACATCCTGACGGGCCTCACGCTCGACAAGGCCCGCGCCAACGGCGACGGCCCGGGCGACCACGCACGCTCATCCGCCACATTCCTGACCGGGCGGCAGGCTCGCAAGACCGCCGGCAACGACATCCAGATCGGTGCGAGTGTCGATCAGTTCGCGGCGGGCCAGATCGGCTCGCGCACACGCCTGCCCTCGATCGAGATCGGCTGCGAAACGGGCAAGCGCGCGGGCAATTGCGACTCGGGCTACAGCTGCGCGTACTCCTCGCACCTCTCCTGGAAGGACGAGGACACGCCCATGCCCAAGATGATCGACCCCTCGTCGGTCTTCGAGACGCTCTTCGGCTCGCAGGACAGACAGGCGGCGCTCGAGCGCATCAGCCGTCGGCGGAGCATCCTCGACTTCGTCGCGGGTGAGTCGCGGAGGCTTGAGACCAAGCTGGGCGTCAACGACCGCAACAAGCTCGACGAGTTCCAGAGCGCGGTTCGCGAGATCGAACGCCGCATCGAGCACGCACGCGCCGAGACCGACGCGAACGAACCGCCGACCGGCACGCCCGTGCCCGCGGGCATCCCGCGCCTCGTGGGCGAGCACATCGACCTTATGTACGACATGCTCCTGCTCGCCTTCCAGACGGACCAGACGCGCATCGCCACCTTTATGACGGGACTGGGTGGCAGCAACCGCACCTTCCACGAGATCGGCGTCACGGATGGGCACCACAACCTCTCGCACCACCGCGAGGACCAGACGATGGTCGACAAGATCAAGAAGATCGACCGCTTCTACATCGAGCGATTCGCACGGTTCGTCGACAAAGCCTCCAAGATCACCGAGGGCGAGGGCTCGCTCCTGGACCACTGCATGATCATGCACGGCTCGGGCATCTCCGACGGCAACCGCCACAACCACGAGGACCTGCCCATCATCATGGCCGGTCGCGGGGCCGGCACATTCGAGCCGGGCAGGCATATCGCATTCAAGAAAGAAACGCCGCTGTGCAATCTCTACATGACCATGCTCGAGCGCATGGGATGCGAGGTCGAGAGCTTTGGCGATGCGACGGGGAAGCTGGGACAACTCTCGGTGTGAACAACTCTTGCTCCATCTCCCCGCCGGGGAGAGGGCCGGAGAGAGGGGTTCTCTTAAGTACGTCGATGCACATAGAGATGGGCGGCGGGACGCCGCCCCCACCGGAGAGTTGGAGTTACTCAGTGACTTCCCACGTCTCGCCGCTGTTGATGAGCTGGCGGATGTCGGTCGAATTGGCCGAGGCCTTGGCTTTGTCCATCTGTTCCTGCACCGCGTCGTCGTAGGTCGGGTGGTTTGGGTCGCAGTACAGGACGCCGATCGGCTCGGGCATCTGCGGGTGGCGCATCTGTGAGAGCAGGAAAGCGAGTTGGCGGTCCGTCTCGTCGTGCACGACGAGGTCGCTCTCGGTGTACTCCCCGCCGAGCGGGACGGATTTGAGCATGGTTCCTTCGAGAACGATGCCCTTGTCGCTGTTTGTACCGTAGATCAGGGGCCTCCCGTGCTCGAGCAGGATCGTGTTCTCGGGCTTGGTGTCCTTCTGCGTGGCGTAGAAGAAGGCCTGGTGATTGAAGATGTTGCAGTCCTGGTAGACCTCGACGAAGGAGCAGCCCTTGTGCGTCATCGCGCGGAGATACACGCTCTCGAAGAGCTTGACGTCGATGTCGAGCGCCCGCGCGATGAACGTGCAGCCCGAGGCGACCGCCAGTGAGAGCGGGCAGACGGGATCGTCGGGCGAGCCCATGGGCGTGGACTTGGTGATCTTGCCCAGCTCGCTGGTGGGGGAGTACTGGCCCTTGGTGAGGCCGTAGATCCGGTTGTTGAGGAGCACGATCGTGATGTCCACGTTCCGGCGCATGGCGTGGATCGTGTGGTTGCCCCCGATGGAGAGGAGGTCGCCGTCGCCTGAGACGACGCAGACCTTGAGCCCGGGATTGGCGAGTTTGACGCCCGTCGCGACGCACAGGCTCCGCCCGTGGATGGTGTGCATCCCGAAGGTGTCCATGTAGTAGGGGAACCGGGCGGCGCACCCGATGCCGGAGATGAAAACGTAGTCTTCCTTGCGGATGGCGAGCTTGGGCAGGGCTTTGCGCACGCCGGTCAGGACGGCGTAGTCGCCGCAGCCCGGGCACCAGCGGACGTCCTGGTTGCTCGTGAAGTCCTTGGGCGAGTATTGGGGGAGTTCGACGCCGGTCGTGCCGTTAGTGGTGGGGGCGGTGGTCACTTGGTCGCCTCCTTGCGATCGTGCAGGATCGCGCGCACGCCGGCGACGAGTTCGTCGACGCCGAACGAGCGTCCCTGGATCTTGCCGAGCGGCACCGCGTCGATCAGGAACCGCGAGCGGATCAGCATCGCCAATTGGCCCGTGTTGTTCTCGGGGACGATGACGTGCGTAAAGCGTCCGAGCACGTCCTTCAGATTCGTCGGCATCGGGTTCAGATAGCGCAGGTTCGCGCACCCGACGGTCAGGCCCGACGCGCGGAGGCGAGCCCCGGCGGTCAGGATCGCCCCGTGCGTGCTGCCCCAGCCGAGCAGGAGTACCTCGCCCGACTGATCGCCCTCGACCTTCAGGGGCGGGAGCCATTTGGCGGCTCGCTGCACTTTCTCGGCACGCGTGCGGACCATTTTCTCGTGGTTGGCGGGGTCGTAGGACACCGCGCCGGCGGGCTCGGATTTTTCGAGGCTCCCGATGCGGTGCTCCATGCCGGGCGTGCCGGGCAGGGCCCACGGGCGGGCGAGGGTCTCGGGGTCGCGCTGGTAGGGCATGTAGCCGATGGCGGGGTCTTTGGGCTCGGTCGGGTGGTTCGATTCGATGGGCTCGATCGCGTCGTAGTCGGGCAGGAGCCAGGGCTCGGCGCCGTTGGCGATCGAGGCGTCGGAGAGGATGATGACCGGGCACATGTGCCGCGTGGCGAGCCGCACGGCTTCCACGGCGGTGTCGAAGCAGTTGGCCGGGCTGTTCGGTGCGATCACGATGCAGGGGCTCTCGCCCGCGCGCCCGAACATCGCCAGGAAGAGGTCGGCCTGCTCGGTTTTGGTGGGCATGCCCGTCGAAGGGCCGGCGCGCTGGACGTCGAGCACGACCAGCGGGAGCTCGTACATGACCGCGAGCCCGAGCGCCTCGGCCTTGAGACAGAGCCCCGGGCCAGAGGTGCCGGTGATCCCGATGTCGCCCGCGAAGCTGGCGCCGATGGCGGCACAGACCGCAGCGATTTCGTCCTCGGCCTGGAACGTCTTGATGCCCAGGTGCTTGAGCCGGGCCAGCGCGTGGAGTACGTCCGAGGCGGGGGTGATGGGGTAGCTCGCGTAGACGAGCTGCTTGCCCGCCTTCTGAGCCGCAGCTGCGAAGCCCAGAGCCGTCGCGCTGTTCCCGTCGATGCGCCGGTACTTGCCGGGCTTGAGTTTCGCGGGTGGGACGACGTACTTGACCGCGAGCAGCTCGGCCGTCTCACCGAAGTGGTAGCCGGCTTTGAGGACGATGGAGTTCGCCTCGGCGATCTCGGGGCGTCCCTTCTTGATGCCGTACTCGGTCTCGATGTGGCGCAGCGTCGCATCAAGCGGGCGCTGGTAGACCCAGTACGCGACGCCCAACGCGAACATGTTGCGGCAGCGGTCGGCGTCCTTGGCCCCAAGCCCGGTGTCCGCGAGTGCCTCGCGGGTCATCCGGCTCATCGGGACGCGGACGATGTGGCGGGCGCTCGTGATCTGATCGTCATTGAGTGGGTTGTAGCCCTCGGGGTAGCCGCACTTGCGGAGGTTGACCTCGTTGAACTCGTCCTCGTTGACGATGACGAGCCCGCCGACCTCGACGTCTTCGATGTTGGTCTTAAATCCGGCGGGGTTCATCGCGAAAAGGGCGTTGACGCGGTCGCCCGGTGTGAAGACCTCGTGCGAGGCGAACTGGAGCTGGAAGCCCGAGACGCCGAAGGTCGTGCCCCTGGGGGCGCGGATCTCGGCAGGGAAGTCGGGGAAGGTGGCGATATCGTTGCCGAAGATGGCGGAGGTGGTGGTGAATTCGCCGCCGGCGAGCTGCATGCCGTCGCCAGAGTCGCCGCAGAACCGGATCACGACGGCATCGAGCGTCTTGGGGGGCATTTGGGCCTGGGTGGTCATTTCCGGTGGAGCCTCCTTACTCTCGGCAATACTACACCTGACGATGGCCCGATCCCCCGCGAACCCGCTCGACGGATGCACGCAGATAGTGCGGGAGATCGTGCGTGGCGTGGTCCTCGAGACACTGGGCCTCCTCGGGCGAGACGAGGTGTACGCCCGGGCGTACGAGTGGGTGATCGAGGCTCATCTGGATGGAGCCGAGCGGGGCTTTGAATTCCTCGGCGAGCGGGCCGAGAGCATGCGGTGGTACGCCCAGACGTACCAGCGGCTCCTGGCGGAGCGGCCCGTGCTTGTCGATGGCGAGGTCCACTTCGAGCCCGCTGAGGATCGGCGCCGGCTCGGGTCCTTCTACACGCCCCGGTCGCTCGTGGATCATCTCGTGGAGAAAGTGCTCGGCGCGCCTTCGGGCGAGGCGGCGAAGCCCGTGCATGAGCGCCGGGTGTGCGACTCGGCGGTCGGGGTGGGGGCATTCCTGGTCGGCTCGGCGCGCCAGCTCGCGGAGCTCTCGGGTGATCCCGCGGGAACGGTGGACTCGATCGTGCGAGATTGTCTGTATGGCGTGGACATCGATCCGACGGCGGCACTGCTCTGCCGAGCGGTTCTGGCGTGCCTGACGAGCGAGCCCCGCGCGATGTTCGAGCATCTGGCGAAACGCATCAGGGTGGGCAACGCGATCGTCGGCGCGAGGCCCGAGATGATCGAGGCGGGCATCCCGGGCCGGGCGTTTGTGGTGCGCGAAGGTGATCTGCCCGCTGCGATGAGCTGGTACAAGCGGCGGAACACGAAAGAGCGTCGGCGATCAACGATTGATCGGTCGGCGTTCGACGATCCCGATCCGCAGCTCTCGGCGGACGCGTGGTGCGCGGCATTCGTCTGGCGTCGTCACGACACAAGTGAGCCCGGAGCCGTCGAGGGATGCCCGGGTGAGTGGGACGCGATCACGCAGCGGTGGTTCGATCTTGTGCGCACGGAGCCCGACAAACTGCCTGTCTGGATGCGAGACGAGATCGAGCGGCTCAGGGCTCGGTACCGGTTCTTTCACTGGCATCTGGAGTTTCCAGAGGTGTTTCCTCGGCCTCGCTGACGAAGACTGTGACGCTCGGGTACGCCTCCAGAAGTGCTTTGGAGTTCTGCTCGCCGAGCAGACTGACCGCGCTGGCGAGTGCGTCTGCGAGCCAGGGGTCTGGGGCGATGACGGTGACCGCGACGCGTCGGGTGAGCCCGAGGCCAGTCATTGGGTCGACGATGTGGGAGTAGCGGACGCCGTCGATCTCGACGTGCCGATAGAGGTCGCCCGATGTGGCGACACCGACGTTGGCGAGCGTGACCTCGTGGGGCAGATCGAGCCCGTTGTCGATGGCGATGCGCCAGCCCTCGGCGCCCGGGGGTGGGTCGCCGAGTGCGAGATCGCCCCCGAGATCGACGAGGGCGCTCGGGCAGCCGTGCTCGCGCAGGACGTCGAGCGCCTTCTGGGCGGCGTAGCCCTTGCCGATGCCCCCGAAGTCGAGGCGCATGCCATCTTTCGCGAATCGGATGCGGTTGTCTTCGGTGTCAATTTCGAGCAAGTTCATACCGACGCGTTCGAGCGCGTGGCCGAGGGCATCCGCATCTGGGCGTTCCGCTTGTTTGAACGCCGGGCGCCAGAGCGCCGTGATCGGGCCGACGGTGGGGTCGAACGCGCCGCCTGAGGCGCGCCAGACTTCGCGTGAGCGAGCGAGGATCTCGACGAGATCGGGGCTCGCGTCGTGCCATTCGTTGGGTGTTTGCTCGACGAGGAGGCGGGACTCACTGTCGCTCTTGTAGTCGCTGAGGATCTGTTCCTGCCGAGCGATCTCCTTGGAGGCGGCGAGTGTCGCGAGCGAGGCATGACTTTGGTCCGGTGCGTAGACCACGATTCTGGCCATGCCGCCCATGCTGTGCCTTGCGTCTTCGAAGCGGATCGCGGTAGGCTCAGCGTGGTCGGCTCTGGGGGGCAGGGGCCCGTTCGGATCGGTCTGGCAGCCGACCAGGAGCACATTGAGCGTGAATAGACACAGAGCCAGTTGCGTGATCGGTCTCATCGGGTTCAGCCTAGGGGCTCTGGCTCTGCCGGCTTTGGGTCAGGCGGTCGAGACCGAGCATGAGACGAGAACGGTTTCCATCCCGGGGACTTCCGTCGGCTTCGATCTGGTTCGGGTGCCCGCGGGAACGGTCGAGATCGACGGCGAAGCACACGAGGTGCCCGCGATGTGGGTCCTGCCGACGGAGGTGATGTGGGATCTGTACGACATCTATCTGTACCAGCTCGAGCGGCCCGAGGCGGAGCGTGAGTCGATCGGCAAGGGCGCCGACGCGGTGACCAGGCCCAGCAAGCCTTATGTGCCGCCCGACCGCGGGCTCGGGCACGACGGGTACCCGGCGATGGGGATGACCATCCACGCGGCGCGGTCGTTCTGCGACTGGCTCGGCGAGCACACGGGGATCGAGAGCCGACTCCCGACCAGGGCGGAGTGGGTGCACCTCGCATCGGCGCCGGGCGGCGCGTCGTGGCACAAGGAGAACGCGGAGTTCACGACGCACCCGGTGAAGTCGCTCGATGCGAACGCGTTGGGGCTCTACGACACGCTGGGCAATGTCGCCGAGTGGGTGGAGACGGACGAGAAGCGTCCTATCGCGATGGGCGGGAGCTACAAGCAGCCCGAAGCCGAGTGCACGCCGGCGTCGCAGATGCAGCAGGCCTCGAACTGGAACGCGAGCGACCCGCAGATCCCCAAGAGCCGCTGGTGGCTCGCGGATTGCAGTTGGGTGGGGTTTCGGTTTGTCGTGCCGATCGATGAAGAAGGAGCAGGCGATGAGTCCGAGTGAAATCCTGAGCCGGCGCGAGTTTGTCAAGGCCTCCGCTGCGGTCGGGGCGGCGGGTCTTGTTGCGCCCGCGGCGCTGGCTTCGATGGCTGGACGCAAGGATGAGACGATCAAGGTCGGTGTTGTCGGCTGCGGCGGGCGCGGGACGGGGGCGATGCTCCAGGCGATCAAGGCCGACCCGTACGCGGTGCTGTGGGCGGCGGGCGATGCGTTTGCGGCGCGGATCGAGCCGAGTCTGAAGAATGTTCAGGCGGGGCTCGACGAGCTCGCCGAGCAGGACGGCCAAGACGTGTGGGCCGATCGGATCCAAGTGCCCGAGGAGCGACGCTTCGGCGGGTTCGACGCGTACCACAAGGTCATCGAGAACTGCGATGTGGTGCTGTTGACAACGCCTCCCGCGTTCAGGCCAGAGCACCTGGCGGCTGCGATCGCGTCGGGCAGGCACGTGTTCTGCGAGAAGCCGGTCGCGGTTGATGCGCCGGGCGTGCGGAGCGTGCTCGAATCGGCTCGGCTCGCCAAGGAGAAGGGGCTCGGGCTCATGTCGGGTTTCTGCTGGCGGTACCAGAACCAGTGCCGCGAGACGATGGCCAGGCTCCACGCGGGCGGGATCGGTGATCTGCACACGATCCAGACGACGTACAACACGACGGGGTGGGTCAGGCCCAACCCGATGCAGGACGCGTGGAGCGAGACGGAGTTCCAGCTGCGCAACTGGCAGTACTTCACGCCCTTGTCGGGCGATCACATCGCCGAGCAGGCGGTGCACGCGATCGACTGGGTGGCGTGGGCGATGAAGGACGAGCCGCCCGTGAAATGCTGGGCGGTGGGGGGCCGGCAGGTTCGGCCCGACGTGCCCGAGACGGGCAACGTGTTCGACCACTTCAGCGTGACGTACGAGTACGCCGGCGGCCAGCGGGCGTACCACATGTGCAGGCACTGGCCCAACACACCATCAGACAACTCGGGGTACTTCCTTGGGAGCAAGGGCCGATGCACGATGCAGCCCTGGTCGGGCCAGCACTTCATCGAGGGCGAGACCCCTTGGCGGGGCGAGGCGCCGGGCAACGACATGTACCAGGAGGAGCACGACGAGCTCTTTGCGGGCATTCGCGCCGGTCGGCCTGTCAACGACGGTGTGCGGATGTCGCACACCACGCTCATGGCGATCATGGCCCGCATGGCGGCGTACACGGGCGAGGTCGTGACCTGGCAGCAGGCGATGGCGAGCACCGAGAACCTGAACCCCGAGCCGTTCGGATTGGGTGATCGTCCGAGGCCCAGCATCGCGGTGCCGGGCGTGACGAAGCTCGCGTAAGGAGGGTGATCATGTCGATCGATCGCAGGTCGTTTTTGCTGAGCGCGGCGGCGGCGGGTGTTGCCGTGCATGCGGGCCGGTCTTTGGCGCAGCCCGAGCATTGGCGGGCCAATTCGGCGGGGTCGGGTCCGAGAGTTTTGAAGTCACTGAAGTTCGGAATGATCGGCGCGGGCGAATCGGTGCGCGAGAAGTTCGAGTTTGCCAAGGCCGCGGGCTTCGACGGCGTCGAGCTCGACAGCCCGAGCGATCTTGATCTTGATGAGGTCATCGAGGCCCGCGACGCGGTGGGTATTCGTATCCCGGGCGTGGTGGACTCGGCGCACTGGGGCAAGCCGTTCAATCATCCCGACGAGAGCGTGCGGGCCGAGGGGCGGGCGGCTTTGGAGACGGCGCTCCGCGACTGCAAGAAAGTCGGCGGCTCGACCGTGCTCGTGGTGCCCGCGGTCGTGCGCAAGGGGATGAGCTACGCCGATGCGTACAAGTTGAGCCAGAAGGAGATCGGGAGGCTCGTGCCGATGGCGGAGGGGCTTGGCGTCGCGATCGCGTTCGAGAACGTGTGGAACAACTTCCTGCTCAGCCCGCTCGAGGCGGCGCGGTACGTCGACGAGTTCGAGAGCCCGAACGTGGGCTGGTACTTCGATGTGGGCAACATCATCAACTATGCCTGGCCCGAGCAGTGGATCGACGTGCTCGGCCCTCGGATGCTCAAGATGGATATGAAGGGGTTTAGCCGAAGCAAGCGTGACAACGAGGGGCTCTGGAAGGGGTTCGGCGTCGAGATCGGCGAGGACGATTGCGACTGGCCAGCGGTCTGCGAGGCGTTGGTCCGGATCGGGTATCGTGGGTGGGCCTCGGCGGAGGTCGGGGGCGGCGGGGCGGATCGATTGGCCGAGATCGCATCGCGGATGGATCGGGTGCTCAACTTTGAGGGAGCGTGAGATGACGAAGAACTGGAACAGGCGAGATGTGGTCAAGGCCGGGGCGGCTCTTGGGGTCGGGTCACTCATCTCGCCGGCGTTCGCGGCCAGCGCGGTGCGTCGCGGCAGCGGCGAGATCCGGGTGGGCGTGATCGGCTGCGGCGGGCGCGGCACGGGAGCCGCGGCGAACGCGATCGATGCGCACCCTTCGGTGAAGATCGTCGCGCTCGCTGATCTGTTTGAGGACCGCTTGGACGGCTCGCGCGGTTATCTCGAAGGCCGCGAGGATGCCAGCCAGCGCGTGGCGATCGACGAGGCGCACTGCTTTACGGGCTTTGATGCGTACCAGAAGCTCGTGGCACTGAAGGACATCGATTACGTCATTCTCGCCACGCCGCCGGGATTCAGGCCGATCCATTTCAAGGCCGCGATCGACGCGGGCAAGCACGTGTTCATGGAGAAGCCCGTCGCCGTGGACCCGCAGGGCATCCGCACGGTGATCGAGGCGGGGGAGCGGGCCAAGGCGCAGAAGCTCAGCGTGGTCGCGGGCACGCAGCGCCGCCACGAGGCGTCGTACCTGGCGCTCATGGAGCGGGTGCAGAACGGCGAACTCGGCGACATCGTCGGGGCGCAGTGCTACTGGAACCAGGGCGGGCTCTGGGTCCACGACCGCAAGCCCGAGTACACGGACATGGAGTGGCAGTGCCGGAACTGGCTGTATTTCTGCTGGCTCTCGGGCGACCACATCTGCGAGCAGCACATCCACAACATCGACGTCGTCAACTGGGCCAAGGGCGGCCCGCCCGTCAAGGCGACCGGCATGGGCGGGCGGCAGGTGCGGACGGCGGAGAAGTACGGCAACATCTTCGATCACTTTGCGATCGAGTTCGAGTACGCCGACGGGTCGAGCTGCATGAGCATGTGCCGGCAGATCGACGGCTGCGCGGGACGGGTCGAGGAAGTGCTCCGCGGCACGAAGGGCACGAGCGTCTCGCGTCCGGGTTATGCGGTGATCGAGGGGGCCAGCAACTGGCGCTTCGATGCGGATAACCGCAACCCGTACGAGCAGGAACACACGGACCTTGTTGCGTCGATCACGGGCGAGGGGAAGTACCTGAACGAGGCCCGCCGCGTCGCCGAGAGCACGCTGACGGCGATCATGGGCCGCATGAGCACCTACACCGGCAAGCAGGTCACATGGGAGCAGGCGATGAACTCGCAGCTGAATCTGTCGCCCGCGTCGTACGCTTTCGGCGACCTGCCGGTCCGGCCCGTGCCCACCCCGGGCGAGACGCCTCTGATCTGAGAAGGAGTTCTGTCCATGGACCGACGCACATTTCTGGCGGCTGCGGGCGGGGCGGTAGCCTCGGCTTCGGCGCTCAAGGTCTCGGCTGCGATGACAAACAACGAAGAAAAATTCTCGGTGCACTTTGCGCCGCACTTTGGCATGTTCAGGCACCACGCGGGCGACGATCCGGTGGCGCAGCTCGAGTTCGCCGCGAGTCAGGGCTTTACGGCCTGGGAAGATAACGGCATGGGCGGTCGGAGCACCGAGGAGCAGCAGCGGATCGCCGAGACCATGCAGCGTCTCGGGATGACGATGGGCGTGTTCGTGCTCAACCCGGACTCGGCCTGGGGGCCTACGTTCAGCCAGGGCAAGCAGGAAGACTCGGACAACTTCGCCAAGGCGTGCGAGAACGCGGTCGAGGTTGCCAAGCGCGTGAACGCGAAGTGGATGACGGTTGTTCCGGGCACAAGGCACCCGCGCATCGACATCGAATACCAGACCGCGTACGCGGTGGAGCAGCTCCGCCGGGGCGCCCAGATTCTTGAGCCTCATGGCTTGGTCATGGTGCTCGAACCGCTCAACCCGCGGGACCATCCGAGCATGCTTCTTGCGAAGATGTCGCATGGGTACGAGATCTGTCGCGCGGTGAATTCGCCGAGCTGCAAGATCCTGTGCGATCTGTACCACCAGCAGGTGACCGAGGGGAACCTGATCCCCAACATCGATCGCGCGTGGGACGAGATCGCGTACTTCCAGATCGGCGACAACCCCGGACGCAACGAGCCGACGACGGGCGAGGTGAACTTCGCCAAGGTCTTTGCGCATATCAAGAGCAAGGGGTTCACGGGCATTTACGGCATGGAGCACGGCAACAGCAAGCCCGACGCCCCGGGCGAGCAGGCGGTGATCGATGCGTACCGGGCGGTCGAACCGAAGTGATGGGGCCTCTGGCGGGCAAACGCGCCCTGGTGACCGGGGCCGCCTCGGGGATCGGCCTGGCGATCGCGCGGGAGCTGGCCAGACGGGGCTGCGAGCTCGAGCTTGTTGATATCAATGAGCCCGGGCTGCACCGCGTGTGCGATGAATTAGGACCGAGCGTGCTCGGCGTGCATGTCCTTGATCTTGCGGACCTCGACGAGGTGGACGTGCTCGCCGGGCGGTTCGCCAGAGAGGGCGGGCCGATCGATCTGCTCATTAACAACGCGGGTCGGCTCTGGTTCGATCCGTTCGAGAAGATGCCGATCGAGGAGTGGGACCGGCTCATGCGGATCAACCTCGACGCGCCGGCGCGGCTCGTGTACGGGTTATTGCCCGCTCTGCGCCGGTCGAGCGGGGCGCACATCGTCAATATCTCGAGCATGCTCGGGCTCACGCCCAAGCGCAACATGGCGGCGTACTGCACGAGCAAGTACGGGCTTATCGGGTTCAGCCTCGCGCTGCGGGCGGAGCTCTCGCCCGCGATCGGGGTCTCGGTCATCTGCCCGGGGCTCGTGCGGACGAATCTGTACACGAGCGCCCGGGCCGAGGGACGGAGTTCGAGCAAACGCGTGTACCACCCGAGCCTGACCGCGACGCCCGAACTCGTCGCCCGTCGCACGGTGCGGGCGATCGAGAAAGACAAGCGGCTTGTTGTCGTGACGGGGCATGCCAGGTTCGTGCGGTTCGCGCACACCTACTTCGGCTGGCTCATCGATCGGAGCCAGCTTCGCCGGAACCGCAGGCGTCAGAGCACCGCGCCCGGCACGAGCATATAGAAACCCTGGCCCATGTCCGTCAGCACGCCCGCGCGGACGAGCGATTTCCAGACCGCCGGCGTGTACTCGCTCGGCGGGATGATCGCGTCGACCTCGGACTTGAGACCGCCCGTCATCTGGCGGTTGCCCAGGCGTGATTCGTCGTCGAGCCGCGTGAGCTTGAGCCGCTTGCGGAAGGCCTTGAGCGCCTCGCGCATCTCGTGCGTCACCTCGACCGGGCCCTCGTCCTTGGGCTCGGCTTTGGGCTTGGGCGCTTCGAGTGATTGGACGAGGGTGTCGAAGGCCGCAAAGTCATTGGCCTTGTACGCCACCATCGCGGCGTTCTGATCGACCGGGAACCGTGAGATCAGGCGCACCGCGAGGTCCCAGTGGGACTGGAGTTTCAGCGGGTCTTTATTGGCGCGGATGTCCTCGGCGACCTGGCGGAGTTTTTCGAGTGCGTTCATGGGTGCATCTTAGCGGATTGACTGGAGCCACTTGGCCCAGATGGAGAGGACCATGAGCATGTAGAGCCGTTGCGAGTGGTCGCGGCCGTGCCAGGGGTTGATGGATCGTTCGCCCGCCGCGTCGTGCTCGCGGAGCATCCGGCGCACGAAATCCATGTTGATGTTGACACCCGCCTCGGCGAGCCCCGGGAAGGGGTCGGTGGATTCGAGGTGGTCGTGGAGCAGCGTGCGCATGGAGCCGAAGTCCGAGCGGAACCACTCGCCGATCGGGATGGCAAAGCCCTGCTTCGGACGGTCAACGATCGAATCGGGCAGGTACTTGCGGGCGATTTGTTTGAGGAGGCCTTTGCGCTCGCCGCTCGGCATCAGCACATCCAGCGGCGTGCGTAGGGCGGTCTCGACGAGTTCACGCGCGAGGAACGGCGCCCGGACCTCGAGGGCAACGGCCATCGAGGCGGTGTCGGTTTTACGGAGCAGGTCATCGGGGAGGTAGTGGTCGAAGTCATAGCGGAGCGGGTCGTCGATCTTCTCGAAGATGTCGCTGCCGACTCGTTCGCCGTCGGTTGATGCAATGAGTCTGCGGAGATCGGGCGTCTGGAAAATGGCGAGCAGTTCCGGGTAGCCTCCCGCGCGGGCGGCGATTGCGAGCCTTGCGAGGTATGTCCCGCGTGAGCCGGGGGCGCGCTGGTTCAGGAGGCGCGTCGGGATGAGGCGGAGGAGGTGGCGGTAGCGGTTGAGTGTGGGCGCGATGGTGTGCCTGCGGTAGCCGCCGAAGAGCTCGTCTCCCCCGTCGCCGGCGAGGGCGACCTTGACGTGCTCGCGCGCGGTCTTGCTGACCCAGTACGTCGGGAGCAGAGAGCTGTCGCCGAGGGGCAGGCCGAGCTGTTGGATGAGGTGGACGAGGTCGGAGGCGGGATCGGGGTTGCAGTCGAGGGTGTGGTGGTCGGTGCCGAGGTGGCGTGCGGTCTCGGCGGCGGCTTCGGACTCGTCGAGGCGGGCTCCGCTCGTGGTGGGCGGCATTCGGACGGTGAAGGTCTTGATGTCTGGGCGGTGCTGTTTGGCGATGGCGGCGATGAGGGCGGAGTCGAGGCCGCCGGAGAGGAAGAGGCCGAGGGGGGCGTCGGCTTCGAGGCGGGAAGTGACGGCATTGGTCAGGAGTTGGTGCCACTCGCTGAGGTTGAGCGGAACCGTTCGGCTGCGATCGGGGAGGTCGAGGTGAACTTCTGGCTCAGCATCGTCTGCGGGCGTGAAATCTGCGAAGCGAGTGAGATGAGGCAGGCAGAAGCGGAGTGGAAGTGCGAGTTCAGCGCCCGAGTGGCACCATCTCGGGACAGCTAAGCCCATCATTGAGGGCCTATCCGTCCAGATGGAGCCGGGGTCGATCGTAGTGAGTGCTCGCGCTGCGGAGGTCAGCGCATACGCGTGCCTGCCGAGTGGGTTGTAGACGAGCGGCTTCTCACCTGTGAGGTCTCGGCTGGACGCGAGGCGGCCGGTTGCGCGATCCCATGCGATGAAGGCGTGCATGGAATCCAAGTGGAGTAGGACATTGAGATCCCACTCCCTCCACCCATGCACCAGCACCTCCGTGTCGGAGTGGTCCGTCTCGAAGGCGTGGCCTTTGGCTTCGAGTTCTTTGCGGAGGTCGCGGTGGTTGTAGATGCAGCCGTTGAAGGCGAGGGCGACGAGGGGTTTGTGGGGTTCGAGTTCGTGGGCGAGTTTGGGGGTTTCGCCGGGCTGGTAGGTGAGGTCGGGGCGGAGGCGGTGGCCGTCGTGGACCATGGGCTGGTGGCCGCCGGCGTGGTCGAGGATGCTGAGGCGTCGGTGGACGAGGGCGACATCGACCACGATGCCATCGTCGCGTGTGGCCCGGTCGCGGAATCGGCCCGCGCCGTCGGGGCCTCGGTGCTTGATAGATTCGTCGAGGGTGTCCAGCCAGGACTCGGGGATGGATTCGAGGTGGGGGGGCGCGGGACCATCTTTGGGGTCGTGGATTCGGATGATGCCTGCGATGCCGCACATGGTGGGGAGGATACACAAACGAGCCGCGACCGTGAGGGAGCGGGTTGGGGAATGGAAAGACCGCTCCCTCACGGTCGCGGCTCGTGCAGATATGGATTCATGCCGCGTCGGAGTTGTCGTTGGCTTTGGCGGCGGCTCTTGCTTTGCCGTTGAAGATGGGCAGGGGCTCGAATCGCCCTGTGCGGAGCGACCACCAGGTGTGCATGATGCGCGTGACGATGAGGCCGACCGAGAAGGAGAGGACGAAGGCCCAGCTCGCGCGGAGGCCGTAGTGCTGGAGCCCCCACATGCCCCCGATGGCGAAGACATAGAAGACGGGTGTGAGCGTGAGGCGCTCGAACTGGACGAGGCTGGCCTCGCGCCAGAAGGAAGCCGACTTCTCGATTGGATTGCCGTTGTCGTCGTGCTTGGCCTTGGCCTTGCGTTCGTGCTTGATGGGCCCCCAGTGGTTGGCGACCCAGTGAAGGACGAAGTAGAGCCCGATGTCCACGATCCCGTCGACGATCGCCGCGACGATGGAGTTGATGAACTTCTGCTCTTCGCCAATGGTGAGGCTCAGCCAGTGGACGGGGTACTTGGCGATGGCGACCGCCAGCAGGCCCGCACCGATGATGTTGAGATTGACATTGACGATGCGGTGGCGTTGGTAGAAACGGAAGATGCGTGGCGCCATGGGTGGATTCTAGTTCGCCGGGTGGACGCACACGAGCCCCTCTCCCCGGCCCTCTCCCTAGCGGGGAGAGGGAGCAAAGAAAAGCCCCCCGCATGGCGAGGGGCTTTCGCAGATTCGGATCCTGTCAATTCTCAGCTGGGCACGACCGGCTGGCGGCCCACCGAGTAGTAGTGGAACCCGAGCTGGCCCATCTGCTGGCGGCGGTAGAGGTTCCGGCCGTCAAAGATGACCTTGCCGTTCATCACGGACGCCAGCTTCTCGAAGTCGGGCGTCTTGAACTCGTCCCAGTCGGTCGAGATGATCAGGGCGTCGGCTCCCTTGGCGGTCTCGTAGATGTCCTCGTGCAGGCTGATGGTGCTGCCCATTTCGGCGGCGACGTTCTCCATGGCCACCGGGTCAAAGCCCTTGCAGGTCACGCCGTAGCCCAGGGCCTTGCGGACGAGCGAGAGGGCGGGGGCCTCGCGGATGTCGTCGGTGCGGGGCTTGAAGGCCAGGCCCCAGAAGGCGAAGGTTTTGCCCGAGAGGCCCATCTCGCCGCCGAAGTGCTTGATGATTTTCTTGAAGAAGAGGTTGCGCTGGCGCTGGTTGGTGCCGTGGACGGCGTTTGAGAGCTGTGTGGTGACGCCGGCCTTGTCGCCCATCATGATGCAGGCGAGCGTGTCCTTGGGGAAGCAGGAGCCGCCGTAGCCCAGGCCCGGGTAGAGGAAGTGGTGGCCGACGCGTTTGTCGGAGCACATGCCCTCACGGACGCGGTTGATGTCGGCGCCGTAGGCCTCGCAGAGGTTGGCCATCTCGTTGATGAAGCTGATCTTGGTGGCGAGGAAGTTGTTGGCGGCGTACTTGACCATCTCGGCGCTGGGCACGTCCATGAGGTAGATGGGGTGCCCGTTGCGGACGAACGGGTCGTAGAGATCCTTGAATTTCTCGCCCGTCTTCTCGTCCTCGACGCCCACAACCACGCGGTCGGGCTTCATGAAGTCGATGATCGCATCGCCTTCCTTCAGGAACTCGGGGTTGTCGGCGACCGAGAATGGGATGTCCGGGCCGACCTTCTCGCGGATGCGGTCGCGGACGTAGAACGTCGTGCCCACGGGGACGGTCGATTTGACAACCACGACCTTGGGTTTCTGGTTCGGACCAAGTTCCTTGATGACCGAGGCGATGTCGTCGGCGGCGGAGTCGATGTACTTGAGGTCCGTGTGGCCCTTCTCGTCGGAGGGGGTGCCGACGCAGATGAAGATCATCTCGGCGTCCTTGTAGGCTGCGTTCTTGTCGAGGGTGTAGGTCAGGCGGCCCGACTTGTAGTTGCGTTCCATCATCTCGGTGAGCCCGGGCTCGTAGATGGGGCAGATGTTCTGCTTGAGTTTGTCGATCTTGCGCTGGTCAACGTCCAGGCAGGTGACGTCGTTGCCGGTCTCGGCAAAGCAGACACCCGTGACGAGTCCGACGTACCCCGTGCCGACCATGGTGAGCTTCATCTCTGTCGTTCTCCCTGTGGAGGTTGATGACCCTGATTCGTGCCCGGCCCGATCGGCCGAGCCCCGCAGTATAGATCGGCCTGTATGCAAGGGCCCTCCATCGGGATCGCGAGTTTGGGGGCAGCGGGGCCTAGACTCAGCCCATGAGTACCGCGACCAAGCCGCGCAAACCCGCCAAACGTCAGAAGTCCGTGAAATACACCGCCCGGACCGCCGACCGCCACGAGCTCTACCAGCTCTCCGTCCAGAACGTCGAGGCCGAGATCGATTTCATCGACGCCACCTACACCGCTCTGAGGGGCAAGCCCGCACAGACGCTCCGCGAGGACTTCTGCGGCACCGCCGCCTCGGCGTGCGAATGGGTCAAAAGACGCGAGACGAACAGATCCATCGGTGTGGATCTCGACGGCCCGACCCTGGATTGGGGGCGGGAGCGGAACATCTTGCCGCTGGATCCCAAGGCTCAGCAGCGTGTCACGCTCCTTCAGAAGGACGTCCGCAAAACCGGTCCAAAGGGCATGGGCGTGGATGTCGTCCTGGCGATGAACTTCAGCTACTGGATCTTCCAGACCCGGCAGGGGCTGCGCGACTACTTCGAGTCGGTGCTCGAATCGCTCGACGACGACGGCATCTTCGTCTGCGACTTCTACGGCGGCTCGGACACCATGCTCGAGCAGGAAGAAGTCCGCAAAATCAACAAGCACTTCACCTACGTCTGGGATCAGAACAAGTACAACCCGATCACGGGCGACATGGAGTGCCGGATCCACTTCAAGTTCCCCGACGGCACGGAGATGCGCGACGCCTTCATCTACGAGTGGCGTCTCTGGACGCTCCCCGAGATCCGCGAGCTGCTGAGCGAGGCGGGTTTCGAGGACGTGACGGTGTACTGGGAAGGCACCGACCCCGAGGACGAGGAAGAGGGCAACGGCGAGTTCACGCCCACGATGCAGGGCGAGGCTGACCCCGCTTTTATCTGCTACATCGTGTCGCAGAAAAAGAAGCGATCTACGTCCGCCGGCAAGAACGGGAAGCAGGCGCGATGAAGGGTGTCCTGGACATCCCGCCCGAGCTGAGCCAGATACAGGGCTGGGTCCTCTCGGGCCTGTCCGATGTTTCCGATGAGATCGAGCGGGCGCTGGCTTCTCAGGTCCCTTCCGTCGCGGCGCTCTGTCAGCATGTCGAGCGTTTCCGGGGCAAGATGCTCCGACCGATTCTCGTGCTCACCGCCGGCGCTGCGACGGGGAGTTCGACCGACTCGCCGGCTGCGGGCGACCTGCTCAGGCTCGCGGCGGTCGTCGAGATGGTCCACATGGCGACCCTCGTCCACGACGATGTCCTGGACGAGACGGTCATCCGCAGGCGGGCGCAGACCATCAACGACCGTGCGGGCAACGAATCCGCGGTGCTCCTGGGTGACTATCTGATCGCGGCCTCGTTCCGGCTCTGCGCGAGCCTCCCGGACCCGGAGCCTTCCAGGCTCATCGGCAAGGTCAGCATGGAGCTCTGCGAGGGCGAACTCCTCCAACTCCAGAACCGCGACAACCTCTCGATCGACGAGGCGACCTACTTCGAGATCCTCGAGGGCAAGACCGCGGCCCTCGTCGGTGCGTGCACGCGCCTGGGCGCACGAGCGGGCGGCGCGAGCGAAGGCGTTCAGGACGCGCTCGATCGGTTTGGCCGCTGCATCGGCTCGGCCTTCCAGGTGCAGGACGATCTGCTCGATTTGCTCGGGACCGAGGAGGTCGTGGGCAAGACGCTCGGACGCGATCTCAAGAAGGGCAAGCTCACATTGCCGCTGATTCATCACCTCGCAAGCGTAACTCCGAGCGAGCGGGGAAACTCGCTCGAGATGCTCGAGGCCTCTTCCGAGCGTTTCGGCGGGGGCGTTGCCATCGGCGCCCCGGTTCTGGAAGCCCTCCGCCGGACCGGCTCGCTCGAGTTCGCACGCACGACCGCCGAGGGGCTCGTCGAGCGGGCCAAGCGTTCGCTCGACGTGCTCGACGAGAGCCCGGCCAAGTCGGTGCTGACGCTTCTGGCCGACGCGGTGCTGACGCGGGACCGATGAACGGATTAGCCACAACCTGCGAATTGATCGCGACCGCCGCGTTCGGCGTCGAGGCGAGCGTCAAGTGGGAGCTCTCGAGGCTCGGCTACGAGGCCAAGGGCGACCAGCCCGGGCGGCTTGTCTTCCGCGCGGGTCCCGAAGCGATTGCGCGGACGAATCTGCACCTGCGGGCCTCGGACCGCGTGCTCATGGTGGCCGGTCGGTTCGAGGCGGCCGAGTTCGATGCGCTCTACGAGGGCATCGTGTCGATCGACTGGAAAGCGATCATCCCCGAGGGCGCGAGCATCTCGCCCAGGGTGAGCGTGGTGCGTTCGCCGATCAACAGCGAGCGGGCCGCCCAGTCAATCGTCAAGCGGGCGATCGTCGATGCCCTGGCGGGCAAGGGCGGGCAGCTCGAAGAGTCGGGCGAGATGGTCGCGGTGGATGTCTCGATCCTGGGCACCTCGGTCACGGTCTCGCTCGACACGACGGGCCCGGGCCTGCACAAGCGGGGCTACCGCGAGCGGGCGCAGGCAGGGCAGCTCAAGGAAACTCTGGCTGCGGCTCTCGTGATGATCTGCCGATGGCGCCGCAATACGCCCCTGATCGACCCGTTCTGCGGCAGCGGGACGATCCCGATCGAGGCGGCGATGCTCGCCAGCAACCGAGCGCCCGGGCGTCACCGGTCGTTCGCCTCGGAGAACTGGCCCTGGCTCGATGCGGCGCACTGGCAGCGGGCGCGGAACGAGGCGGACAAGGGCGTGAGCGACGAGGGCCTCGCGCCGATCGTGGGGTATGACATCAACCCCCAGGCGATCGGGCACGCCAGGCAGTGCGCGCGGAACGCGGGCGTGGATCACCTCGTGCGGTTCGAGCTTCAGGACTACCGCGAGCTGCGCGCGACGCAGGAGCGGGGCTGGATTATCACGAACCCGCCCTACGGCGTGCGCGTGGGCGAGGAGGATGTCTCACGTTCGATCCAGCGGGATCTGCCCGAGGTCCTCTCGCGGATGCCGGGCTGGTCGCTTGGGATGCTGATGGAAGGCGAGGAGTTCGAGTACCGCATCGGGCACGTCGCCACTCGGCGGCGCAAGCTCTACAACGCCAAAATCCAATGCACGTTCTACCAGTACATTGCGGGCGAGGGCGCCGCGGCGATCGAATCCAGGAGCGAAGTGGGCAACCTCGACGCTTTCGCGTCCGGGCTCGCCAAGCGAGCCAGGCACACCCGCAAATGGCAGGGTGACCGCGACGTCTGGGCGTACCGGGTGTACGAGGGCGAGTTCTCGGGGATCGAGCTCGAGATCGATCGGCTCGGGGATGTGTTGCGCGTGGCGGACCTTGGCGGGCCCTTCGCGGCCAGCGCCGCCCGAATGAATCGGCTCGAGAAAATCGCGGACGCCGCTCGGGAGGCGCTCGATTGGCCGGAGGGGTCGGTCGTGGTAGTGCATGCCGGTGCGGGGCAGAGCCACCAGCGGGCGATGGAGGCGATCACGGTGCGCGAGCGGGGGGCGCTGTTCGAGGTCAGGCCGGGCGATCCAAATGAGACCGGGCTCGATCTGGCGCTGCGTGAAGCTCGAGAGTGGGTACGCAAGCGGGCCGAGGGCAGGCGCGTGCTGGATGTCTCGGCCAGACCCGGTTGTTTGAGCGAATCGGCGGCGCTCGTCGCGGGAAGCCTGACAGCGATCACGCCCGACGAGCACACCGAGGCCAAGCTCCGCCGAAACCTCGGCATCAACAGAGTCGACCTTTCTCGGGTGACGATCCACAGGGGCGAGACGCTGGAGATCATCGACTCGATCGACATGGAAACGCCTTGGGATCTGGTGCTCTGTGTGCTCACCGAGGCTCAGGCGGAGCAGGTCTCGACTGCGTTCGAGGATGTGCTCGGTTCATGCGCCGATCTGCTGACCCCCGGCGGGATGGTGCTCCTGGCGATCCCGGCGTCGGTCGCCGGGGATGTGGAGCTTGGCGGCGGCGCCCGGGAAATGACCAAGTCGCTCCATCCGGAGGATCTGGCGCCCGGCTCCGGGTATCGCTTCTGGGCTGTGCGGTCGGACGCCGATTGACACCCGCTTTGGCGTGGGGCTAGCCTCACCGCTCCCGAGGGAAAGGAACGGACTGTGCCCGGCTGGCTCATGCTCCTTATCGCAACGCCGATGCTCATCGGGGCCTCGCTCGTCGGTGGGCTGATTCCCGGGGCGATCCGTGCGACGCATCTGCGGATGCAGCTCTCGCTCAGCTTTGTCAGCGGGCTCATGCTGGGTGTGGCGATCCTGCATCTCCTGCCGCATTCGATCATCATGCTCGGTTCGGTCGATCGAGCGGCGACCCTGATGCTCCTGGGCGTTGTGGGTGTGTTTCTCTTGATGCGATTTCTCCACGTGCACAGCCTCGAGCCCGGCATCAAACTGCCCGTCGCGGAAGAGCACAGCCACGGTCATGCGCACGATCACGGACATCACCACCACCATCATCACCATGGGTCGGCTTCGGGCCGTGTGCGCTGGGTGACCCTGCTCTCGGGGCTCTCGCTTCACAGCATCGTCGACGGGGCGGCGCTGGCGTCGGCGATCCGGCTCGGCCTCGGGCAGGCCTGGCCCGGTCTGCTGGTGCTCGTGGTCGTGGTGCTCCACAAGCCGCTCGATGCGCTTGCCATCACGGCGACGATGGGGAATAACCCTGTCCGGCGCCGACGTGTGAATCTGATCTACGCATTGGTCGCGCCGCTCGCAGCGTGGGGGGCGTACCTTGGGTTCATGAGCGCCGGGCACTACGGGGCCGAGATCGCGGGCGTCGCGATGGCATTCTGTGCCGGGGCGTTCGTGTGCGTGGCTCTTGCGGATCTGATGCCCGAAGTGCAATTCCACTCGCACCACCGGGCGCTTTTGACCACGGCCCTCGGGGTGGGGGTTGGGGTCGCAATCCTGCTCGGGTTCGTCGAGGGGCACAACCACGGCGTGCACGGGGAGAAAGCCAACGCCCAGAGCGGGGCGGAGCACGACCACTCGGGTCACAACCACGCCGACCACTGATCGGACCTGATCCGGGGCAACGGATTCCCCATTCGTTCGGGTCTGGATGCCCGGGTTGGCTCTTGTCATCTTGTATGGACTATCGCGATCCGGTAGCCTCGGGATTCGTGTGTGGGGGGGCACCGTGCGCACCCCTCGAATCCATCGAGAGGCTTTTATCCATGAATCAGAAGCAAGCACTGTCCGCTGCCATTCTGGTGGCGCTGACCGGGTCGGCCGCTGCACAGCAGGGGCTCAAGGAAGAGGACTTCAAAAACCTGATGCCCGTCGACGTTCGGCGTGAGCAGGTGAGCGAGGTCTACCACGAGATGCGATTCACAGGTAACCAGGACCGCGTGGTCTATGGCAACGATGACCGGCGCGACGTCTACGAGGTCAGCGACCAGTACCTCCTCGGTTTGGCGCAGGCGGCGGTCGCGGTGGTGGATGTGTCCGAACTGACGGACAACGGCGACGGCACCTTCTCGCTCGACACCGCCCGATGGACGGCCGCGTGCACGAACGAGCCCTTCTTCAACCAGATGCGCATCGGCTTCTGCTCGGGCTTCCTTGTGGGCACGGACATCATCGTGACCGCGGGGCACTGCGCTAACGCGGGCGATGTCGGATCGATCGCGTTCATCTTCGGGTTCGATCAGCAGGCAGCGGGCACCGGGCCCGGGGCCGACCCCGAGATCATCGTCCCCGCCGACAACGTGTACTTCCTGACGCAGATGATCAACCAATCGCTCGGCGGCGGCGCGGACCACGCGGTCTGCCGGGTCGATAGGGCCGTGGTCGGACGCACACCTCTGCCCGTGCGGCGCACGGGCGTGGTGTCGGTTGGTGAGCCGCTCGTCATGATCGGGCACCCCGCGGTGCTCCCCAAGAAGATCGACGACGGCGGCGAGGTGAAAGACGCCAACGGGTCCAATCTCTTCTTCATGGCCAATGTCGACGCTTACGGCGGCAACTCGGGCTCGATGGTCATCAATCAGAGCACGGGCGTCATCGAGGGCATCCTCGTTCGCGGCAATACCGACTTCGTCTCGGGCCCGGGCGGGTGTCTGCTCAGCAACGTCTGCCCCGATTCCGGATGCCCTTCCTGGGAGGAGATCACCAAGGCCACGAGCTTTGCGAGTTTCATCCCCGAGCTCGGGCTGCAATTCGCGCCCAGCGGCAGCATCACGCACGTCGGCACCGTCGGCGGCCCGTTCAACGATGAGACCTTCCAGATCAGCATCTCCAACCCGACGAGCAGCCCCGCGGATTACTCGGTGAGCATCGATATCGGCGCCGAGCACACGGTTCTGCTCAACGGCTCGGCCGGCCCGGTCACGGGCACGGTCGCCGGTGGCGGGAATGCATCCGTGACGGCCTCGCTCTCGGGCGCTGCGGGCATGGCAGCCGGGATCTACGAGACGACCATCAGCCTCGAGGATGTCACCAACGGACACACGGTCTCGCTCCTGAGCACGCTGGAAGTCGGGCAGACGGGCATCACCGTGAGCCCGATGACCAGCCTGGTCACCGGCGGCCCCAACGGCGGGCCGTTCAGCGGCACGCAGCTCTACACCATCACCAGCACGCGTCCCACGCCGGTCACGGTTGATGTCACGCCGAGCCAGTCCTGGATCACGCTCAACGGCTCTGCGGGGCCGACGAGTGTGAATCTCAGCGGCGTCGGCGATATGGCGGCTGTGACCGTGGGCATCGGCGGAAACGCCGCGTCGCTCTCCAACGGGCTCTACACGGGCGATGTTGCGTTCGACAACGTTCAGGGCGTTCTGGGCGACACGAGCCGAGGCGTCTCGCTCGACGTCGGGCGTTATCTTTACGAGGACAGCCCGAGCATCGCGATCAACGACAACTCGTCGTTCTCGACCACGATCGACGTGCCCGATGGCTACTGCATCGCGGACATCGACGTGGAGCTTGACATCACCCACACCTACATCGGCGACCTGATTATCGAGCTCGAATCGCCCGCGGGCACCGTGGTGCGTCTGCATGACCGCACGGGCGGGACGACGGACAACCTTGTGGTCACCTACGACGATGACAGCGGCGCCACTCCCGATGGTCCGGGCGCGCTGGCCGATTTCGAGACCGAGATCGCCACGGGCACCTGGACACTCACGGTCAGCGACAACGCGAACAGCGATGTGGGCGTGCTCAACTCGTGGGCGCTCCGGATCGCCTCGCAGTCGGGGGGCTGCCTCCCGGTGGCCAACGACGTCAACGTCGACGTCCCGGCCAACGCGTTCTCGACCATTACCCTTGATGGCGCGAGTGTCAACGGGCCCTTCTCGTACATCATCGAGTCGCTCCCGACAAGCGGCGACCTTTACATCCCGGGCGGCGCCAGGATCACGAGTACGCCGTTGACGCTCCCGGGCAACGCGGTTACCTACCGGCCCGACGAGTTCTACGCGGGCACAGATCTGTTCGAGTACTCGACCAACGACGGCGCCTCATCGGGCCCGGCATTGGTGACCGCCAACGTTGGCAGCGCGACGATCGCTTCGTACAACATGGATTCAAACCCGGGTTGGACGACGACGGGCCAGTGGGCCTTCGGTGTGCCGGCGGGGATCGATGGCGACCCCGCGTCGGGCTACACGGGTTCGAATGTCTACGGGTACAACCTGAGCGGCGAGTATGCCAACAGCATCCCCCAGTACGCGCTCACCACAGGCGTGATCGACGCCTCGGCTTCGAATAATGTGACGCTCGAGTTCCAGCGCTGGCTGGGTGTCGAGAGCAGCACCTACGACCACGCCTCGATCGAGGTCTTCAACGGATCGTCGTGGCAGCAGATCTGGGACCACACCAGCGGCTCGTTCACGGACGCGGGCTGGCAGGCGCAGAGCTTTGACATCTCGGCCCAGGCCGACGGGAACGCCAACCTTCAGATCCGCTGGATCATGGGCACGACGGACACGTCCGTGACGTACTGCGGCTGGAACATCGACGACGTGGTGCTCAAGGGCCTCGTTGTGCCGACAAGCGGGTACTGCCTGGCCGATACGAACGGCGATGGAAGCGTGAGCCCGGCCGACTTTACGGCCTGGATCGCGGCTTACAACGCGGGCAATGCGGCGGTCGCCGATCAGAACGGCGATGGAAGCGTGAGCCCCGCCGACTTCACGGCCTGGATCGCCAACTACAATGCGGGCTGCATGTAAGCACTCAGCGGCCAAACCGAGTCCAGAATCACAACAGACCCCTCCCCTCGCGGGAGGGGTCTTTCGTTTCTGTGCAGGGGGTGAGCCCGTGCGATAGCCTGCGTATACAGATTGGCGTGACTCACATAGCATGGTCTCGAAAGAGAGGCTTTTCCGTTGGCACGGCTGCACGAATACCAGGGCAAATCGGTGCTCGCCTCGCACGGCATCGCGGTGCCGCGGTTTTTCGTCGCGTCGACGCCCGACGAGGCCCGTGAGGCCGCGGCCAAGCTCGGTGGGCGTGCGGTTGTCAAGATTCAGGCCTGGACCACGGGCCGCAAAGCCATCGGGGGTGTGGCGCTCGTCCAATCGCCCGATGAGGCCCGGAAAGAGGCCGAGCGGATGCTGGCGATCCGCGTGGGCAACTTTCCGGTGACCGAGCTGATCGTCGAAGAACTCCTGCCCATCGAGCGGGAGTTCTTTCTTTCGCTCTCGATCGACGACGCGGCCCGGGCCCCGGTGATGCTGCTCTCGTTCGATGGCGGCTCAGGGATCGAGGAGCGTGCGGACGCCGTGACACGCCTGCCCGTGCATGTGACGACCGGGCCCGACGAGGCGATGCTCAACGAGGCTCTTGGGAAAGCGGGCCTGAAAGACACAGAAAGGGCGGATATCGCCCGGGCCGTGCGGCAAGCCTTTGAGGCGGCCAGATCCATCGAGGCGCGGTCGCTGGAGATCAATCCGCTCGTCACGACATCGGACGGTCGCGTGATGGCGGCGGACTGCCGGATGACGGTCGACGACTACGCGGTGTTCCGGCACCCCGAGCTTGGCATCGAGATCGCCCGCGAGCTCGACCACCCGCCGACGCAGCTCGAGCGCATCGCGTACCACATCGAGCAGGCCGACCACCGCGGGACGTTCTACTTCGCCAGGCTGCCGCATGAGGAGAACGACACGAAGCTGGTCGGCTTCCACGGCGCGGGCGGCGGCGGGAGCATGATGTCGATGGACGCGGTCACGAGCGAGGGCTTTACGCTCGCCAATTTTTGCGACACATCGGGGAACCCGAGCGCAGCCAAGGTCTATGCCGCGGCGCGCGTCATCCTGAGCCAGCCCGGGCTCGTGGGCTATTTCGGCTCGGGCTCGGGCGTTGCGAGCCAGGAGCAGTACTGGTCCGCGTACGGGCTCGCCAAGGCGTTCCTGGAGGTGAACCTCGACATCCCCGCGGTGATCCGTCTGGGCGGGAACTCGGAAGACCGGGCCGTCGAGATCCTGACCGACGCGTGCAAGGACTTGCCCGCAAAGGTCGAGGGCTACAAGAAGGACGACACGCCCAGATTCTGTGGCACTCGCTTCCGAGAGCTCGTCGAGGCGAGCGGTGTGACGAGTGAGGGCTATACACGCTGGGTGCCGGCGTTCGCGGACGAGAGTTCCGGGGCTCTGTGCGTCGAGTTCTCACGCGGCAGGGTTTGGATCGACGTCGGTGCTTGCGACGAAATCGCAACGCGGCTGGTCGTGGAGCACGGCTCCGGTCTTTTCAAAGATGAAGGCGGTAAACCGGCGCTCGCGGTGCCGATGGACGTGCTGGACGGGAAGGACTCGGAGCTGATCGCGTGCGAGATCGAGTGCCACCGCGCGGGGAGGCCCGTGGTGTTCGTGGACATGCCGATCCCGGGCCTCGACGACGAGGAGGCCGACTGATGGCGATCCTGATCGACTCAACGACGCGCGTCTTGGTGCAGGGCATCACGGGCCGTGAGGGGCAGGCCCGGACGAGGCTCATGAAGGAGTTCGGGACGCACGTTGTCGCCGGCTGCACGCCCGGCAAGGGCGGCGAGGAGGTGCTCGGCGTGCCCGTCTTTGACAGCTGCGCCGAGGCGATGCAGCAGGCCGGGCCGATCGACGCGTCTGTGGTGTTCGTGCCGGCGCGGTTCGTCAAGGGGGCGGCGATCGAGGCGATCCAGGCGGGTGTGAAGCTCGTGATGCTTGTGCCCGACCGCGTGCCGCTGTGGGACGCGATGGAGATCGCCGCGTGCGCCAAGCAGCATGGCGCGGAGTTCATCGGGCCCAACACGCTGGGCGTGCTCTCGCCCGGTCACGGCGTGCTGGGCATGATCGGGGGCAAGGCCGAGAGCGCCAGGAGCTGGTTCCCCAAGGGGCCGGTCGGCATCATCTCCCGCTCGGGCGGGATGACCAGCAGCTGCGGCTACTACATCGGCCGACGGGGCATCGGCATGTCCACGCTCTGCCACGTCGGGGGCGACTCGGTGCTCGGTTTGCGATTCCCGGATGTCGCGCTCAAGTTCGAAGCCGATCCGGAGACCAGGGCGATCGCGGTCTTCGGCGAGATCGGCGGCTCACAGGAAGAAGACCTGGCAAGGCTGATCCGCGAGGGGCGTGTCACCAAGCCGGTGTGCGCGTACATCGGCGGGGCGGCCGCGAAAGAGGGGACACGTTTCAGCCACGCCGGCGCGATCATCGAGGGCAACACGGGCACGCACGCGTGCAAGGTCAGAGCGCTCCGGGAGGCGGGCGCCACGGTGGTTACGAGCTTCGGCGAGCTGCCGGACGCGGTGGAGGCGATGATGAAACGGTTGGTTGAACCATGAGCGAGCCCTGGGCCACCGCGATCACGAAGATTGAACCGAACCACGTCGCCGTGCGTGGTTACGACATCGCACAGCTCATGGGCCGCGTGAGTGTGGGGCAGAGCGTGTACCTGATCCTGCGCGGCGAGCTGCCTACGGACGCGGTGGGGCGGCTCATGGACGCGGTCCTGGTCTCGTCGATCGACCACGGCGCGACGCCACCGAGCGCACTTGCCGCGAGGACCGTTGCGTCCACGGGAGCTTCACTGAGCGCGTCGGTCGCGGCAGGGATCATGTCGATCAACAGGCACCACGGCGGGGCAATCGAGGATTGCGCGCGGCATCTGGGCATGATTGCCGAGATCGCGGGCCCCGATGCAAACAGTAAACAGTACGATGAGGCCGCGGCAAAGTATCTCGACCATCTGAAATCCAAGGGTCTACGAATGGCGGGGCTCGGGCACCGCATCCACACCGCCGACCCACGCACGGCAAGACTCTTTGCGCTCGCTGACGAAGCAGGTGTGCAGGGGCCCCTCATCGAATCCATCCACGCGGTCGAGCGCGTGCTCAGGGCGCGTGGCAAGCCGCTGCCCATCAACGTGGACGGCGCGCTGGGCGCGATCCTGGCGCAGCTCGGCTTTGAGCCGGCGATCATGAACGGCATCTTCATGATCGCCCGCGTGCCCGGCCTCGTCGCGCACGTCGCCGAGGAGCAAGCCCGCATGAAACCCATGCGGCGCATCGACCCGGTCAGCCACACGTACGACGGGCCCGCGGACAGGACGCTCTAGGACAAGGAAGCTGACATGCCAATGACCGTCGAACAGGTCGCCGAGCTTTTCCCGAGTCTGATGGAGATCAAGAACGCCGATCTGCGCGAGCGGGTGGCGGCGGTCTGGAGCGAGGCGATCGAGGTTGGTTGCGGCGGCAAGGGCTGGACGACCGACGAGCTGCGGGCCGTGCCGTTTACGTTACTGGCGGGCGACATCGATCTGCGCTACATCGAGCACCTCAATAGCTGCGCTCTGCAGTGCATCGCGATCGCCGGGGTACTCAAGGATGTTTTCGGCGACCGCATCCCGATCCACACCGACCACCTGATCGCTGGCTCGCTGCTGGCCGATGTGGGCAAGCCGCTGGAGTTCGACAAGGACGCCAGCGGGAACGTGATCAAGGGCAGCTTCGGTGAGATGCTCCGCCACCCGTTCAGCGGCGTGGCACTCTGCTACAAGCACGGCATCCCGCCCGAGGTCATGCACATCGTCGCCACGCACAGCCACGAGGGCGACAAGGTCGACCGCACGATCGAGAGCATCATCTTCCATCACGCCGACTTCGTGGATTTCGACATCGCCAAATACCTCGGCAAGAAGGCCGCGAAGAAATAGGGCCAAGCCATGCCGCAGACCGCCATCGAGAAGATCGTCAACCGCTACGCCGTGGGAGTGAAACCGGGCCAGCGCGTCCACGCGGGTGATTTCGTCACGATCCGTCCCAAGCACGTGATGACGCACGACAACACGGGCGCGGTCATCCCGAAGTTTGTCTCGATCGCGGGTGATCAGGGCATGGTGCGTGACCCGCGCCAGCCGGTCTTTGCGATGGACCACGACATTCAGAATAAAACGCCGGAGAATCTCGGCAAATATGCGAAGATCGCGTCGTTCGCCAGGAAGCACGGCATCGACTACTTCCCGCCGGGCCGGGGCATCGCGCACCAGGTGATGGTCGAGGAGGGCTACGCGACGCCCGGGGCGCTCATCGTGGGATCGGACTCGCACTCCAACCTGTACGGCGCTGTTGGCGCGGTGGGCACGCCCGTCGTGCGCACGGACGCCGCGGCGATTTGGGCGACGGGCCAGACGTGGTGGCAGATCCCGCCGCAGGTCAGAGTCGAGCTGACCGGAAGCCTGCGCCCGGGAGTGACGGGCAAGGACGTGATCATCACGCTCTGCGGCCTGTTCAGGGACGACGAGGTGCTCAACGCCGCGGTCGAGTTCCATGGCGAAGGCGTGGCGAGCTTGAGTGTGGATGAACGGCTGACCATCAGCAACATGACGACCGAGTGGGGCACGCTCGTGGGCATGTTCCCGTTCGATGAGATCCTGCGGGATTATCTGCTCGACCGAGCGAGGCACTTCGCCGAGCGGGGCGGCGCGAGGCCGCGTTACACCGAGGCGGACGTCGCAGCGTGGTGGGATGCAAGGGAGAAATCCTCGCCCGACGAGGGAGCGTTCTACAGCAAGGTGTTGACGCTCGATCTGGCGACGGTCTCGCCCCACGTGAGCGGCCCGAACTCGGTCAAGGTGATGCGGTCGCTGGCTGACATTGAGGGCGAGAAGGTGCGGATCAACAAGGCGTACCTGATGAGCTGTGTGAACGCGCGGCTGAGCGATTTCGCCGAGGCCGCGGGGACATTCAAGGCGCACGGCGACCGCGCGAAGGTCGCCGAGGGTGTGGATTTCTACATCGCCGCGGCTTCGAGCGAGATCGAGGACCAAGCGCGAGCCGCGGGCTACTGGGACACGCTGGTCACTGCGGGTGCCAAAGCTTTGCCCCCCGGTTGCGGCGCATGCATCGGTCTGGGCGAGGGCACGCTCGAACCCGGTGAAATCGGCATCAGCGCGACAAATCGGAACTTCCAGGGCAGGATGGGATCGCGCGAGGCGCTGTGCTACCTCGCCAGCCCTGCGGTCGTCGCCGAATCCGCGCTGCGGGGGTACATTGCGTCACCGAAATCGTTCGCAGGTTCTTCGGAAGCGAAGGGCTCGTGTGTTGTTGTTGAATCGATGTCAAAGCCGCACACAGAGCAGGAAATAATGGAAGGCTTCCCCGAGCGCATCGCCGGGCGTGCGCTCTATCTGCCGCTGGACAACCTCAACACCGACGGGATCTACGGCAAGGACGTCACCTACCGCGACGACATCACGCGTCAGGAGCAGGGACAGTACGCGATGCTCAACTATGACCCTCAGTTCCAGAAAATGGCGCAGGCGGGCGACATTATTGTGGGTGGAAGCAACTTCGGTTCGGGATCTTCTCGCGAGCAGGCCGCCACGGCGCTGGCATCGAGGGGCATCCGGCTCGTCGTTGCGGCGTCGGTAAGCCAGACCTACAGCAGAAACGCGTACAACAACGGCTTTATTGTGCTGGTCTGCCCGGGACTGACGGATCAGCTCGCGAGCCGGTACGCTGATCAAGTTGAGAAGGACGCACGCACGATCGTCGGGCCCGAGATCGTCGTTGATTTCAAGGGTTCCGTCATTTCGTGCGAGGGGTCGGTGCACGCGTTCGGATCGCTCAGCACCACGGCTCAGGAACTCGTCGTCGCCGGCGGGAGCGAGGCGGTCGTCTCGCGGCAGCTTGCGCGGTCACAGGAAAGCACTCACTGATCAGGAGATAGGAATGGCCAGGTACAAAGTCGCGTGGATGCCGGGTGACGGTGTGGGTGTCGAGGTGATGGACGCGACGCGGATCGTGCTCGATGCGCTCCGGCTCGACGCCGAGTACATCCCCGCCGACATCGGCTGGGAATTCTGGTGCAAGGAGGGCAACCCGCTGCCTGACCGCACGATCGAGATCCTCAAGAACACGGACTGCGCGCTCTTTGGCGCCATCACCAGCAAGCCGCGCGAAGAGGCGGCGCTCGAGCTCGATCCGAGCCTGCAAGGCAAGGGCCTGAGCTATTTCAGCCCGATCGTCAAGCTCCGCCAGGTGTTTAATCTGCACACGAACCTGCGACCCTGCAAGGCGTACCCGGGGAACCCGCTCAACTACCGCAACGACATCGATCTCGTCGTGTTCCGCGAGAACACCGAGGGCATGTACGGCGGGATCGAGTGGTTCCCGCTGCCCAAGAAGGTCGCCGACGCGATGGCGGACCCGGAGGTCGGGCACCCGGACCGGATGAAGCGGTGGTACGAGAAGGGCCTCGAGAACGTCGCGGTTTCGACGCGGGTGATGAGCAAGCAGGGCTGTGAGAGCATCTGTCGGCAGGCGTTCGACTATGCCAAGAACTTCGGGCGCAAGAGCGTCACACTCGTCGAGAAGCCGAACGTGCTCCGCGAGACGGGCGGGCTGATGACGCGCGTCTTTCGCCAGGTCGCCAAGGACTACCCGGGCATCGAGGCCTGGGAGGCGAACATCGACGCGATCTGTATGTGGATGATCAAGAACCCGCAGGATTACGACGTCCTCGTCGCCGAGAATATGTTCGGCGATATCGTGAGCGACCTGTGCGCCGGTCTTGTCGGCGGGCTCGGCTTCGCGTGCGCGGCGAACATCGGGGACAAGTACGCCGTCTTCGAGCCCACGCACGGCTCGGCGCCCAAGTACTTCGGCCAGAACATCGTCAACCCGATGGCGATGATCCTGACGGCCAAGATGATGCTCGACTGGCTCAACGAGACCGAACTCGCCGAGCGACTCGAGGCCGCGGTCGCAAGGACGATCGAGGAGAACAAGGTGGCAACGTACGACGTCAAGGGCCGGGGCAAGGGCGACTCGACGACGGCGGTCGCGGAAGAAGTCGCGAAGAATCTGGGCTAAACCCGAGGGGAGCATGTATGGGCGCTTTCAAGACCGACGGCTTCATCAGCTACGACATCGCCGAGTGGGCATCGAAGCTTCGCTATGAGGATCTGTCACCCGAGGCGGTCGAGCGAGCCAAGCTGTTCTGGTACGACTCGATCGGCTGCGCACTGGGCGGGAGCCAGACCGAGGACGCCGAGATCCTGCTCCACCACTACAAGGAGATGGCGCCGTCGAATTCCGGTCCATGCACATGCTTCGTGAGCGGGTTCCGAACAAACCCAGTTGATGCGGCGTTTCTGAATAACCACATGGTCCGCGCCATGGACTTCAACGACATCTACTGGAAGGCCGACCCGAGTCACCCGAGCGATCTGATCTGCGGCCCGCTCGCCGCCTGTGAGTACAGGGGCTTGGGCGGCAAGGAACTGATCCTGGGCACGATCATCGCGTACGAACTCGAGATGCGCCTCGTCGAGATCGGGATGCCGGGTGTGCGGGAGTACGGCTGGCACCACGCGACACTGACGTGCTTCGCGTCTCCGTTCGCCGCGGGCGCCGTTCTGGGCCTGACGCCCGAGCAGATGGTGTGCGCCGCGGGTATCAGCGCCGCTCGCACGTGCTCGCTCGGCGCCGTGACAGCGGGCAAGCTGACGATGATGAAGAACACGGTCGACCCGTGGGCGACGCGCATGGGCCTCGAATCCGCGATGCTCGCGGCGCGTGGATTTACGGGGCCAGAGCATATCTTCGACGGCAAGGAAGGTCTCTTTCACGTCTTCGGGCACAGCGTTTACAAAGGCAAGCCCTGTGCCTTTGACGCCGAAGGACTCACGCGGGATCTGCCGAGATCCAAGGGCGATCACTGCCGCATCCTCGACTGCGGCATGAAGTCATTCCCGATCGAGGCGCTCAGCCACGCGCCGCTCTCGGCGATGATGAAGATTGTCAGCGACCACAGGATCGACCCCGATTCGGTCGCCGAGATCAAGGTCGAGGTCATCGCTCGGGCGGCGGATATTCTGGGCGACCCCGCGAAATACCGCCCGACGAGCCGGGAGACTGCGGACCATTCGCTGCCCTACTCGCTCGCGGTCGGGCTGGTCGATGGCAAGGTGACTCCCAAGCAGTTCGACGACGCCCGCGTGCGCGACCCGAAGCTCATCCCCGTGATGGATAAGATCAAGGTTGTGGCCAACGAAGAGTTCGAGTCGCGATTCCCCGAGTTCCAGCCGAGCCGCGTGACGATCACGCTGACCGATGGCACGAAGCACACCCAGCAGGTCGACGTTCCCAAGGGCGACGCCCGCGACCCGATGACGCCGGGCGAGGTGAAGGTGAAGTTCGACGCACTGGGCTCCGATGTGATCGGGCAGGACCGCTGCGACAGGCTCGGCGAGATGATCATGGAGATCGATCGGCACCGAGATCTCAAGGCGTTCTTTGCCGCCCTGACGGCCTAAGCTCGGGCAAGGAGCACGGGCATGGATCTCTCACTGGTTGGCAAAAGAGCACTCGTTTGCGGCTCGACACAGGGCATCGGGCTCGCCTCCGCAGTCGAACTCGCAAAGCTTGGCGCCGAGGTGACGCTGCTGGCTCGCAACACCGACCGGCTTGAGGCGGTCTGCGCGGAGTTGCCACGCGAGCACAACCAGGCGCACGACTGGATCGCGGCGGACTTCAGCGAACCCGCGAGCGTGTCCGCGGCGGTCTCCGGTGCGATCTCGTCGGGTCACCGCTGGCAGATCCTGATCAACAACACGGGCGGTCCCTCCGGCGGCAAAGCCATCGACGCCAACCCGTCGGCGTACCTCGATGCGTTCAAGGCGCACCTGATCAACAACCAGACGCTCGTGCAGCTGCTCGTGCCGGGCTTCCGCACCTCGAAGTACGGCCGCGTCATCAACATCATCTCGACGAGCGTCAAGGCCCCGATCCCGGGCCTGGGCGTCTCGAACACGATCCGGGGCGCGGTCGCCAGCTGGGCGAAATCAATCGCAACCGAGCTCGCGCCGGACAACATCACCGTCAACAACGTCCTGCCCGGCTTCACGGACACCGCCAGACTGAGCCAGCTCTTTGCGGGCAAGGCCGAGAAACTGGGCCAGAGCGTTGATCAGGTGACCTCGGATGCGATCGCTTCGATCCCCGCCGGGCGACTGGGCCGGGCGGAAGAGATCGCCGCGGCGGTCGCGTTCCTGGCCTCGCCCGCAGCAGCGTACATCACGGGCATCAACCTGCCCGTCGATGGCGGCCGGCTCCCGACGCTGTAAACTATCGAACCATGCAGCTGATCCAGAATTACATCGCAGGCGAGTTTCGCGACCCAGAATCGGGACAATGGCTCGACGTCTACGAGCCCGCGACGGGAAAGGTGTATGCGCAATCTCCGGCGTCTGGCGTCAGCGACGTCGAGCGGGCGTACGAGGCCGCGAGCGGGGCATTTCATGCTTGGTCGAGCACGCCCGCATACGACCGGGCGCAGGCGCTCTACAGGCTCGCGGGATTGATCACCGAGAATCTCGATGAACTCGCACAGGCCGAGTCACGCGACACGGGCAAGCCCATTTCCGTGGCGAAGAGTGTCGATATCCCGCGAGCGGTATCAAACTTTGAATTCTTCGCCGGCGCGATCCTGCACAGCGATTCGCAGCTCCACGACTCGGACGGCCTTGCACTCAACTACACGCTGCGTAAGCCGCGGGGCGTCGCCGGGCTCATCTCGCCCTGGAATCTGCCGCTCTATCTGCTGACGTGGAAGATCGCCCCGGCGCTGGCGACCGGGAACACCTGCGTCGCCAAGCCCTCTGAAGTCACGCCCATGACGGCGTACCTGCTCTGCAAGCTCGCGGAAGAGGCCGGCATCCCAAAGGGCGTGATGAACATCGTTCACGGCACGGGCGATCCCTGCGGCAAGGCGATCGTCGAGCACCCGGACATCCCGACGATCTCGTTCACAGGCTCGACATCTGTCGGGCAGTGGATCGGCAAGAGCGCGGGCGGCATGCTCAAGCGCGTGAGCCTCGAGCTCGGGGGCAAGAATCCCAACGTCATCTTCGCGGACGCCGATCTCGATCAGGCCGTGGAGACCGCGTGCCGGGCATCGTTCAGCAACCAAGGTCAGATCTGCCTCTGCGGCTCGCGGATTCTGGTCGAGCAGTCGATCGCCGAAGAATTCACCCAGCGACTGGTTGAGCGCGCAAGGCAGATCCGCGTCGGCGATCCGAATGATCCAGTGACGGAATTCGGATCGCTTGTTTCGAAGGAACACTTTGCAAAGGTGTCGGCCGCCGTCGAGCGTGCACGGGAACTCGGCGGGCAAATCCTTATCGGCGGAATGCCGATCCAAGTGGGCGGCGATCGCTGCCGGGAGGGCTACTTCTACCCCCCAACGGTGATCAGCGGCCTTGAGATGGGCTGCGACGTGCAGCAGAACGAGATCTTCGGCCCGGTCGTCACTGTCACCGTCTTTCAGGACGAGCAGGAAGCCGTCGCGCTCGCCAACCAGACGCCCTTCGGGCTCGCATCGATGGTCTGGACGCGCGATCTTTCCCGGGCGCACCGTGTCGCGGCTCAGATCGAGGCGGGCATCGTCTGGGTGAACTGCTGGATGCTCCGCGATCTGCGTACGCCGTTCGGGGGCATGAAGGCCTCGGGTATCGGGCGCGAGGGGGGCGTCGATGCGCTCAAGTTCTTTACTGAACCAAAAAACATCTGCATCAAGCTCTAGGGGGTCCGCGATGTCCGACAGAATCGAGAGCAGCCGAGCACCCGAAGCGGTCGGCGCCTACCCGCACGCGCGGCGGGTCGGCAACCTGCTCTTCCTGTCCGGAGTCGGGCCCCGCAAGCGCGGCTCGAAGGACATCCCGGGGGTCACGCTCGACGCTCAGGGCAACATGGTTGCTTACGACATCGAAGCGCAGTGCCGGAGCTGCTTCGAGAACATCCGCGCGGTGCTCGAAGACGCCGGAAGCAAGTGGGAGAACATCGTCGATGTGCTCGCGTTCCTCACGGACATGCCGCGGGACTTTGAGGCGTACAACAGGCTCTACGCGGAGCACTTCGCGGGCCCCGGGAACCCGAACCCGTCGCGCACGACGATCGAGATCTCACGACTTCCGCAGGGCGGCAACGCCCCGATCGCGGTCGAGCTCAAGGTGATCGCGACGATCGATTAGCCCTCTGTGCGCAGGATGGCACGGACGGGGCTGGCGTCAAAGCCCACGAGCTTGAGCGGGAGCGCGATCAGTTCATAGCTGCCGGGCGGCACCCGCGAGAGATCGAGGTACTCGAGGATCGCGATGCCGTGCTTGAGGATCGCGCGGTGCGCGGGCAGGTCCTTCGAGTCTGCGGTGTCGACGCTGGGTGTGTCGATGCCGATCGTGCGCACGCCCCGCATGGCGCAATGATCGATGAAGTCGACACTCAGGCCCTTGAAGTCTGTGTTGAAGATCTCGCTATCGGGCCAGGACCCGGTCTTGAGGAGAATGCGCGGCGCGTCGATGGGGGTCATGAGATCGCCGTGCTCGATCCGGTCCCGATTCGTTTTGCTGCATTCGATCACCTCGCACGTCCCGAGGTAGTGTTCGAGCGGCATCTGATCGATCGATAGCGCATCGACGCCGTAATGATTGGGTCCGTCCGCGTGGGCTCCCAGGTGCGCCGTCCCGCGGAGCGTCGAGAGCGTGAGATTGTCGCCCCTGTTCATATCCAGCAGGATCTCGCGCGAGAGGGGCGTATCGCCCGGGAAAACGGCAGTCCTGCTCGTGATTGGTGGCGAGATGTCATAGATCATCGGTTGCCCTCCATTTCATTGAGCTTCTCAACGACGCGGCGTTCGAATGCTTCGTCATCGAGGCTCCCGAGCCCCTCCTGTGTGAGCGCCTCGGCGATCCGCTGGGCGAGTTGCACCACCCGGCCCCCGACCACGCGCGCCTCGTTGTAGGGCATGTTGGAGAAACTGATCAGGTTGTAGAGCGGCATCGCACCCTGCGGATCGTGCCTGTGCATCGCGTGCTCAACCCTTTTGCGGAGCAGGAACATCGGATTGGCGACGCTGTCCCGCATCTCGATGAAGTTCTCGAGCGCCAGATCCGCGATCGCATTGGCCGCCGGGATCCGCGTGGCATTGAGTCTCTCGATCGCGGCGGAGATGTCGCCACCCGTCGCATCGATCGCCTCGTCGAAGAGCCTGCAGTCCTCGAACCCCGCGTTCATGCCCTGGCCATAGAACGGCACGATCGCGTGCGCCGCATCGCCGAGAAGCAGGACCTTGCCGTTCCTCTGCCAGGGCGAGCATCGGACCGTGACGAGCGAGCCGATCGGGTTGTGGGCGTAGTCGTGCTCGAGCGTGGGCATGAGCCGCGCCGCATCCGGGAAGTGGTCGTCAAAGTAGGCGCGCACGTTCCCGGTCGGCGGCAGATCCGCGAAGCTGTTGGGACCCTCGAAGGGCCAGAAAAGCGTGCACGTGAAGCTCCGGTCCGCGTTGGGCAGCGCGATCATCATGGAGTGCCCGCGGGGCCAGATATGCAGGGCCGAGGGATCCATGGCAAAGCCATCGTGAAGCTTCGGATCAACGCCGCACTCGGCTGCGGGCGGGATGACGAGTTCCTTGTAGCCGTGCTCGAGGTAGGACTGCTGATAGTTGAAGCGATCGGTGACCTGCATCGCGCCGCGGACCGCCGAGAATGCGCCGTCGCATCCGATGACAAAGTCGCCCTCGATGCTCTGAATTCCCTCCGGCGATTCCACCTCGATCGCCGGCGTCTCAAGATCGGCGCCGATACACCGGGACCCGAAGCGCATCTCGACGTTCGCGTGCTCGGAGGCCGCCCTGAGCAGAATCAGATTGAGCTGGGAGCGCGAGATCGACTGGATCGCGTCTTCGGGGTTGCTGGAGTAGGGCTGGAAGGTGAGCTTGCCCTGCTCGTTGTGCAGCATGCGCCCGGGCATGCGGATGGATGACTCAAGGACCCGCTCGTCGAGCCCGAGCTGCCGAAGCGCGGTGATGCCCCGGCACGAGAGCGCCAGGTTGATCGAACGTCCGCCGACAAAGCCATCGGCCCGTGGGTCCGGCCGGCGTTCGCAGAGCGTGACGCGGTAGCCGCGCTTGCCGAGCTGGCAGGCGAGCAGCGCGCCGACAAGCCCGGCGCCAGCGATCACGACGTGCGTTTCGGAGGGGGGCTTCATGCGGGCAATCTCCTACGAAACAAGGTCCGCCAGCGTATCGACGAACCGCCAGACGTCGTGGTACGACACATAGCTCGGCACCGGCGCGGCGCGGATGACGTTGGGTTCGCGGAAATCGGCGACGACGCCGTTCTCCTCAAGCCGATCCCGGATGCCGGCCGTCGGGCCGTTGACGACGAGCGAGAGCTGCGAGCCGCGTTGTCCGGGATCGTCCGGAGTCAGGATGGAGATGTGTTCGCCGCAACGCTGGCGGATGAGCGATTCCATGTAGCCCGTGATCCTGATCGATTTCTCGCGGAGGCGTTCGATGCCGATCTCGTCGAAGATCGCAAGCGAGGCCTTGAGCGGCGTCATCGCGAGGATGGGTGGGTTGGAGATCTGCCAGGCGTCGGCGCTGGCCACGGGCTCGAAGCCGGGCTGCATCCGAAAGCGTGTCGCGGGGTCGTTGCCCCACCAGCC
>JBGSIX010000072.1:0-11618 GCA_041742315.1 Phycisphaerales bacterium | reverse complement strand
GAGCTCTGCAACCCTGTGAGCGTGCTCGCCAAGCGCCGCGAGCACGCGCGGGGTGTCGAGCACTGGCGCGAGATCCGCAGCGATCCCGCGTGCGTCATGATCAACACGCCCTCGATGATCTCGGCTTCCTGCGAGAAGCTCTGCGCGGCGATCACGGGGAGCGGCGCGGACTTTGCCATCGGCTGGCCCCGCGCAGGTGACCGCGTCATCGCCCACGGCACGCCGAGCCTTGCGGGGCTCATCGTCGGCCCGCGCGAGGTGGGCAGTGTCGTGATCCGACGGGCGTGGCTCGAACGCCCCGAGATCAAGGCTGTCCTGCCCGAGTTCGACCCCAACCGGGCGCTCCGCGTGCGCGAGCCCTGGAAGCTTTTGGCGCTGGCGATGTCGCTGGGCGCGAGGGGCGTTGTGGTGCCCGAAGCCAGGTGCGAGGTCCTGCCTCAAGACGGCGTGAGCGTGGACATCGACGTCGTGGCTCTCGTGCGCCGGGAGATGGTGACAGGCGAGCCGGGCCTGCCCGTTGGCCGGGCGGTCAGGCTTGTGCAGGCCTTCGAAGAGCAGACGACGACGATCAAGTCCCGCGTGATGGGCACGGCCCGGAAGCTGCTGGGTGGATGAGTAAGTTTCCCGTGGCGGAGGCTTCCAGCCTCCGCTGCCCCGCATTTTTCAAGTAGAAAACGAAAATTTCAAACAGAGATCCGCGGAGGCTGGAAGCCTCCGCCACGGGTTGTTAGACCTCGCTTTTCCTGCGCTGCTTGATCTCGATGGTGCGCTGGGCGAGGCCCTTGACCAGGCCGTGAACGGGCGAGCCCTTGATGGCTTCGTTGAGGCGGTCGGCGATCTTATAGCGGAGGCCCGCGCGTTCGAGCTTGCCGGCCTCCATCTGCTCGCTCAGCATCGTGCGCAGGACGCGTGAGTGATCGCGCGGCAGGCCCGGGTGCTTCTCAAGCACGCGGGCGTGCAGGTGCTGGCGGCGCATCTCGACTTCCGTGCGCAGGAGAGAGTCCGGGCGGATCCGGTAATGGAGCAGGAAATCGGGGATCACCGCGCCGCGCAGGCCCCGCTCGGCCAGGGCGCAGTAGAGGTCCCAGTCCTCGTAGCTCGTCAGGTCGGTCGAGTAGCCCCCCGCGCCGCGCAGGGCATCGGCGCGGAAGAGGGCCATGCAGCAGCCGGCGCAGTTGTGGATGGGCAGCAGATCGCGGTGCAGACCAAGCGGCACCCATCCGCCGAAGCGGCGCGCGGGCGACTGGCGGAAGTAGCCCACAAGAGCCGTGACGTACGCGAGATCGGGCTCGCGCTGCATCACGCGGACGGCTTTCTCAACAAAGGTCGGGCTGATCAGATCGTCCGCGTCGACGGGCAGGATGAACTCACCCCGGGCCTCGCGGATACCCGTGTTGCGCGCGCCGGAGAGGCCCGTGTTGGCCTGACGCACGACGCGGAGGTTCGGGCCCTCGATCGATTCGATGAGCTTGATGGAATCGGGGTCGGTCGAGCCGTCGTCGATGACGATGGTTTCGATGTTTGAGTAGGTCTGCCGCCGGATGGATTCGAGCGTCTCCGGGAGAAACTCGGCGAGGTTGTAGTGCGGGATGATGACGGAGACGAGGGGCGCGGCCTGCGATGTTTCACGTGGAACACGAACGCCGGCGATGAGCGCACGGAACTGGGAGACGATCTCGCCCGGCTTGCAGAGCTCGGCGATGCGCGCGGGGGCATGGCCCGCGATGTGCGCGCGGAGTGCGTCATCCGTCAGTGCGCGCTCGAGCGCAGCCGCGAGCGATTCGGGCGCAGGCTCGCAAAGCAGGCCCGAGGTCTCGTGCTCGACGATCTCGCCGGGCCCGCCGGTGTGGGTGGAGACGACCGGGGCGCCGCAGGCCATCGCTTCGAGGAGGGCGTTTGGGAAGTTGTCCCAGCGCGCGGGGAAGCAGCAGAGGGTGGCGCTGTCGATCATCGCGCCCAGTTCGGCGCGCGGGACGGGGGGCAGGAGCTCGAACCGGCTCTTCCATTTGGGCTGGATGAGCTTCTGCATGTGCTTGCGCATGGAGCGGCCGAAGGGACCCGAGCCCGTGTCGCCGCCGACGAACTTGAATCGGGCGGCGACGCCCTTCTCAAGCAGTTGCTGAGCGGCTTTGACGAGCAGGTCAACGCCCTTGCGCTGCTCCATGCGCCCGAAATAAAGAACGGTGGGCTCGGTGGGCTTTGCGGGTGCTTGTGCGCCCGGCGTGCGCAGGTCGGCGGTGGATGCGGCGTCGAACGGGTAGCGCAGGACGTGGCCCTGTTTGATCTCGCCCAGGTCGTGGCGGGCGAGATACGCCCGCGTCAGGCGCAGGAGATCGGTCGATGGGCTCAGCACGACATCGGCGCGGGCGATCGACTCGTGCTCCATGATGTCCAGGTACGCGGCGTAGTGCGGGTAGGTGGAGTCGTTGTCGAGGTCGCGGCAGAGGGCGCTGGACGTGTGCAGGCGGCAGACGAGCGTGACGCTGTCGAACTCGGTGGTTGTGCGCTTGGCTTGGCTGAGCGCGTGGCCCTCGGCCCAGTAGTCGGGGTATTCGATGGCGTCGAAGCCGAAGCGTTCGTGGAGTCGGCGGATGGTTTTGAGGACAGCCAGGGCGTGGCGTGCGTAGGGGTAGTTGTGGTCGAGCCTGGGTGGGCCGTCGGCGGGATCGACGACGTGGAAGGTGACGCCCGGGAAGAGGGCGGGGCCTCGCTCGAGGACGCCCTCGTGGTTGCGGGTCAGGACGTGGACGTCGCAGCCCTGCTCGGTGAGCGCGCGGGCCCAGCAGGCGGCGTAGGTGCCGATGCCGGCGCCGAAGAACGGCGCGAACTCGCGTGAGATGAGGCAGACCTTCATAACCCCCTCGGGTGCCGGGACGGAACTCAGCAAGGGTAGCCGGTCGGGTGCGTGGATCGGGTGGAGATCGTGGTTATAGGGCGTTGACGGGTGAACCACGTTCCCGGTCCTACGATGGGTTCAGCATGCAGACGCTCCGCCGGCTGTCCCGGTTGCTCATCGAAGGCTTTTCGGGACTGGACACGACGCGCCAGGTGGCATTGGGCTACGCCCTGTACATGGTCGCCGGGTTTATCGTCCTGTTGTTTCCCTGGTGTCACTCGGCCCCGGGGATGGGCGCCACAATCGACCATCTTTTCACCGCGGTGTCCGCGGTCTCGACGACGGGGCTGGTCACGATCCCGACGGGCGAGTCCTACTCCTTGCTTGGGCAGTTCGCGGTTCTGATCATGATCCAGTTCGGCGGCATCGGTTACATGACGGCGGGCTCGTTTTTCATGCTCGCACGTTCCCGATCGCTGACGGGGGTTCGGGAGAGCGTGGGGCGCGTTGTCTTCTCGCTGCCCGAGGGGTTCAGCGCCAGATCGCTCGTACGGGGCGCGGTGATCTTCTCGCTGACGATTGAGACCTGCGGTGCGCTTGCGTTGTACTTCGCGTTCCGGGACGCGGGTTCGCCCAGGCCCTTGTGGGACGCGGTGTTCCATTCGGTTTCGTCGTTCTGCACCGCGGGGTTCGGGCTGAACTCGGACAGCCTGGAGTCGTACCGCGGGCACCTGGGTCTGAACGTGATCGTCTCGGTCCTGTCGATCCTGGGTGCGATCGGCTTCATCGTGATGGTCGATCTGTGGCGGCGTGTCTCCGGAAAGGTGACGCACACGACCCTGACGACGCGGATCATCCTCGTGGCGACCGCGGCGGTGATCGGGCTCGGCACGCTGCTGATCTACTTCGATGAGCCCGCGATCCGCGCACTGCCCGTCGGGGAACGGCTGGCGGCGGCGTTCTTTCAGTCGATGTCCGCGTCCACGACGGTCGGGTTCAACACGGTGCCGATCGGGAGCCTGTCGTCGGCGACGATGGTCGTCGTGCTCGTGCTCATGGTCATCGGCGCGTCACCCTCGGGCACGGGCGGAGGGCTCAAGGTCACCACGCTGACCGCGATACTCGCGACGGCCTGGGCGACGCTCCGCGGCTCGACGCGTGTGTCGTTTCTCTGGCGCGAGATCTCGCTCGAGCGTGTGCGCGCGGCGGCATCCAATCTGGCGCTCTATGTCCTGACCCTCGTCGCGGGCGTGTATCTGCTCACGCTGACCGAGCGTGCGGCTTTCGTAGATATTGTGTTTGAGGCGTCGAGCGCTCTGGGCACGGTCGGCTTGTCACGCGGGATCACCGGAGATCTGACACCTTGGGGCAAGCTCTGGGTGATCGGTCTGATGTACATCGGGCGCGTGGGGCCGGTGGTGCTGGGGCTTGGGATGCTGGCGAACATGCGTCGCATCGAGACCGATCTCAGGCGTGAGGACATCGCGACCTGATCGGTGTCTGCGGGAGAGGTGCCGAAGCGTCATGCAGTACTTCGCGTGGTTCTGGATCGGGGTGCTCTCGTTCGGGATGGTGGCGGCTGCCGCCAAGTGGCCGGGCGTGCTCTGGCGTGGTATCTGGTGGGGCCTTCTGGGTCAGGCGGCCTGCGTCTCGATGTTCGTCGTGCACCTGGACAGCATGGATAGCCAGTTCATCGTGTTGGGGACGAGCCTGATCGTGGGCGTGCCGACGGCGATCTGGTCTGTCACGCACTACTCAAGATTCGCGCGAAGTCACAGAGATCAGCGGCTCTGCGCAGACTGCGGGTACCTGCTGCCCACTGAGACCTTCGAGGGCAGGCCCTGCCCCGAGTGCGGGAGCGCGAGCTGGGTCGTGATGTCCAGCAGCCAATTGGAGATGTTCGAGCGGTCGCCGGGCATGCCGAGGTACTGGATTGAGATGCGGGTACTCGTGCCGGTGTTCCTGCTCTGCGCGGCGCTCATGGGCCTCGGTCGCGAGCTTGCCAACGGGATCGGACGCGAGATCGAGCAGATCTGGCTCGCGGCGGCGGTCGCGGTCGGTGTGTGGTTCGGCTCGGCGGGCGTGGCGATCGCGGTTGTTGTGTCTGTTCGGCACGCGGCGGATGCGAAGCGGATTGCGCGAAAGTGAACGAGGCAAGTCAAGACTCGCTCACTCGCCCGGCAATACGACCGGGTGGATGTACTCGACGGGCGTGATGCTCGGCTGCTCATCTTTGGGCGGCTCGCCTCGGCCAAGCATCGCGACGGCGACGCCGGCGAAGATCAGCACGAACGCGATCAACTCGTTCACGCGGGGCTTCTCTTTGAGCACCAGCATCGCGAAGACGATGAACACGGTCAGCGTGATGGCTTCCTGCAGGACCTTGAGCTGAGCGGCGGAGAACGGGCCGCCGAAGGTTGAGTGGCCGACGCGGTTGGCGGGGACCTGGAGCATGTACTCGGGGAGGGCGATGAGCCAGCTGACGCCGATGGCGACGGGGATGGTCCAGCCGACTTTTTTGAGGTGGCCGTACCAGGCCCAGGTCATGAAGATGTTGGAGCAGCAGAGCAGGAGGACGGTGGCGAGTACGCGCATGGTGCATCTCCGGTGACTCGCCTCGGGCGAGCGCCGGGATTGTCGCAGGGGTTTTGGGTGTTGTCACTCGGCCCGCATGAGGACGAGACTTTCTTCGCCCTTTGAGGTGAGCACGACCGAGCCGCCCGTGTGCACGATCGCGTCGGCGGCCTCGAGTGAACTCAGGATCCGCTGCTCGAGCGCCATCAGCTCGGGCGGGCCGGCCATCTTGGTGGAGATCATTGGGCCGACTTCCCATTTCCCGGAGATGAGTTTCTCGGTTTCGAGTGAGCCGCTGAACCGGTTCACGCCCGCGAAACCCGAGAGCCCGCCCTCGTCGGAGAATCGCAGAGTGGGTGTTCTTGCGCCCTCGGGCAAGAGGGACGCGATGTCCTCGCCCTCGATCGAGACGATGGCCCAATCACCCGCGAGTGCGAGCACGGAGATGGGTTCGGCGGGAGACGGGGTGGGGTGGACCAGTCTGCAGCCCTGCGCCGTGATTGCGAGAGTCGAAGCGAGGACAGCCGATGCGAGAGCGCGTAAGCACATGGCATTCATCCTTTCACCGCCGCTTCGAGGGAGGCGAGGTCGATTTTTTTCATCTGAAACATCGCCTGCGCGGCTTTCGCCGCGATTGCCGGGTCCTTGTGTGACATGAGTTCCATCAGGCGTTTGGGCGTGACCTGCCAGCTGAGCCCGAATCTGTCTCGCACCCAGCCGCAGGGCTGAGGCTCGCCGCCGCCCGCGCTGAGTCCGTCGTAGTAGCGATCGATTTCAGCCTGCGTGTTGGCCTCGATCATGAGGGAGATACTCATGTTGAAGGGCTGCCCGGGGCCGCCGTTCATGGCGTGCAGCGTCTGCCCGTCGAGCTCGAATGTGATCGCGAGCACGCTGCCCGGCTCGTTGGGGCCGGCCTCGCCCTGACGCATCACGCTTACGGTGCGCGAGTTCGGAAAGATGGACGTGTACAGCTCAACGGCCTCCTCGGCCTGGCCGTCGTACCAGAGGAAGGGGGTGATTTTTTGCATGGGTGAAACTCCGGATGTGTATGCCCGGAGTATATCACACGCCCGTCAGCTCTCGGCCTTGCACTTGCGGATCTCCGTGGTCAGCTCGCCCCCGAAGCCCCAGTTTTCGTCGGCGATTTCGTCGATCACGATGTGCGTGCGCTCGGGGTTCTTCCCGAGCACACGCACAAGGGTGTCCGTGAATTCGCGCACGATCTCGGCCTTCTGCGCCGGGGTTGGTTTGCCGGTGATCTTTAGATTGATGTACGGCACGGTTCTGCTCCTTGGAAATCGGCTCAGGCCACGGGCGCCTCGGCTTCGATGACGCTCTTGGCGTAGCTCTCGTACGCCTTGCCGTAGTCGCGGGCCATCGAGTCGGGGAAGACGTGGAAGTCGCCCGACTTGAACGCGGCGAGGATCGCCTCGCCCACGAGCGCCGGCGGCTCGGCGATGTCCTGGATGCCGGCGGTCGCCGCCATGTCAGTCGCGATCGGTCCCGGGTGCACGCTGAAGACCGCGATGCCCTGCTCGGCGAGCACGGCCTTCAGCGACTGCGTGATCGAGTACGACGCAGCCTTGGAAGCCGAGTACGTTGCGCCGGTCGGGAAGGCCGCCAGCGAGACGACGGAATTGATCTGCACGAACGCGCCGCCGCCGTTCTGCTTGAGAACGGGCGCGAAGGCTCGCGCGACGCGCAGGAGGCCGAAAAGATTCACGTCCAGCTCGTACTCGAGCGCCTTGAACGTGTGGTCGTCCAGGGGCCCGGCGGGCTCGAGCACGCCTGCGTTGTTGACGACGAGCTCGACGTCCGTCGCCTTGCCTGCGGCGGCCCGGATGGTCGCGTCGTCCGAGAGATCCAGCGCGATCGGGACGACCTTGCCGCCGAACTCTTTGACGAGATCCAAAGCCGACTCGGGCCTCCGGACCGCGGCGTAGACCTTGGCGGCCCCTGCCTCGATCAGCGAGGCCGTGATGGCCCTGCCGATCCCCCGGTTCGCCCCCGTCACCAGCGCCACCTTGCCCCTGACATCGAACGTGCTCATGTCATTGCCCTCGTTTCGGGACGCTTCATCGCGTTCCGGTCAGGGATGAACATAGGCCGCGGGGGCGGTGTTCCCGGGGAGGGGTGTATACATGGGATCTTTACAAGGGGTGATGAGTGGTCTGCTTTCAAACATCAATGCATTTCACTCAACTCGGACTTGTCCAGTACCAAATGTAGTTGAAAAGATTCTGTGTGGGTTAATCAAGTGGATAGTCGAAGAATCGGTCAATTACAGCTTCTACTAATTGTGTTAGCTGTATCCCATAAATTTTGTCAACATGTTTATCGATTTGTTCTGAGGATATTTCTCTAACCCACCTAGGAATAAGCCAAGAAATCTCAGGTAGTGCGTGGCGGATTTCAATAGCATCAAAATCGACGTTGTCATTGACAGGTTCTGTAGTGATACCGACAAACAAATACGTTTCATTTGTAGGAGGAACGCTGTCAGACAGGTCCAAGTATACAGCCGGGCGTCGTTTGGGGTCGCCGCCATCAAGCGGCGGAAACGCTAGAACTTGGTAGATATTTCCGTGCTTAAGAGGAAACACACCAAATACTACCCTAGTTCTGGACGGCTAGTGTATCGTTCGGGAGCAGTACCATTTGCAAGGCCTCTTGCTGCCTTTCTAATATTTTTTGCATATGCAGCAAGTCGCCGCTTAGATGAAGCAACTTGATCGTTAAATTCAACGACAAAATCAGAATTAGAAAGCGCCTTCGTACTGGACGCATCTTTGGGCAAGTTTTTTCGAGCTTTACGCCAAGGTAACTGCGAGTGAGTGAGATCGGAGAGGTAAAAAGCGGAATAAATTTTATATCTATCCCATACCGCGTCAGCGATCAATTGTAAGTCATTATCTAGTATTGGTTTTTCTTGAGGGATATCAGTGATTGGTCTATTTCCATAACGCTTATATTCGTGATACACATCGGGGGCAACTGGACCCGATGTCCAAGCTTCTAAGTGATCGGGAAAAGCAGAATGACCCAATTCTGCAAGATGCCACCCTTGCACAAAGTACAGAAGCTTTTGTAATTTGAGATTGGTCAAATAGTCCGGGTCTTCCGGTTGCTCGTGTGCGGAAAGCCACAGCAGGTATTTCGCCACTGTTGAGGCACTGTCACTCATATCGTAATCCGAGCACATACCAAACATTCTACAACTCGACTATACACCTGTCAACTACCGATCGCAATTCTATCGGCAAGTAGTTCAGTGGTAGTTTAAATCGGACATGCTGGTGTTGATAATGGCCAAGATTACCTATCCAACTCCGCCGCCACGACGTTGATCGACCCGAGCACCGCCACGATGTCGGCGAGCATGTGGCCTTCGATCATTTTGGCCATGGTGGAGTAGTTGATGAAGCTGGGCGGGCGGGTCTTGACGCGCCAGGGGCGGGGGCCGCCGTCGGAGACGATGTAGTAGCCGAGTTCGCCGTTGGCGGTTTCCTGGCAGCCGTAGGCCTCGGCGACGGGTGGCTTCCAGCCCCGGTTGCTCATGATGAGCTCGAAGTGCTGGATGAGGCCCTCGATGGAGCCGTAGACGTCTTCCTTGCGGGGCTTGGTCATCTTGGAGTCCGCGAACGCGTCGATGGGCCCGCCGGGGATTTTGTCGATGAGCTGGTTGATGATGGAGCGTGCCTGGCGGATCTCTTCGAGGCGGACGAGGAAGCGTGTGTAGACGTCGCCCTCGGTGGCGATGGGGACGGAGAAGTTGACGGCCTGGGCGCCCTGGCCGTCCCAGTTGTCGGCGTAGCAGAGGTAGGGCTCGTCCTTGCGGAGGTCTCGCCGGACGCCCGAGGCGCGGGCGAGGGGGCCCGAGAGGGACCAGTTGATCGCGTCTTCCTTGTTGATGACGCCGATGCCCTGTGTGCGGTCCATGAAGATGCGGTTGCGCTCGACGAGCTTTTCGAGGTCTCGGATAGCGCTTGGCATGTCGTCGTTGACGAACTCCTTGACCATGAGTTTGAAGGTTTCCTCGTTTGGCAGGTCGCGCATCGCGCCGCCGACGCGGGTCCAGTCGGGGTGGTAGCGCTGGCCCGAGATGTAGTCGCAGATGTCGTAGATCTTCTCGCGCGGGTTGAAGGCGTAGAGGAAGCCGGTGAACGCACCGAGGTCGAGGGCCGCGGCCCCGACGCAGAGGAGGTGGTCCTGGATGCGGCCCATCTCGGCCATGATGGTGCGGAGGACCTTGCAGCGGGGGGTGATGTCGATGCCGAAGAGTTTTTCGACCGCGCCGTGCCAGCAGATGTCGTTGGAGATGGGGCTGAGGTAGTTCATGCGGCTGACGATGGTGACGTACTGGTTGTAGTCGAGCACCTCGGCCTGTTTTTCGAAGCCGGAGTGGAGGTAGCCGATGTGGGGCGTGCATCGGGCGATGCGCTCGCCGTCGAGCTGGAGCACGAGTCGGAGCGTGGTGTGGGTGGCGGGGTGCTGGGGCCCGAAGTTGAGTGTCCAGCGGTCGCCCGTGTCGACCATGCCCTCCATGTAGGGTGTGGTCTCGCTGTCAACGTCGTAGCCTTCGTCGGGTTTGAGCGTGTACGGCATCTGCGTGGCTCCTGGCGTGTGCGGGGGAAGTGTAGGGGGCGGCGAGAGGATGGGGAGTCGGTCGGTCGGCTCGGAATCGGCCTTCAACGGGGCGCGGGGAGGCGGATGACAGCGCTCGGCGAGACGGCCAGGCGATCGATGTGGCCGGTGATCGTGCCGCTGTGCTGCTCGACGATCGCGTGGACATGGATGGACGAGCCGTGGTGTGTCATGATCCCCGCGGCGTTTGGGGCGAAGAACCCCACGGCCGTCAGGGAGGTCGGCTCGGGTGATGTCCAGCGCCAGGGTTGGGCGTCCATGGTGGCAGGGTCCGTGGCTGTGGGGCAGTAGCCGTTGATGACGTGCATGTCCACGAACGCGCCGGAGTCCCGGATGGCAAACGGGAAGGGCTTTGTGGTATCGATGCCCTGCTCGGCACCGGCGCGCTGGATCCGAGCTTCGAGTTCGGAGCCGCCGGTCACGTCGGAGAGACCCAGCGGGAGTTCGATCCAGCTTTCGACCGAGGCCAGTGTCAGGAGTGTGGCCTGATCGCCCGGCATGGGTTCCGGCCCTGTGACCGTCAGGCTGTTTCCATCGGGATGGGCGACCCAGACCTGGCCTTCGTAGATGGTGATCTCGCCGGCGAGGCCAGCGAGCGCCCCTACGGCAACGGCACCGGGCCAGTCGGCAGCCTCGCGGAGCGCCACCCTTGGCTTTGTGTCGCCCTCGCGCATCACGGCGCGCATCTCGCCGAACTGGCGCACTGTCTCCTGATCGGTCGTGCGGCACCCGAGGATGGGAGTGACAAGGGCGAGCACAATCGGCACCACAAGGATCGCTGCGCGGTTCATGATGGGATTCCCTTTCGTTCCGATGCCGGTTCAGTTTACGCGGGGCGCTTGGCCTCGATGTCGAGGCTGACGACGTAGTCGCTCATCTGAGCGCCTTCGGGCAGGGCGCTTGCGATTTTCTGGTAGAGCGGATCCTGCCAGTTGGTCATCGCTTCGATGTACTGGGGCTTGGCGGTCATCTGGAGATCGGTAAGGCCGGCCTGCTGGACGGAGGCGCGGATGTCATCGACGAGTTGGGCGCCGGCGATGCAGCCGACGAGGGCTTCGAGGTCGTTCAGCACGGCTGGGGGAAGGGGCTTGAGCAGCGCGAGGTCGGAGAGGGCGACGCGTCCGCCGGGCTTTAAGACCCGTGCGATCTCGCGCCAGACGCGGTCTTTGTCGGGGGAGAGGTTGATGACGCAGTTGGAGATGACGACATCGATGCTGGCATCGGGGGCGGGGATGTTCTCGATCTCGCCGAGGCGGAATTCGACGTTGGAGAGGCCGGATTGTTTCGTGTAGCTGGTGAGATTGGCACGGGCCTTGGAGAGCATCTCGGGGGTCATGTCGACGCCGATGACTTTGCCGGCTGCGCCGACCTTGGGTCCGGCGATGAAGCAGTCGAACCCGCCGCCCGAGCCGAGATCGAGGACGGTTTCGCCCGGCTTGAGTTGGGCGAGCGCGTTCGGGTTGCCGCAGGACAGGCCCATGTTGGCGCCGCCCGGGAGGAGTGTGAGGTCGGCATCGGAGTAGCCGACGGCGAGGGCGACCTGCTCGGCGGAGAGCGTGGTCGG
>JBGSIX010000071.1:0-4045 GCA_041742315.1 Phycisphaerales bacterium | reverse complement strand
GCGTCAGGCGGTCGCGGAGCTCGCCCACCAGCACGCTCGACCCCGGCGCGGGAGCCGCCGGGCCGTCCAGGTTGAGCACCTGCGCGCCCGAGCTACCCGCCAGGAGCGCTGCCAGAAGCCAGACGCCGCGCACGCTCGTAGACCGCTTCCAGGCGCTCAACCATTGTCTTGGCCGCGAACTCAGTGGCACACCAATCTCGTCCATGCGATGCAAGCCTCGTGCGGAGATCCGGATCGTCGTGCAGCTGCACGATCGCGCTTCGCAGGCCCGCCAGGTCGCCAAGTGTGACGAGCAGGCCCGTCTCGCCGTCCCGGCACGCCTCGCGGGTGCCGTCCACATCGTACGCGACCGGGCACACGCCGCAAAGAAGCGCCTGTGGCACGGTCCTGGGCAGCCCCTCTCGCGAGCTCGGGTGCGCCAGCACATCCATCGCCCGGATCAGCCCCGGCACGCGCTCGGGCGGCACGAGCCCGGTCATCACGATCTGCCCACGCACGCCCAGCGTTACCGCTTTAGAAACGAGCCGATCCTTCCACCACCCATCGCCCACCCACAGCAGCTTCCAGCTCGGGTTCTTCCGCAGATCCCCGGCGAGCGCGTCGAGCAGGTCGTCGTGCCCCTTGTGCTGCGCCAGGCGCGCCACGGTCCCGATGACGAAGTCGTCCTCGCCGAGCCCGAGACTCTCGCGGATGACGGGGCGCGACTGGTCGTGCTCGGGCTTGAGGGAGGGGCCTGTCTCCATGCCGCTCCGCACGGTGATGTACTGCTCGGGCCGACCGATGCCCCGGGCCAGGAACTGCTCGGTCATCGCGTCGGCGACGCTGACGATCGTGTGGCAGCGCTTGGCGGCGAACTTCTCGGCGACCTCGTAGATCTTGTTCGTGACGCGGATCTTCGCGCGCGAGACGGAGCCGCCCTCGATGGGCATGAAGGGTGGACCGTGGATGGTGTGGACCACCGCGGGGAGAAGGCCAGATGGCAGATGGCCAGAGGGCCAGATTTCGGACTGCCTTTCATCTGGCCCTCTGGCCATCTGCCATCTGGTCATCTGCTTCCAGGCCGCCCATCGTCCAAGGATCCCCGCCTTCGACGAGTGCGTGTGCACGACGTCGGGGCGCACCTCGCGGATCAGCCGCTTGAGATCATGATGAAAGCAGAAGTGATCCTTCCACGGGTTCAGCTCGCGCACCATGTTGGGCAGCTCGTGCGTCACGATGCCGCGCCCGTCGTCGGTGCGGAAGCGCTGCACGCGGTCGAGCATCGAGCCCTCGGGGCCGAAGATCGGGCCGTAGGCCAGATGCACCTCGTGTCCGAGGCGTGCCTGGCCCTCGCACGAGAGGACCGTGTTCTCCTGGCTCCCGCCCAGGATCAGGCGCGTCGAGATGTGCAGGATCTTCAGCGGCATTGCATCATCATTGGGGCCTTGCAATGCGGAAGGAGCGGAGCTCCTCGCCGCCGTAGTAGTCGGTGGTCGTGCCCAGATCCTCGAACCCGAGCTTGGCGAGCACCCGCTGGGAGGCCGCATTGCCGAGGTCCGTCACGCCGACGACCTCGGCAAGATCGGTCACCTCCCACGCGTGCGTCAGAGCCGCCCGCCCGGCCTCGGTCGCCAAGCCCCGGCCCCAGGCTCTTGGCCCGAACCGGTAGGCGAGCTCAAACGCCGGCCCCTGCCAGGCGATGGGGATGACGCCGCAGTCGCCGACGATCTCGCCCGTCTCGCGGAGGATCACCGTCCAGAGCGTGACGCCGTGCTTCTGGAAGCAGTCGATTTTGCGGCCCTGCGAGGTGCGGACCTGCTCGATCGTGCGAGGCGAGCCGTCGCCGATGTAGCGCATCGCAACCGGATCACCGAACACCGCGGCGTGCAATGCCTCGGCGTCACCCTCGATCGGCTCGCGGAGGATCAGGCGCTGGGTGGTGAGCTGGAACATGATCGCGATCAGAAAGAGCCGCGGGCGTGAGCACGCGGATTGGTCTTGTGGCTGACGACATACTCGATTGCGCCCAGGAGTGCGGGCTCGTCAAAGAGATACCGCGTGCTCCCGTGCCGAGTCCAGATCGGTCGCTCGTCGAATCCCGGATTGGATTGGCGCAATGACCGGGTGCTCCACGCTTTCAGATCCTGCATCACTCGCTTAGGCGTGGCGTCCGCCGATACCACGCAGTGGACATGGTTCGAGCGTACTGCAAGCGCATGGATCATCCAACCACGATGCGAGCACGTTTGCTCGGTTGCCTTAGTCACCATAACACGATCCGCTGGGGTGAGTTGGAGTGAAGCTTGCTTGAGTTGAGAGGATGCTCTCGAATGGCGAGATGAATCCGGTGCGACCAGCGAGGTGCCGTAGGAGTTGTGCTCTCGATCAACGGATCCGCGGTCGTCGCCGTGAAGCCAAGAGCCCCGGCAGGTCCAGGTGATGAGGTAGGCAAGCGGAACAGCCATCGACGAGAGTGTAACCGGGTGGGTCCGCGTGCTTACGCCCGCGGCTCTTTATGGTGTATCCGCATACCTTACCCACTCCAGCCTCAGCCCCTGCGGCGGCAAGGTCGGCCCCGCCCGCTTCCGGTCGCCGCTGGCGATGATCGCATCGATCTCCCCCGGCTCGATCTTGCCGCGACCGACCTCCATCAGTGTGCCGGCGATGATGCGGACCATGTTGTACAGGAATCCGCTGCCCGAGACGCGGATGACGAAACGCCCGTGATTTCCCGCTCCCCCGTCGCCGACGGGGGAGCTGTCAGCGAAGCTGACTGAGGGGGTCTGCGAAGAAGGCGGAGCCCCCCTCACCCCGGCCCTCTCCCCCGGTGGGGAGAGGGAGGCGGACTCAACTTCACACCGAAAGATCGTCCGCACCGTCGTCGTCCGCCCGTGATCGATCTGCGCGAAGGCCGCGAAGTCCTTCTCGCCCACCATCGCCGCGGCCGCTTCCTGCATGCGCACCAGATCCAATTCGTACCACGTGTGAAACACGTACTTGCGGTCCCAGAGAGGCCGCACCGGCCCGCACTCGATCGTGTACGTGTACTCCTTCTCCGCCGCGCCGCCGATCGGGTTGAAGCCGTGGGCCACAACCTCTGCGCCCATGATCAAGACATCCCGCGGCAGCTTGCTATTGAGCGCCTTGACCAGCGAATCCGTGCCGCGTTCCTCGGGCCAGCCGATGCCCTTGTCGGCGATCGGCTCGCTCGTGAACGCCGCCACCTGACCCAGCGCGTGCACGCCCGAGTCGGTCCGGCTCGCGCCCATCACGATCACGTTCTCGCGCAGCACCTCACGCACGGTTTCCTCGACCACGCCCTGCACGGTGCGCAGCGTCATGCGCTTGGTCGGGTCGTTCGGGTCGGGGGGCTCCTGCTTCTGCCAGCCGCAGAAATCCGTGCCGTCGTAGGCGACCGTGAGTTTGTATCGCGGCAACCTATCGCCCGCCCTGATCGGTCGGCTCGCTCTTGATCACGCGCACGTTCTCGGCCCGGTCGCCCCCGTCCTTGGGCCCGAACCGCCTCTTCTCCGCGTCCGCCCAGCGATCAGACCACCGGAACCAGAGATACGTGAACGGCACCCCGAGGACAAGGACCGCGGCGATCGAGATGAGTGTGGGCCAGAGCATGGTCAACTATCATTGGTGTCCCAACACCCCCTCGCCAATCGAAACTCGCAATCGCAGCAATAGGGTCTGGGTCGCCCCGTTGAGCCCCAGGCAGCGAACCCCGGCGACGCCGACGCCGCGCTGCGCTCTCGGATCGAACACCCCGGGCCCGAGTCAGCCACGCCCGAAGCGAGGCCGGAGGGGTACTCCGCGCCCAGATCGGGCAAAATAGGGAGTCCACACCATGCCATCGATCAAGCTCTCACGTTTCGCGCGGGTTGTCACCGCCTTCGCCGCGGCCTGCACGTTCCTGCAAGCCGCCCCCGCGCTGGCCCAGGGCGAACGCCTCGCCGCCGAGTGCATCCACGAGATGCACGACACCGCCCGGCACACCTCGGCCTCCGTGCACGCGATCGCCGCCCGTGGGGCGCAGCTCATCGCCGCGATCGACGACCAG
>JBGSIX010000070.1:0-12479 GCA_041742315.1 Phycisphaerales bacterium | reverse complement strand
CGTCGATGCCAGGACCGCCGACATCGAGGCCTACCAGCGCCACGTCTGCGCGCTGCGTCAGAAGGACGGGACGCCCTACTCGATCCCCGAACAGCACAACCGGATCGCCGTGGTGAAGGGCCTCTTCTGCTTCCTCGTCCGGCGCGGCTTCGACCACGACGAGGCCAGCCGGGCCACCAACGCGGCCCTCACCGCGGCCTCGGACGAGGCTCTACAATGACCGCATGAGAAAAGCCGCGATCTGTCTGACGTTCTCACTCTCGGCAGGCGCTCTCGGAATCACCGGGTGCGCGGTCGAGGACAACCTCCGCCTGACCCTGGGCGAGACCGTGCCCATGAAGGCGCTCCCGCCCGTGATGCCCGACGCACGCGAAGGGCTGGTCGGCTCGCCCGACAGCACCAACATACCGGGCGATGGGCCGAGCCTGGCCGGGCTCGACCGCTCGAACTTCGAGGGGCTCGAGTTCCGCGTCCCAATCGACGGCACGTACCACCACCCGCACAACACGCTGCCTATCCGCACCCGCGACGCCCACGCCCGCCAGCGCGGCGAGTACCCAACCATGGACACCGTCCTGGAGCAGAGCGACCCGAGCCTGTTCACCGCGACCTACGAGCTCGTTGCGATCCCCGTGTGGAGCGTGGTCGAAGCCGTCTGGCTTGTCCCGACATTCTTCTTCGACGGCCCGTGGGAGACCACGAGCTCACCGCAGGAGATCAAGGGCCGCACGAACCCGAAGACACAGATGCTCACGCCCGGCGTGATCGCGCTGACCCGCGCCGAGATCGAAGACATCCGCAAAGCCGAGGGCGCGACCGATGAGTGATGCCCCGATCGACAGCCAGGGCCTGCCCGAGGGCTACCACTTCCGCGAAGGCGACGAGCTGACGCCCCGCGTGGTGCGCGACCGGATCCAGGCGGGCGACGGGCTGGTGCTCGTGGATTGCCGCGAGGACGACGAGCTCAAGACGGTGAGCATCTCCGGGGCGCTGCACGTGCCGCTGGGCAAGATGATGAACGAGCCGCAGGATTTCGCCGACGAATTGCCCAAGGGCAAGGACACCCCCACCGCGATCATCTGCCACTCGGGTCGGCGTTCGCTCATGGCGACGCTTGCGCTGCGGCGGATGGGCTTTACCGAGATCCACTCCGTCGCGGGCGGGATCGACCTCTGGGCGCGAGACATCGACCCGTCGCTGGCTCGGTACTGATCGAAATTCAGATCGAAAATAGAATAAACACCGGCCCCGCCAGAAGACGAGGCCGGTGCGGTTGTGGTTGTCATTCAACTCGAGCGCCGGAGGATGCGCTCGGGTTGTTTAGAAGGAACACAGCATGGGGTTGCCGCCCATGCTGGCGTTGAAGGCGGCGATCCAGGCGGAGAAGTCCGCCGGGGTGCAGTTGCCGTCCTGGTTGATGTCGCAGGTCGGGAGCTGACCGTTGAAGGCAGCGATCCAGGCCGAGAAGTCCGCGGGACTGCAGGCGCCGTCCTGGTTGACGTCGCAGCAGTCCTGCGGAGGCGTGCCGCCGGCGACCTGAATCCGGATCATCAGGCCCGCCGCGGTAAAGTCGGGGACGAAGTTGAACCAGTCGTTGATGTCAAAGGTGACATCGTACTGCTCATCGACGACCTCATTGCCGGTAGGTGCGCCCTCTGAGTAGGCGCCCAGGCCGTCGCCACAGATATCCTCGCCCTCGCCCCAGATGGTGCCATCGGAGTCGCCCGCGCCAAAGCCGGGTTCGGATCCGACATAGGGGCACGTTGTCCCCGCAATTTCCATCGCGGCCGTTCCCCAGAAGCGTGCCTGGGCTTTGGTCGAGGGATAGAGGCCACCGTTGAGCGGGCCGAGCCCGTCGCCGCCGTCGCCGCGGGTCCAGAGCATGCGTATGCCGCCGTCGGGGCGACCGTCGGTGCCCGGCTTGCCGCCGTCCCAGAGGTCCTGGTTCGAGGTGAGCTGCAGGCCGAGGGTGCTCAGTCCCGAGGCGATGAACTGGCCGTAACCCAGTGCGCCGTTGGAGAGGAACTCGTCGGGCTGCGTGTCGCCGTCGGTGTCGGTATTGGCGTACGTCAGGATCACCGCGCCGATGAATTCGTCGACGAAGGTGTCGCCATCGTTATCGCTGAGTGAAACGGGGAAGCCCAGGCCGTCGGCATCGGTATCGAAGCCGTCGCTGCCGTCGAGGTCGGGGAAGTTGTCGAAGCCTTCCCAGGATTCCACGACGATGCGCAGCGGCTCGGATGTTGAACCCGTGCCGCCGTCACAGAGCGGGACGGCACCGAACATATTGAGCGTGTCGACCACGCCTCCCTCGGTCCCCGCGGCGGGGATGATGTCCTCCGCGTAGGTCTGCCACGAGAATCCGAGGCCGAAAAAGTAGCGCGTCGAGGGACCGCTGCCGGTGTGGGGCGCGACGTTGCCGCAGACGAGTCCATCGACATCCGAGAGGAACGCCGAGTCGTACGCCGTGGTCAGAGCGCCACGGCTGGCGTTGCCATTGCCGAGCTCGATCGTCTTGCCGTAGACGTACCGGCCGTCCACGGTCAGGCCCGTGATCGCAGTGGCGCGGATCGCATTGAACTGCTGACCCGAGTACGAGTCGGTCTGGATCTCAGGGCGAGCCTGCGCCTCGGCGATGCCGCCCACGGCGAGACCAACGAAGCTCAAAAAACACATTGCTTTCATTGCGGTACTCCAATCTCAAAAAAACAACCCACGAGACTGAGTGCTCAACAGCTGGATGTGCCTGCCTGCTCGACCAGGCAAATACCAAACTGCGTTGCGGTACCTCACGTACCCCTGCAAGACGAGCCCGAATGTGCTCAAGGCACGATACGAGCCGTTGACGAGCCGGTTTCAAAATTTCAAATCTGTTTTCAAATCAATTTGGGCAGGTAGATCGCCCGGGCTGCGTTTCATGGCAGCCTTGGGCAAACTTCCGGCTTTCAGCCCACGAGGTTTTGGCTCAGAAGACACACTGAGAGGGCGTGCCGTTCATACTGGCGTTGAACGCGGCGATCCAGGCCGAGAAGTCCGCCGGGGTGCAGCCGCCGTCCTGATTGATGTCGCAGGGGGAGACCTGACCATTGAATGCCGCGATCCAGGCCGTGAAGTCGGCGGGGCTGCACTGGTTGTCGAGATTGACGTCGCAGCAGTCGGTGGGTGGTAGCTCATCGCCGTTCACATTGATCCGGATCATGAGGCCGAGCGATTCGAAGTCGGGCACGATCCCGTCTCCTAGAGAGCCGATGTCCCACGCGTTGTCGTAGAGGTTGTCAACGAGCTCGTTTCCGGTCGGCGCGTTCTCTGACCACGCGCCGAGGCCGTCTTCGCAGATGTCCTCGCCCTCACCCCAGACCGTGCCCGTAGAATCGCCTGCACCGAAGCCATAGGTCGTGACGCACGCGCTCGGAACGCGTTGCATTGAGAGAGTGCCCCAGAGCATCGACTGCGCCTTGCTCGAGGGGTAGAAGCCGCTCAGCGGCCCGAGACCATCTCCACCGGTGCCACGGGTCCAGAGAAGCCGGATACCTCCGTCTCCTCTGCCATCGGCGCCCGGGAGCCCGCCGTTGAAGAGGTCGAGATCATCCGTGAGCGGAACAGCAAGAGAGTCCAGCGCCGATGCGGAGAAGATGCCGTAGCCGAATCCGCCCTGAGGCGAGTACACATCGGGGATCGTGTCGCCGTCGAGATCCACGTTGTTGAAGTCCATGATGACGCCGCCGAGAAAGTTGTCGACGAAGGTGTCGCCGTCGTTGTCTGAGAGGTCAGCGGGGAACGCGTATTGGCCACCCGGGACGGGCGTGATGCTGAAGCCGTCGGAGCCGTCGAAGTGCGGGAAATTATCGAAGCCCTCCCACGACTCAAATAACGCGAAGAGCGGCTCGAGACTCTGTTCGCACCCCGGGGACACGCCCCCAAACGCGACCTCGCTCAGAATCCCGCCCTCGGTGCCGGGCTCGACCACGATGTCCTCGGCGAACGACTGCCAGGAATAGCCGATCCCAAACCAGTAGCGGTCACCCGGGAAGCTCATCGTGTGGGGCAGGACATCGGCGCAGACCGGCTCGAGATCGAATCCGTCGCCGTTGGTATCCGCCAACTGCGCCGCGTCGTAAGCGATCACGCCGAGTGTCCGGCCCGTGTTCCCCTCGCCGATCGCGATGGTCTCTCCCAGGACATACAGGCCGTCCGTCGTCAGCCCAACGATCGCGGTCACGGTGCGGGCCCGGTACTGCTGGCCCGAGTACCCAAGCGTCTGAAGCTCGGGCCTGACCTGCGCCTCGCAGACACTTCCCAATGCCAGACCCGCGAACACGCATACACAAGCGGCTTTCATCGCAGACTCCTTCCAACCGGGAAGAGTGGTTCAATTCAAAGACGACTGAAAGACAACCACCACGAGAGCCATGATCGAATGATTCAATTGACGAGACGAACAGAGTTTAGAACGAGCAGATCATCGGGTTCCCGGCCTGACTCGCGTTGAACGCGGCGATCCAGGCCGAGAAGTCCGCCGGGGTGCAGGAGCCATCCTGGTTGGCGTCGCAGGCGCCCGAGTTGGCGTTGAATGCGGCGATCCACGCCGAGAAGTCGGCAGGGGTGCACTGGCCGTCCATGTTGGCGTCGCAGCAATCAACATCGCCGCCCGAATCCTCTACCGAGATCCAGAGCATCGCACCGAGCACGTTGAAGTCTGGGACCACGTTGCCCCAGTCCTGAAGGTCGTTGAAGATGTCGTACTGATTGTCCACGGCGGCATTTCCACTCGGCCCGCCGTCGGACCAGGCGATGGTGGAATCGCCGCAGATATTCTCGCCCTCGCCCCACATCGCGGCGTCGGAATCGCCGACGCCGAACCCGGGCTGGCCGGCGTAGGGGCACATGTTGCCCGGGGCTTCCATCGCGAGCGTGCCCCAGACGGGCTGGGTGATCTTGCTCGCCGGGTAGAGCCCGCCGAAGAGCGGCCCCATGCCGTCGCCGCCGTCGCCTCTGGTCCAGAGCACACGGACACCCCCATCACCCCGACCGTCGGCACCGGGCTTGCCCCCGTCGAACTGGTCGAGGTTGGAGGTCAGGGGGATGGCCAGGGTCTCAAGACCCGTGGCGTACCACACACCCAGACCGCCCGAGTAGAGCATCGCGTCGGGGATCGTGTCGCCGTCTGTGTCGGTGTTGGCGTAGGTCAGGATGACGCCGCCCAGGAAACCGTCGACGAAGGTGTCGCCGTCGTTATCCGAGAGATCGGCGGGGAAACCCAGCCCGTCGGCGTCGGTGTCGAAACCGTCTGTGCCGTCGAGATCAGGGAAGGTGTCAAAGCCCTCCCACGATTCGATGACGAGCTGGCACACCTCGGAAACCGTGCCCGCGCCCCCGTCGCAGAGCGGGCGTGCCGCGAGAAACGCGACCGACTGGATCGACTGGCCCTCGGTCCCGGGCGCCGGGACGAGGTCCTCGGCGACGCTCTGCCAGGTGGTATTCAGGAAATAACGCGAACTCGGCGAGCTCAGCGTGTGCGGCGCCGTGTCCCCGCACACCAGATCGAGGTTGATCCCGTCGAGATCGGTGTCGAAAGCCTGGAACGAGTCGTACGCGACCGTCCCCGGGAGATTGCGCGGCGTGTTCGTGCTTGCCAGTTCGATCGTCTCGCCGAAGACGTACTGGCCGTCCACGGTCAGGCCCTTGATCGCGGTGGCGCGGAGCGCGGCGTGGGCCTCGCCCCGGAGCTGGACGCCCGAGAGTTCAAGCCCCGCCTGGGCGGCGCTGGTTGATGCGAGAGCGAGACCGGCGAAGCTTATCACGCACTGTATTCTCATCGTATATTTCCCGTGAATTCAATGCTGATGGTACCGGATCGGCGGGTCAAACAGAAGTCTCACCGCACACCGGACCTGACCAGCTGAACAATCCGAATTCTGTCGCGTGTCAATGCCAAAGCGTGCGAACGCACGCCGGGTCCCATATTCGCACCGTGTTCCGATGGGTTCCTCAGAAATTCGGAATCGCTTATCGATTTGTTGTATACGCACGGGCGGCATGGCAAAAAAGCACCGGCCCCGTCCGAGGACGGGGCCGGTGGAGCTTTGTATTGAAGCGGGCCGAAGCCCGCTCAAGTCAGATTAGAACGTGCACTGGCTGGGGTTGCCGCCGGTGCTGGCGTTGAAGGCCGCGATCCAAGCCGAGAAGTCGGCCGGGGTGCAAGAGCCGTCCTGGTTAACGTCGCAGGTCGGACCCATGGCGTTGAAGGCCGCGATCCAAGCCGAGAAGTCGGCCGGGGTGCAGGCGCCGTCCTGGTTGACGTCGCAGCAGTCCTGCGTGGTGGGGCCGCCGGTGACGTTCAGGCGGATGCAGAGGCCGAGGGAGACGAAGTCGGGCACGATGCCGAACCAGTCGCCGATGTCGAAGGTGTTGTCGTAGCGGTTGTTGACGACTTCGTCGCCGGAGGGCGCGCCGCCGGACCACGAGCCGAGACCGTCAACACAGATGTCTTCGCCTTCGCCCCAGATGGTGCCGTCGCTGTCGCCGGCGCCGAAGGGAGCGGGTTCAGCGCAGGCGCCGGGGCCGCCCTGCATGGCGTAGGTGCCCCAGAACATCGAAGTGGCCTTCGAGGAGGGGTACAGGCCGCCGAGCGGGCCCATGTTGTCGCCGCCGTCGCCACGGGTCCACAGGAGGCGGACGCCGCCGTCGCCACGACCGTCGGTGCCGGCCTTGCCGCCATCGAACTGGTCGAGGTTGGAGGTCAGGGGGATAGCCAGGGTGTCAAGACCCGTGGCGAAGAAGATGCCGTAACCGGCAGCACCGTCCGAGAGGTGCTGGTCGGGGATGGTGTCGCCGTCGGTGTCGGTGTTGGCGTAGGTCAGGATGACGCCGCCGAGGAAGCCGTCGACGAAGGTGTCGCCGTCGTTGTCGGAGAGGTCAGCGGGGAACGCCGTGTTGCCGCCCAAGGGGCCGGGCTGCAGATCGAAGCCGTCGGCGCCATCGAGGTCCGGGAAGTTGTCAAAGCCTTCCCACGACTCGAGGACAACCTGCAGAACTTCCGACTGCGTGCCGACGCCGCCGTCGCAGAGCGAGGCCGAACCCGTGAACACGAACTCGGTCAGGGTGCCGCCTTCGGTGCCGGTGTCAACCACGATGTCCTCGGCATAGGACTGCCAAGAGAAGCCCAGGCCGAACCAGTAACGGCTGCTGGCGCCGCCGAGGCTGTGCGGGGCGAGGTCGGCACAGACCGGATCGAGGTCGAGGCCGTCGCCGTCGGTGTCGGCCATCTGAGCAGCATCGTAAGCGATGGTGCCGGTGATGCGGTTGGTGTTACCCTGGCCCAGCTCGATGGTCTGGCCGTACACGTACTGACCGTCAACGGTCAGGCCGGTGATGGCGGTCGCACGAGTGGCGTAGTTCACCTGACCCGAGAACTCGGCGGTCTGAAGCTCGGGACGAACCTGAGCATCAGCAGCACCACAAGCAGCGAGGCCAGCAACGGACAAAAGAACCTTGGTCTTCATATGGAGACTCCTCTTAATGACAAAATACCACAACCAGACTGTCAGGTCCGACGGAGAGAACCCCCGGCGTACATGATCAACCATTCAAAAGGATGAAACCGCAACGGCTCATCCACACACACTTGTCGTTGTCCAAGCCCCAACTCCGGAAACTTGCAGTCGCGACAAATGAGAACTCTCTACCAAGCCCTGACGGGCTTTCCCTTTCACGCCGACCCCGCTCGATCTCCTCCAAGATGAGCGCGGCCAGAACGAATATACAGGCCCCAGCGCCAATTGCAAGCACAAAATGAGACTCATCGCCGCATCCGCTGGAAACCATTGGGAATGAACAAATTACCCAAACTCACATTTCCACGCCCACGGGCTGCTTGACGCCCCGAACCAGGTCCAAAAACCGGTCAAACACATACCCCGCGTCGTGCGGGCCCGGCGAAGCCTCTGGGTGGTACTGCACCGCGAGCACCGGGCGGTCACGCCTGGCAAAGCCCGCGAGCGTGTGATCGTTCAGGTGCGTGTGCGTCGCGATGCTCGTTTTCGGATCGAGCGAGGCGGGATCGATCGCAAAGCCGTGGTTCTGGCTCGTGATCTCCACGCGACCTGTGATGTCGTTGCGCACGGGCTGGTTCGCCCCGCGGTGCCCGAAGGGCAGCTTGAACGCCTTCGCGCCAGAAGCGATCGCGAGGAGCTGATGCCCGAGGCAGATCCCAAGGATCGGGATCATCGGGGCGTCGTCGGCCATGAGCCGCTTGAGCGACTCGATCACGCGGCTCACAGCCGCCGGGTCGCCCGGGCCGTTCGAGACAAACAGGCCCTGCACCTCGCCCGCGTTGAACCGCCTGATCACGTCCTCGGCGTCGAAGTCGTACGGGATCTTCTTGACCACGCACCCGCGGGCCACGAGATGCCGGAGCGTGTTGTGCTTGGCGCCGCAATCGATCGCCAGAATCACGGGCGCCTCGCCGCCCGCTTCCGATCCCGGGAACCATTCGCCCAGGCCGTCGTCCCAGCTCTCTTCCGCGTCGCATCCGACCTCGGTCACGAGGTTCGCCCCGGCCATCGAGGGCGCGTTCCGCGCCCGATCGACCAGATCCGCGTCGGAGATCGATGCGTCATCCGTGATCACGCCCGCCATCACGCCGTGCGAGCGGAGGATGCGGGTCAGCGCCCGGGTATCGACCCGCTCGATGCCCAGGACGCCCTGCCTGCGCAGGTATGCATCAAGGCTTTCCTCGGCTCGGTAGCTGCTGTGCCGGCGCGCCAGTTCCCGGCAGACCATGCCCGAGACCTGGACCTCGCTGGATTCGACGTCTTCGCCGTTGGCGCCTGTGTTGCCGATGAGCGGGGCCGTGAAGACGAGGATCTGACCCGTGTAGGAAGGATCGGTCAGGGCTTCCTGATAGCCCGTCATGGCGGTGTTGAACACCACCTCGGCGGCCCGGACGATCTTCTGCCCGGTGGCCCCGAAGGCTCTTCCGGAAAGAACGGTCCCATCGGCCAATGCCAGCCGACCAATGTGCGTTGCGGGCGGAGCGGACGGGGCGTTGTTCTGCATCGCGTACAGTCTAGCGCCGAGAATCGGCGCCCACGCATGGATTCCCTCTTTGCCCAGCATGATTCACACACCGAGCCGGCGCACTACGTCCGGGTCGCGGTCGAGCGCCGGGTGGAGCTCCGCGACCCGTTCGAGGACGGGCTGACGTATTCATCGCCTGAATACCTGCCCGTGGGCACGCTCGTCGAGGTGCCGCTGGGAAGGGGGAACACCCCCGCCGAGGGCATCGTCGTGGACGCGGGCGGCAAGGAGCTCCTCGAGGGCTTCGACCCCAGGAAGGTCAAGCCCATCCACAGGGCCCACGCCCGGGTGCTGACAGAGGATCTGGTGAGCCTTGGACGCTGGATCGCCCGGTACTACATCGCGCCGCTCGGGATGACGCTGGCCAACATGGTGCCCTCGGCGGTGAAGGCCGACACGGGCCGAAAGCACGAGGAACGCCTCGAGCCCGTGAGCGATCTGGACGCCGACCTGCCCGAGGGCGTGAAGCTGGCCCCCTCGGCGAAGTCGGCCCTCGCCTCGCTCCGCGAGCGGAAGGACATCGCCTGGCCCGCCAGTGCGCGCACGCTGGCGGATCTCATCGAATCCAAAACCGTCGCGCCGATCAACCGGCTCGTCAAAGCCGGGCTCCTGCGCCCGGTCACGCACACGAGCGTGCGCTCGCGGAAGCTCGACGCCGACAGCATCTTTGACGCCCAAACGCACTTCGAACCCACGCCCGCGCAGAGCGCAGCCATCGAGGGCGTCGCCGAGAGCCTGGGCGATTTCTCGACGCACCTGCTCCACGGCATCACGGGCTCGGGCAAAACCGAGGTCTACCTCAAACTCATCGAGAAGGTCCTTCAGCGGGGCATGACCGCGATCATGCTCGTGCCCGAGATCGCGCTCACGCCCCAGACCGCCGGACGCGTGCAGTCCAGGCTCGGCGCGGACAACGTCGCGGTCCTGCACTCGGGCCTCACCGCGGCCCAGCGCAACAGCGCGTGGGAGAGCGTGCTCGGGGGCTCGGCACGCGTCGTCGTCGGCGCGCGCTCGGCGATCTTCGCCCCGATCCAGAGGCTCGGACTGATCATTGTCGACGAGGAGCACGATTCGTCGTACAAGCAGGACCAACTCCCAAGGTACAACGCAAGGGATGTCGCGATCGTGTGGGCGCACACCGTCGGGTGCCCGGTGCTGCTCGGCAGCGCGACGCCTTCGCTCGAATCGTGGGCCAACGTCGAATCCGGGCGGAGCAAGATCTGGAACCTGCCCGACCGCGTCGGGGGCGGGAGCCTGCCCGGAGTGCGGATCGTCGACATGTTCGAGGAACGGCAGAAGCACGCGGACATCCACCACTGTGCGCCGCCCGCCGAGCTTCTCGTCGGGCCGACACTCGCCAAGGCGCTCGAACGCACGCTGAGCGAGGGCGGACAGGCGGTCCTGCTCCTCAACAGACGCGGGCTGGCGGGGTTCGTCGGGTGCGTCTCGCCCAAGTGCGGCTGGGTGCTCCAGTGCCACCACTGCTCGACGCGGATGGTCGTGCACAAGATGCCCTCGCTTGCGCGGGGCGGGTACGTGCGGTGTCATCACTGTAGCGCCGAGCAGATCCTGCCCGGGCAGTGCCCGGACTGTGCGAGCAAGCTCCGTCAGTTCGGCGCGGGAACGCAAAGGGCCGAGGAAGTGGTCGAGGCGCTGACGCAGACGATGCCCGAGCCGTGCAGGCTGCGGGCGGGCGAAACGCTCGTCCGCGTGGACGCCGACGCGATGCGCTCGGGTCGGGAGCTCTTCGAGACACTCGCCAGGTTCGCAAGGGGCGAGATTCGGGTGCTGCTGGGCACACAGATGATCTCCAAGGGGCTCGACGTCGCGAATGTGCGCCTGGTGGGCGTGCTCTCGGCGGATACTGCTCTGAATCTGCCGGACTTTCGCGCGGGCGAGCGGACATTCCAGCTCGTGTCCCAGGTCGCGGGCCGGGCGGGCCGGGGCGAGCACCCGGGCACGGTCATCGTGCAGACCTTCGAGCCCGAGGCGCCGGCGATCCTGCTCGCGGCGGCCCACGACTACCACGGCTTTGCACAGGCCGAGCTCTCGCTCCGCAAGATCGTGGGCCTGCCGCCGGCCACGCGGATGGCGCGGATCGTCTGCCGGGACAAGGACCTCGCCAAGGCCCGGTCGGCGGCCCAGACGATCGCCGACGCCTCGGCGGAGATGGTCCACCGCGGGCTCGTCCGGCTCATGGGCCCGATGCCCTGCCCGATCGAACGGATCGCGGACCACTTCCGCTTCTCGGTCGAACTCACGGCGGGGGATTCGGGCAAGCTCCAGACCGCGATGCAGACGCTCCGCAAGCGGGGCGTGCTGCTGAGCGACACGAAGACGGCGGTCGATGTCGATCCGCTCGCGCTGCTCTAGAGTCCTGCCATGGATGAGCGCCGGGCGACGGTGATGGGATTGGGCAGCTTCGGGGGCGGCGCTGGCGCAGCCCGGTATCTCGCGGAGCGGGGCTACGACGTCCTCCTCACCGACATGGCGCCGGCCCAGAAGCTGGCGGGGTCACTCGATGCGATCCGCGACCTGATCGATTCGGGCGCGGTCACGCTCCGTCTGGGCGAGCACAACGTGAGCGACTTTACGACGTGCGAGCTCGTCGTCGTCAACCCGGCGGTGAAGCAGCCCTGGGAGAACCGGTTCGTGCGGGCGGCGCAGGCCGCGGGCGTGCGCGTGACGACGGAGATCGGGCTTGTCGTCGATGCGCTGCCCGAATCGTGCCGAGTCGTTGGGATCACGGGCTCGGCGGGCAAGAGCACGACCAGCGCGATGACGCACGCGGGCTTGATCGCAGCGGGCGTGGAGACGGTCCTGGGCGGAAACATCGGCGGCAGTTTGCTTCAGGCCGAGATCGCGCCGGGCGCGACGGTCGTGCTCGAGCTCTCCAGCGCCATGCTCTGGTGGCTCGCCCAGCCCGAGTGCGTGGAGCGCGCACGGTTCCTCGACGTGGCGCTCCTTACGAACATCGCGCCCAACCACGTCGATTGGCACGGCTCCTTCGAACACTACCGATCGAGCAAGCTCGGGATCGCCGGGATGCTGAAGGCGGGGGGGACGCTCCTTGCCGGGACGGGCGCGGAGAGCGAGGGGGCGCAGGCGATCGAGTTGATTCAGGATCTGCCGGAGCTCGCCACGCCCGGCGCGCACAACCGGATCAACGCGTCGGCGGCTTTGGCGGTGTGCGGAGCGCTGGGTGTAAACCGAGCTCAGGCGATCCGGGGCATCACCGAGTTCCCGGGGCTCCCCCACCGTCTTGAGCTCGTGCGTACGCACAGGGGTGTGCGCTGGTACAACGACAGCAAGTCCACCACGCCCGACGCGACGCGGCTCGCCCTCGAAGCGCTCGCGCCGGCGCGCGTGCACCTGATCGTCGGCGGGAGCGACAAGGGCGT
>JBGSIX010000069.1:0-4042 GCA_041742315.1 Phycisphaerales bacterium | reverse complement strand
CGACGCCCGCGTGCAGCGCAAGCCAGCCCGCGTTGCGTCCCATGACCTCGACCGCCATCACGCGGTGGTGGCTCGCCGTGGTCGTGTGCACGCGGTCGAGCGCCTCGGTCGCGACCTGCACGGCGGTGGCGAACCCGAAGGTGATATCCGAGCCCCAGAGGTCGTTGTCGATGGTTTTGGGGACCCCGATGCAGTTGATGCCCCGCTCGGTGAAGGGCTTGGCGGCGGACATGGTGCCGTCGCCCCCGATGACGATGAGCGCCTGGAGGCCGTGGATCTCCATGTGGGTCATGCAGACGTCGGTGAGGTCCTTGAAGTTGGGCTTGCCATCGGGCGTGAGTCCGACGGGGTATTTTTGGGGGTTGGCCTTGTTGGAGGAGCCCAGGATGGTGCCGCCCGAGGTGAGGATGTTGGAGACATCGTCCTTGGAGAGCGGCCTGACGCGGTCCTCGATGAGGCCCAGGAAGCCGTCTTCGATGCCCATAACGTCGATGCCGTGGTAGATGGCGTCCTTGACGACGGCTCTGATGACGGCGTTCAGGCCCGGGCAGTCGCCGCCGCCGGTCAGAACGCCGATCCTGGTGGGGTGCTTATCCATGCTGCATGAGATATCGGCAAGACAGGGGGGTCACGGGTGCAATCCGGGCGGTCATGGGGCGTTCTTCTCCGAGAACGGCCCGGAATAGGGCCCGCCGGGTGAACTCGATGGCCGATGCTGGGTAAGCCCATCTCGGAGAACGATCATGAACGCAAGAACGACCATTCTCAGTCTGGCTTTGTTCGGTCTCGTGGCGGGGACGGTCGTGTCCCAGTTCGATTTCTTTCAGTCCAAGGCCAGCCCGGCGGAAGCGACCTCGGCCACACTCCTGCCCGAGACCAAGCCCGAGATCATCGTCGCCCCGGAGCCCAGGCGAGAGGCCCCGAGGCCCCGCCTCCGCGAGACGCCCGAGCCCGCAAGCCAGCTCGCAGGGGATCGCCCGAGGCGCGGCGAGCCGAGGCCCGAGCCGACAGAAGAGGAACGCCAGGCCCGGCGTGACGAGTTCATGTCCCGCTACGACGCGGATGGGGACGGGCAGTTGAGCGACGCCGAGGCCGAGCAGGCCAGGCAGGACCGCCGGGACCGGATGGAAGACCTGCGCCGCCAGCAGCGCGAACGCATGCAGCAGGCGATGCTGGAACGCTACGACGCCAACGGCGACGGCGAGCTCGACGAGAGCGAACGCCAGACGGCCCGAGCCGAGTTCGAGCAGAAGCGGGCGGAATTCGTGGCCCGTTACGACGCCGACGGCAACGGCGAGCTCGATGAAACCGAGCGGGGATCCGCCCGTGAGGCGATGCGAGCCGAGCGTGAGCAGCGGCGGATGGACGTCAACCGCGACGGGACGGTCGATGACCTGGACGTCCAGGCCGCGATCAACCGCGTCGCGGGCGAGCAGCGCCTGCACGACTACAACCGCGACGGCGTGAGCGACGTCAACGACGTGGGCGAGCTGATCAACCGCGTCAAGAGCGGCGACTGATCGGCCAAGAACGGAATGAAAGCGCGGCTGCCCTTGTCCGCGCTCGATTTCAGATACCGCGGCCGCCCTGATGGGCGGCTGTGGTTGTCTCAGAGACTCACGGTGATTCGCATGAAGGTCGCAGGGATCGCGAACCCGCTTCCCCTGGCTTGGTTCTGCTCATGCGCGAGCGCGACCAGCTCTCCGTGCAGCTTGCCGACCGAACCGACTTTGTCCGCCGCTTCGTACGCGTTCATGGTCGGGCCGTAATACTGCCGGAAAACTTCGATAAAATCCTCGGGCGTGTGGTCGGGCGATGCGAATGTGAAGGTATCCCGCTTCATCTCGATCCGGTCTGGTTGCACCCTCGCTGCGCCGAAACGTTCGACGATGTGCGACTCGACGCCCCAAGTCATCGGGCTGACAAACCCCTCCGGCGGCGGGGGCGTGTAGTTCGAGCTGATCCTGAGAAGCTGGGAGACGAACGAAGTCGGATCGTTCGGGATCCAATTCCCCATCACGATCTGCCCGCCGGGCTTGGTGACGCGGACCATCTCCTTCGCCACATCGAAGGGCTTCGGCGCAAACATCGCCCCAAAGACCGAGATCGAAAGATTGAACGAGCCGTCCTTGATTCCATCCAGATTGATCGCATCCCCTTCAAGGAACTTCAGACGTGACAGTCCTTGCTCGGCAGCACGCTTCCTGCCCGCCTCGACGAGGTTGCGGGCGATATCCACACCGAGGACCTCTGCGCCACGTTTGGCAAGAGGGATCGCGGTTGTTCCGTCGCCGCAGCCGAGATCGAGCACCTTTGACGATGGTTGGACGCTGAGCGAGTCGACGAGCGACTGGCCAGACTCCCGCATGAACGACGCAATGCGCGTGAAGTCGCCCCTTTCCCAGAGTGCCTTGTTCGGGTTTGTTTGCGTTGCGGTCATCGGCTCAGCTCCTTTGCGTTGGGGATCGGATTCCCAAAATTTTGTAGGGAAGCCAGCTGCGTGAGACATACCGACGAACGGCGCTGATTTCACCGCCACTGGGAGATCCCTTCCCCGGTACCATCCCCTGATGGCCGACGCCCCCACCGCCGCTCGCGATGCCTCCCTCTACCTGCACCCGCAGACGCTGGCGCGCCTGGGCTCGTTCGAGCTGAGGGCCAAGATGATCGTCGAGGGGGTCATGAGCGGCATGCACCGCTCGCCCTACCAGGGCTTTAGCGTCGAGTTCGCCCAGCACCGGCCCTACTCGCCCGGCGACGACATCCGCCGCCTCGACTGGAAGGTCTACGCCCGCACCGACAAGCTCCAGATCAAGCAGTACCAGCAGGAGACCAACCTCGACCTCGTCATGATGGTCGACAACTCGGGCTCGATGGGCTTCGGGTCGATCGCCTTCGCCAAGGCCTCGGGCCAGGGCAGCGCCACGGGGAGCCACGGGCGGGAGCGGTGGACGAAGTTCGACCACGCCACCGCGATGGCGGCCGCGATGGCGTACATCACCCTCCAGCAGGGCGACCGAGTCGGGCTCGTCACGTTCGCCGACGCGATCTCGGGATTGGTTGACCGCTCGGGCCAGCGCTCGGCTTGGCGACCGATCGTCGAGACGCTTTCCACCCAGACCCTCGACAAGCCGACCGACTACGCGCGCGTGATCGACCAGGTGCTCGCCAAGATCAACAACCGCTGCCTGTTCGTGCTCATCAGTGATTTCTTCGAGGACTCCGACCGCATCCGCTCGGCGCTGGCCAGGCTCCGCCACCGGGGGCACGACGCGATCGTGTTCCAGGTGCTCGATCCGGTCGAGCAGAGCTTTGCGTTCGACGAGCCGACGGTCTTCGAGGGGCTTGAGGGCGAGGCGAGGCTCCGCATCAACCCGCGCGCGATCCGTGAGGGCTACCTCGAGGTGCTCAAGGAGCACATGGACGCGATCGAGCGGGCCACGCTCAGCTTCGGGTTCGACTACCAGCTCGTGACGAGCGGCTCGTTCCTGGGCCCGACGCTCGCGCAGTTCGTGGCCCAGCGCAACGCCAAGATCAAGAAGGGCAAGATGGGATGAACCTGGTCAACCCCATCCTGGGCGGGCTGGCGTTCGCGTTTGTCGCGCTCCCGATCCTGCTGCACTTTCTCAGGCGCAAGCGCAAGCCCGTCCAGTGGGGCGCGATGCGTTTCCTGATCGAGGCCTATCGGCGCAAACGTCGGCGGATGACGCTCGAGCAGCTCCTGCTGCTGCTGAGCCGATGCGCGCTGGTCGCGCTGTTTGCGCTGGCAATTGGGAGACCGATCTTCAGCGCGGCAGCCGCGCGATCCGGGCCGACGGAGCTCTACCTCGTCTTGGACGACTCCATCGCCTCGGGCGAGACGGGCGAAGACGGCAAGGAAGCCTTCGAGCGACTCAAGGCCCGGGCGGTAGCGCTGCTCGATACGCTCAGCGCCGATTCGGGCGACCGCGCCGGGCTGGTGCTGATGTCGGGGCCGGCGCGGGCGGTGATCGCTCCGGCGTCGAGCGATCTGGCGGCGGTCAGGCGTGCCGTCGAGCGGGCC
>JBGSIX010000068.1:0-10928 GCA_041742315.1 Phycisphaerales bacterium | reverse complement strand
GATCGCCGACAACGCGGGCGGCAACGCCGAGATGACGGGCCAGCCCCCCCATGTCCGCGAGCGGACCGACATGCTCGACTCGCTGGGCAACACGACCGCCGCGACGGGCAAGGGCTTTGCCATCGGTTCGGCGGCGCTGACGGCGCTGGCGCTCTTTGCGGCGTATGTGCAGGTCGTGCAGGTGCAGATCACCACGCAGAGCGAGACGTTCATCTCCAAGAGCTCGCACACCGCGCCCGCGGGCGACGGCCTGTACGCGGTCTACGAGGGCCACGGCAAGTTCGCAATCGTCCACGGCAGCGGCGAAGAGGCCCGCGTTGACGGCGGCATGTTCATCAAGGATCGAGCCGTCCGCGAGGATGAGCACGGCTCGTTCAGCCTGAAGGACATCGAGCCGGGCACGGTCCTGACCGAAGTTCACGCCGCGGGCATCGACCACCACGGCGAGGCGGGCAACGCGGAGGCGGATCTCTCGACGACCGCCAAGATCTACACGGTCCGCATGCCGCTCAACCACGGCGAGCACACCGACGAGATCATGTTCGAGCTGGCCAGCTCTCGCAACGGCTCGGTGGGCGACGTCATGGGCTTCTACGACGTAACGATCACCAACCCGCGGCTGCTGGGCGGCATCTTCATCGGCGTGCTCCTGGCGTTCCTTTTCTGCGCGATGACGATGAACGCGGTGGGCCGCGCGGCGTACGCGATGATGAACGAGTGCCGCCGGCAGTTCGGGATCATGCGTGCCCAGTTCCGCAAGAACGGCATGAGCGAGTCCGATCTTGCCGACCCGGAGAAGTGGCCCAAGCAGGTCGACGTGGACGGGAAGAAGTACCCCGACTACGCCAACTGCGTGTCGATCTCGACGGCGGGCGCTCAGAAGGAGATGGTGGTCCCGGCGCTGCTGGCGATCATCGTCCCGATCGCGGTCGGCCTTGTGCTGAGCGTGCCGGGCGTGATGGGCCTGCTTGCGGGCGGCCTGACGTCTGGCTTTGCCGTGGCGGTCTTCATGGCCAACGCGGGCGGCGCGTGGGACAACGCGAAGAAGCTGCTCGAGTCGTACGGGCGCATCACCGCCGACGACATGGCCAGCAACACCGCGACGCAGCAGAAGATCCCCGCCGAGATCCGCGCCGCGATCCTGACCCGCGCCAAGGAGATGATCGAGCGTGGCGAGGGCGGCAAGTACGTCTACGGCAAGGGCTCGGACGACCACAAGGCGACCGTCGTGGGCGACACGGTGGGCGACCCGTTCAAGGACACCTCGGGCCCCTCGCTCAACATCCTCATCAAGCTCATCTCGATCGTCTCGGTCGTGTTCGCCGGCTTGGTCGTGGCGTACGGCCCGATGATCGGCGACTTCCTCGGCCTGGGCTGATCGTCGGCCGGATCGGCGCCACGTTGTATACAGAGAACGCCCGAGCTTCGGCTCGGGTGTTTCTTTGTATTGTGCCGGAACACGATCATGGATTGAACCAGAGTCGTGTATGCTGATTCCCGGGTATTGACGCATTCGCGGAGTTGCTATGGCCGAATATCGTTCTCATCCTCGTGGCGGGGCGTTTACGCTCATTGAGCTGCTTGTGGTCATCGCGATCATCGCGCTCTTGATCGGCATTCTCCTGCCGGCGCTGGCAAAGGCCCGCGAATCTGCTCAGAGTGTTGTTTGCCAGAGCAACCTCAGACAGCTCGGTATCGGGTTCATGGCGTACGCACTGGACAACGAAGTCATGCCGGGCGTGGCCGTGCACGGGCCGACGATCGCCAACTGGGAGGGCAACCTGGACTGGTGCGGCAAAAACAACCAGACCTATCTCGACAATCCGGGCGCGTACTCACACCCGTTCGAGACGTCGGTTCTTTTCAGCTATTTCTCTGACACTGATGACATCCTTGAATGCCCGGCGGAGAAACGGCGGGCGAACCAGCTGTTCGACTACTGCATGCTCGCGACGGCATCGGGTGCACGACCCGACCTCAAGTGGCCGTTTCTGTACTACGCGGAGCCGGAGCGGGGCCTGCGGGGCGAGCTCAAGCCATTGCCGGGCATCCCTCTGCTTCTCGAGGAACACGAGACGATCTACAACGAGGTCTACGACGATGGGATGTGGTCCAGCGACGACCAGGTCACCGCGAGGCACGGCGGCAAGTGCAACATCCTGTACCTCGACGCCTCGGTCGGGGGTTGGGCGTCGCCCACGGGCAAGAATCCGGACGTCATCGAGCGGGCGGATTTCGATGCGCGGCTGTTCCGTGTGCGTTACAAGTCGCGGAACTATGTCTGCGACAATATCTCCGTGTCCGGATTTGGTTGGATGAACCAGCCCAGGCGGTAGCGGCCGCACTCCGAATCGGTCATCGTCCAGGGCTTGAATCGGGTACCGCCATCGGGCAGAGATTTGCGCAACGCGGTAAACTCTCGCGCATGCCACCACTTGTCACACTTTTCGTTGTCATGTCGCTCGCGCTGCTCCTTGGCGCGGGTCTCCTGCACCTGATCCCAAAGCTCGGCCCGGGCGGGCAGGCGCTCTCGGCGTGGCTCTGCCGGGCGCCGGGGCTGGATGTGATGATCGCGTACTTCACGGTCGCCCCGATGATCGCGGGCCCGATCGCGGGGGCGCAGCTCCACTCCGCCTGGTGGGGCTGGCTCGCGGGGCTGGGCGTGGGCGTGGGCGCACAGGTGACGATGGTGATGGTCTGGACGGTGCTCCACGAGCTGGCCAACCGCAAGCACCTCAAGGGGCCGCGGATCGTGAGCAACATCAATCGGCGCGTCGGGCGCGTGCGCAACCACGCGGCGGTGTGGACGACGGCGCTCGCGGTCCCGCTCTTTGCGCTGGTCAGGCTCGGCGAGTATGTCATCTACCCGCCGCTGACCTGGCTGATCCGGCTCCCGAAGTACAGGTCGGGCGACTGGGTGAACGTGAGCCGGCACAAGTTTGAGGGGCTCGTCGGGCACGATCTGATCTGGTGTCTCTACTGCGACTGGATGACGGGGATCTGGTCGCTCGGGACGGAGATGCTCCGCAATGTCGAGAGCTTCTGGTGCCCGATCCGGTTCGACTCGGCCAAGAAGTGCGCCAACTGCGCGATCGACTTCCCCGATCTCGACCACGGCTGGGCGCACGCGGGCAGCACGATGGAGGACGTCGACCGCGTGCTCAGCGCGCACTATCCGGGGCCGGGCGGGGACAACTCGTGGTTCGGTCACCCGGCGCGTCTGACGGTGCATGGAAAGGACGTAGAAACAGAGTGACGGGCGGGACGCCCGTCCCACCGGGGATACGAGTCAATCGCCCGTCAGGATGGTCGAGAAGAGGACCGGGTCGACGTTGCCGCCGCTCAGGACGACCCCGATGCGGCGGGCATCGGCGAGCATGCCCGAGTTGACGGCCTTGATCATGCCCGCCAGCGCCAGAACCCCTGTGGGCTCGGCGACGATCTTCATCCGCTCGAAGCAGAACCGCATCGCCTTGCGCAGCTCGTCGTCGCTGACCGTCATCATGTCGTCGACATGCGTGAGCATCATGGCGAAGGTGTACCGGCCCAGGTAGGGCGTGCGGGCGCCGTCGGCGATGGTGGGCGGGTTGAGCACGGTCTGGAGCGTGCGCGAACGGAAGCTTCGGTTGGCGTCGTCGCCGAGCTCGGGTTCGACGCCGAAGACTTTGCACCCCGGGAGCATGGACTTGGCGGCGACGGCGCTGCCCGAGAGGAGCCCCCCACCGCCGCAGCAGACGAAGAGCGCGTCGATCTCGCCCGCGTCCTCGATGAGTTCCATCGCGGCGGTGCCCTGCCCGGCGATGACCTCCGGGTGGTCGTAGGGCGCGATGATCTCCTGGCCGCGCTCCTCGGCGAGCTTGCGTCCGATCTCTTCGCGGATCTCGGTCTGCGGGTCGTAGAGGACGATCTGGGAGCCCTCGATGCCGCCGGCGTCGAGGTAGGCGCGGGTGGCTTTGAGCTTGACGCTCGGCGCGTTCCTCGGCATCACGATCGTGGCGCGGATGCCCAGCAGCGCCGAGGCGCATGCGACGGCCTGCGCGTGGTTGCCCGAGCTGTACGTCAGGACGCCGGGCCCGCCCGGTTTGACCTGGCAGATGGCGTTGGTCGCGCCGCGGAACTTGAACGCGCCGGTGCGCTGGAAGTTCTCGCACTTGATGAACACGCGCTTGTCGAGTTGCTTGTTCAGGGCGCGCGAGGTCATCACGGGGGTGCGGTGCGCGATGCCACGGATGCGTTCGGCGGCGTCGGCGATGTCGCTGAACGAGAGCTCGTCGGCGAGGGCGAGGTTGGGCTGGGTGTCTTGGATCACGCCCCGAGGATATGCCCAGGAAAAAAGCTGCCGACCCACAACAGGGGTCGGCAGCCGTAGGAATTTACTTCCTTCTTTTTCGAGTGGGCTGCACCAACGGCATCCCGTCGGCTTGCCGCTAGCGGCGCAGCCCCTTCGTACAGTCACATTTGATCACTGGACCACCTCCCTTCTCGATGACTTCTCCCAGCGGTCGCGGCTCTGTACGGGCCGTCGCCGGGTTCCTTTCCCCAGGGCCGTCGCTCTGGGCTCATCGCCCGGCGGCTGGTGAAGTCGCCGGTCGTGGCGGGCCGGTTCGGAGTCGGTCCCCGGGTTCTCCGGGCCGTGCGTCCGGGCCTGCCGCCCGCCATAGACAATGTATCGCAAAACGGGCCCCGGCGGTTTCAAACTTGGAGCCGATGGCGCTCAAATTCTGCCCGTTCGGGGTGGGAAGGGGTTCTCTAGCCCTCGAATTCCTCGAAAGCCCCCTTCTTGGCCTGCTCGTCGAGATAGGCCTGGAAGTCCCCCATTTTGTAGGAGATGAAGCAGAAGGCGTGGTGGAGGGTGAGCCATTCGATATCGGAGCCGTCCTCGTCGAGGTCCTTGCGGAGTCGGTTGAGCTCGGCGAGCATGGTTTCGGCGCGCATCTGGTGTCCTTCCTGCTGGCCCCTGAGTCTGTCCGGGGGAGGTCCGATCCTAGTCGCCGGCGGGGCCGATCCGTTTGAGTCCGGGCGGACCAAGGGCCTATGATCCGTTCGATATTTTGGGGCGGTAGCTCAGTTGGTAGAGCGACGCGTTCGCAATGCGTAGGTCGGCGGTTCGACTCCGCTCCGTTCCACTTCTTCCGAAGTCCCCCTGCATCAAGGTATTGCCGACACCGATATCCGATCCCCCCGGGATCGGGAGCTTGTCGATTCCCCATTCAGACCGACCTGAACTGGATGGGGCATTCCATGCTGCCGATGTCTTGCTGATCGAACCACAGAGCGGGCCTATCAGCATGCTGAATGACGTTCAATCTCTCTCTGCAGCGACCGCCTCGGCGGCCTTTGTCTTGGCGTTCCTGGCCGCGTGGTTCGAGCCCGCCAAGCGGACGCCGGGCACGCTGCTCGGGCTCGTGGCGCTGGCGCTGCTCACGTACCATGCGGGCTCGGGCACGGTCGATGCGCTGTTCGTCGATCACTCGGCTTCACTGGCCGGCAACCCGGGCATCCTCCAGCTCCTGTCCCTGGCGATCGCGGGCTCGGGGGTTCTGTTCTACTCGCGCCGGCCCGTCACGCTCACACTCCCGGAGACCCCGATCCGCCGGATCCTTGAGACCAAGGCCCTGGACCTGCACAACGCCCGGAGCATCACCGAGAGCATGCTCCGCAGCGCGTTGGGCGCCAAGCTCGTCATGAAGGTGGAGCGCACGCCCAACGGCCCGATCTTCACGGTCACGATGGTCAACGGCGCGATCGAGCAGCTCTTTGGCGCCCCCGCTTCCAAGCTCGTGGGCTCGCGCCTGGAGCGCTACTGCCCGGCGCATCTCTACCCGTGGATCACGGGCATCGCCCGCGAATCGCTCGCGACGAGCCTGCCCTGCCAGGACGAGCGCCGATTCGACGGCAAGCACACGCAGTGGTACGAGCTGCGAGCCGTCGCCTTCCCGACGGGTGTGACGATGACGATCGCGGACATCACCGACCGCCGGCGCATCGAGGATGCGCTTCGCCGCGAGGCGCACACCGATCCGCTCACGGGTCTGGCGAATCGGACGCAGCTCAAGTCGACGCTCGCCAAGTTCGTGCATCGGGCTGCGATGAAGCCCGGGCGCGGGCTCTCGCTCTTTTATATCGACTTCGACCGGTTCAAGGTGATCAACGACAGCCTGGGCCACGACGTGGGCGACGAGCTGCTGTGCAGCATCGCCGACCGGCTCAGGGAATCGCTGCGGTCGCGGCCTCAGTCGCGCATGGAATCGCTCGCGGCCCGACTGGGCGGCGATGAGTTCGTGGTGCTGATCGAGGGGATGAACGACGAGGCAGAGGCGACCGAATTCGCATCGTCGCTTGTCGGTCGCTTCCGTGAGCCTCACAGCATCAACGGACAGTCGGTGGTTTCAACCGCCAGCGTCGGGCTTGTGATCGACAACGGCGGGTACCGTCGAGCCGAGGATCTCCTGCGCGACGCGGACATGGCGATGTACGCCGCCAAGGACGCGGGCAAGGGCCGGTACATGCTCTTCGACAAGAGCCTGCGTGACCGGGCGCTCTCGGCAGCGACGCTCGAGACGGATCTCCGGGCCGCGGTCGAGAACAGCGGGTTCGAGGTCGCATTCCAGCCCATCATCGATCTGCGCACGGGCGAGGTGCACTCGTTCGAGTCGCTCATCCGGTGGAACCACCACGCGCGGGGCAACGTCTACCCGGATCTGTTCATCCCGATGGCCGAGGAACTCGGGCTGATCGATCAGATCGGGGAGTTCGTCCTGCGTCATGCGTGCAACGCCGCCAAGCTGCTGCACGAGGTCACGGGCAAGGGCCGCCCGATCACGGTTGCGGTGAACCATTCCAAGCGTGAGCTGCTGTCTGGCCGATTCGTCGAGACGATGGCCAACATTCTCGCCGAGACGGGGATCGAGCCTTCGCTCATCAAGGTCGAGGTGACCGAGAGCATCTGCGTCAAGCATCAGGTCGCGGTGGTGCCGGTGCTCAAGGGCCTTCGGGCGCTGGGTGTGCAGACGGTCGTGGACGACTTTGGGACGGGCGATTCGTCGTTCTCGTGCATCGAGCAGTTCCCGCTGGACCAGCTCAAGATCGACAGGCGTTTCCTCCAGAGCGGGCGGGACGAGATCACACGGCGCGCGATCCTGTCCACCATGATCGAGATGGCCCAGAGCCTGGGCGTGCCGGCGGTGTGCGAGGGGATCGAGACGAAAGAAGAACTCGATCTCTTGCTCGAGCTTGGGTGCGACCTTGGGCAGGGCTGGGTGTTCGCCGAGGCGATGGGTCTGTCCGAGGCGCTGGAGCTGGGCGCTTCGGGACTTGGGCGCTGGATCGAGAATCTGCCTCTGCTGGATGCGATCAGCGAGAACGCCAAACGCATCAGCGCCAAGCGTGAGGCCGCCTAAACCGCCGACTCGACGAGATCCTGCACGCTCGTGGACTCGAAGACATCGTCCACCCGGACCGCAGCCTGTTCGATCAGGCGGTGCACGGGGTCGCTGTTGATGACCTCGGGATTGGGCACCTTGTGGGAGGCGTCGGTCGCTCTGATGATCTGGAGGACCGAGATCTGGCTCGCCGGGCGGAGCAGGACGTACCCGCCTCCGACGCCTCGCTGCGAGCCCAGGATGCCGGCCTTGCCGAGGCGGCGCAGGATTTTGTGCAGATAGCCCTTTGGAACGCCGGTGGCTTCGGAGATGTCCTGCGCGACCGCGGGCCCCCCGCCGGCGTGAGCCAAGAAGAGGACGGCCTGCAGTGCGTACTCAGAAGTCTGTGAGACCATATGGGGTTATGATATCGAATACTCTATCTATATGTCAAATTATCTGTTTAGTGGCTTTCTATGGCGGTCCGGGTGGATTCCGGGCTGCAAGGGGTGAGAAATAGCCATGCCAAGCGATCCAAAGCCGAAGCCAGGCCGGGGGATGGTGGCCGGGGCGGCCCGCCACGAGCGGGTACGTGAGGCGCACTCGGCGGAGATGGCCGAGGATTATGTGGAGGCGATCGCGGCGATCATCGCCGAGCAGGGCTCGTGCCGGGTTGTGGACCTGGCCAAGCACTTTGGCGTGAGCCACGTCACGGTGAGCCGAACCGTGGGCCGACTCGTGCGGGACAAGCTGGTCGTGACCGAGCCCTACAAGCCGATCAAGCTGACCGCTTCGGGTCGGAAGCTCGCCGAGGCGTCGCGGGATCGGCACGAGGTGGTGGTGCGGTTTCTTTTGGCGCTCGGGCTCGATCCGACGACCGCGGAGATCGACGCCGAGGGGATCGAGCACCACGTGAGCCCCAAGACGCTCCGCTTTTTCGCCAAGTTCGCCCAGGGCCGCGCCAACTGACCCGGGCCAGAGAATGGATCCGGCTTCGGGTTGACGGAATCCGTAGCCTATGCTACATTTCGGGCATGCCAAACCTATCCAAAGCGGTCGTCTTCCCGGTGGCGCTCTTCGCGTTAGCGTTCGCGTCGTGCTCCAGATCGTCAGAGCCTTCGACTTCTGAGTCCCCGCCGAGCGTGGTGGCGACGACCGGAATGATCGCGGACGTGGCGCGGGAGATCGCGGGAGAGCACGCGCAGGTCGAGCAGCTCATGGGCGCGGGCGTGGACCCCCACCTCTACGCGCCGACGCGCACGGACATCCAGAAGCTCATGGAAGCCGACCTGGTACTCTACAGCGGTTTGCTGCTCGAGGGGCGGATGACCGACACGCTCGTGCGAGCCGCGGGTGGTGATCGGTCGGTCATCGCGGTGACCGAGGGGCTCGACGAGGATGATCTGCTCATGCCCGAGGCGTTCGAGGGGCACCCGGACCCGCACGTCTGGATGAACCCGATGATGTGGATGCAGGCCGCCGAGCGGATCGCGGCGGCGCTGGGTGAGATCGAGCCCAACAACAAGCCGGAGTTTGACGCGGCGTTGTCGGCATACCGCACGAAGCTCGAAGAACTGGACGCCTACGCCTTGCAAGTGTTGAACTCGGTGCCCGAGAACCAGCGTGTGCTCGTGACGGCCCACGATGCGTTCAACTACATGGGTCGGCGCTATGGCTTCGAAGTCGTGGGCATCCAGGGCATCTCGACCGAGTCCGAGGCGGGCGTGCGGGATATCGAAAGGCTCGTGGATCTCATCGTGACGAGGCAGATCCCGGCGGTGTTCGTGGAGTCGACGGTCGCCGAGCGCAATATCCGGGCGCTCGTGGAGGGCGCCGGGGCGCGCGGGCACACGGTCGCCGTGGGCGGCACGCTCTTCAGCGACGCGATGGGCAAGGCCGGGACGTACGAGGGCACATACATCGGCATGATCGACCACAACGTGACGACCATCGCGCGGGCGCTGGGGGGCGAGGCGCCCCAGGGCGGCATGCAGGGCAAGCTGGGCGGTTCGCCATGAGTGCGCTGGCGCCTGCTCCATCCACCAGCTTGCTCGCCGACCACCCGGAGCACTCGGCCGAGAGTCCGCTCTCGGTGCACGCGCTGACGGTGGCGTACCACCGCAAGCCGGTGCTCTGGGACATCGACTTCGATGTGCCGCCCGCGTCGCTCATGGCGATCGTGGGCCCCAACGGCGCGGGCAAGAGCACGCTCATCAAGGCCTGCCTTGGGCTCATCCCCGCGGCGGCGGGCGAGGTCGAGTTCTGGGGCGAGCCCCTGCGGCAGGCACGAGCGCGGATCGGGTATGTGCCGCAGCGCGAGAGCGTGGACTGGGACTTCCCGGTGTCGGCGCTCGACGTCGTGTGCATGGGGCGGTACCGCAAGATCGGCTGGTTCCGGCGCGTCAGCAAGGCGCACAAGCGGGCGGCGATGACGTGCCTGGAGCGTGTGGGCATGCAGGAATTTGCACACAGGCAGATCGGGAAGCTCTCGGGCGGCCAGCAGCAGCGCGTGTTTCTCGCCCGCGCCCTGGCCCAGGAGGCGGACCTGTATTTCATGGACGAGCCCTTTGCGGGCGTGGACGCGGCGACCGAGCGGGCGATCATCGGCGTGCTCCGCGATCTGAAGCGCGAGGGCAAGACGATCATCTGCGTCCACCACGACCTGCAGACCGTGGGCTCGTACTTCGACCACACGCTCCTGCTCAACATGCGCGTGGTCGCGGTCGGCCCCACAAGCCAGACACTCACGCAGGAGAACCTGGTCAAATCCTACGGCGGGCGCCTGACGCTCCTGGAGCAGGCGAGCGAGGCGATCGCGCAGATGGGGCCTGCGCTGTAATGGCAAACGCCGATACAACCAGCCTGGTCGAGATCGTGATCCGCACGATCACGGAGTTGCCCAGGATCTTGACGGGGCAGGCGTCCAACACGACGGTGGTCGTGGTGGCGTCCGGGCTCTTCGGTGTCGCGGCTGGGCTGGTCGGTGTCTTTGCGCTGCTCCGCAAGCGCTCGCTGACGGCGGATGCGATCGGGCACGCGACGCTCCCGGGCGTGGCGGGCGCGTTCATCATCGGAACACTGATCGGCCTGCCCGTGCGCGAGGGGCCCTGGCTCCTGATCGGGGCGGCGCTCTCGGGGGCGCTGGGCGCGTGGATGATCCAGCTCATCGCGCACCGCACGCGCCTGCGCGAGGACGCGGCGATCGGGATCGTGCTCAGCGTCTTCTTCGGCGTGGGCGTCGTGCTCATGGGCGTCGTGCAGAACATGGAGTCGGGCACGCAGGGAGGGCTGGGCACGTTCATCTTCGGGCACACCGCCTCGATGCTGGCGGGCGATGCGCGGGCGATGGCTCTGATCGCGCTTTTCGTGCTCGGGGTGACGCTCCTGCTCCGCAAGCAGCTCACGCTCGTGTGCTTCAACGACACCTACGCCCGCGCCACGGGCTGGCCCGTGCAGATCGTCGATCTGCTCCTGCTTGGGCTGATCATCCTGGTGAGCGTCGCGGGCCTGCGCGCGGTCGGGCTGTTGCTGGTGGTCGCGATGATCACGATCCCGCCTGCCTCGGCG
>JBGSIX010000067.1:0-20102 GCA_041742315.1 Phycisphaerales bacterium | reverse complement strand
AGCCGCTCGCCCGCGCGCCGGAAGCCCGAGGGCTCGTACGCCCGGCGCGACGAGGACGGGTCCGCCGGGTAGTAGCTGGCGGGCCGTGTGTTCTCGGGGATCTCGAACGTGGGCGTCGACTTGACGTAGGTCTTGACGAGTTCCTGCATCCTGGCCAGATCGAGCGATTCGAGCTGCTGGGCGAAGCGGTCCTGCGTCACGCCCGTCAGGGCGCCGGCGGTTTCGATCAGGTGCGACTGGCCGGCCTTCTGCAGCGCCAGACGGAGCGGTTCGGAGATGGGCATCGGGTTCTTCCCTTCCTCTGTGAAATCAGTCGGATGGTACCGGGCGTTTCTGGCCCGGGAGCGCCGCCAGGCCGTAGAGTCGCACATGGGCCGAGACCTGCTTCGCACACGACCGAAGGCTCCCGTGGTCGCACCGTCCATCCTGGCCGCGGACTTTGCGAACCTCGCCAGCGATGCCCGATCGGCGCTCGCTTCGGGCGGCGCGCTGCTTCATCTGGACGTCATGGACGGCCACTTCGTTCCCAACCTGAGCATGGGGCCCGGCCTGTGCGCGAGTCTGCGGAAATCCATGCCCGATGTGTGCTTCGACGTGCACCTCATGATCGAAGACCCGGCTTCGTACCTTGAGCCCTTCCAGAAAGCCGGCGCGGACCACATCACGTTTCATGTCGAGGTGCTCGAGCCAGCCGATGCGGTTCGGCTCGCCGATCGCACGCGCAAACTGGGCTGCAGCGCGGGCATCGCGATCAACCCCGAGACCCCCTTCGATCGGGTGGAGCCCGTGCTCGGCGCGTTCGACATGCTGCTCGTCATGTCGGTGCATCCCGGGTTTGGGGGGCAGTCGTTCATCGCCGACGTGCTCGACAAGGTCAGGCTCGGCAGGCAGAAAGGGCCCGAAGGGCTCATCATCGAGATCGACGGCGGCGTCGCCCCCGCGACCGGCCCGGCGTGCATGGAGGCCGGCTGCGACGTTCTGGTGGCAGGCTCGGCGCTCTTCGGGCTGCCCGATGAGAAACGGGCGGAGGCGGTCCGGAATATGTTGGGGTAAGTCGCGGGTTCTCGGACAGGCAAAGGGTTCCGAGAAGGCCCTTGCCCGGGACTCCGGGGCCGCAGGTGCTGCTAGTATTTGGGCCCATGGGCCGGATAGGCCGGAGGCCTTGAACAGGGATCTCGGAGGTAGACCACGGCCGGCGGCTCAGTCCGCCGATGCCTGAAACGACCATGGCCAAGCCCGAACAAATCAATGTGTTGCTGATCCGCTCAGGTGAAAGCGAATGGGACCGCACCGGCAGACTCGTCGGCAAGGCGGACCTGCCCCTGTGCGAGAAGGCCAAGCTCGAACTCGCCGAGGCTTCGGCGCTGCTCGATGGCGTGGACCTGAGCATCGTCCTGCACGCGGAGGATCAGTGCTCGGCTTCGACCGCCGCGATGTACGCCCGGGTCACGGGCTGCAAAGCGCGCGAGGTCGAGGACCTGGCGGATATGGACCTGGGTCTCTGGGAAGGGATGCGGGGCCGGGATCTGGAAGAGAAAGCGCCCACGGCGTACCGGGAGTGGCGGGAGAACCCGCTGAACATCCAGGTGCCCGAGGGCGAGTCGATGATGGAAGCCAGCGGGAGGATCTCGGCTGGTCTGGCGCGGGCGATCGAGAAGCTTCGGGCACCGGATCCTGGTGTCGGAGTGGTTCTGCGTCCGATGGCTTATGGATTGGTCCGGTGCTGGCTGACGGGCAGACCCGTCAGTGAGCTGTGGGAAGTCATGGATGGCCCCCCAGCCGAGTGGCACGAAGTCTCACGGGCGAAGCTGAAGCAGGCCCGCGAGGAAAGCCGGATTGGGAGCTAGCCGAGCAGGCCGGCAGGAGCCGAGCCGCTGGAGCAGAAGATGACCAGAGCCGCGACGCGGACATGGAACCAGGTGGAACCCGGAAAGAAGGCCAAGAGCTCGATCCCCGAAGGGCTCTGGCTGCGCTGCCCCGGTTGCAGCCAGATGATCTATCGCAAGCAGATGGAGGCCAACCTCTCCGTCTGTCCCGAGTGCGGCCATCACTACCGCATCGGCGCCCAGACCCGCGTCGATCAGCTCATCGACACGGGCACGTTCGAGCGTCTGTTCGCCAACATCGAATCGAGCGACCCGCTGAGCTTCCGTGATCTCAAGTCCTACCGCGACCGCCTGCTCGCCGAGCAGATCCGCACGGGGCAGACCGACGCGATCATCGCGGGCGTGGGCTTTATCAAGGGCCGCCAGGTTGCGCTGGCGTGCATGGACCTGACGTTCATGATGGGCTCGATGGGCTCGGTCGTGGGCGAGGTTCTGGCCCGCACGATCGAGCACGCCACGAAAGAGAAGCTGCCGCTCGTGATCGTGAGCTGCTCTGGCGGCGCCCGCATGCAGGAGTCGGGCCTGAGCCTGATGCAGATGGCCAAGACCAGCGCGGCGCTCGCACGCTTCGACGACGCGGGCGGCGTGTACATCTCCGTCCTGACCGACCCGACGACCGGCGGCGTGACCGCCAGCTACGCGATGCTGGGCGATGTCATCATCGCCGAGCCCGAGGCGCTCATCGGCTTCGCCGGCCCGCGTGTGATCCGCCAGACCATCCGCCAGGATCTGCCCGAGGGCTTCCAGCGGGCCGAGTTCCTGCTCGAGTGCGGCATGGTCGACCAGGTCGTGCCCAGGCACGAGCTTCGAAACCAGATCGCACGCCTCGTCGACTACGCCGGCGGGTGAATCGCAGAGCCGACCAACCAGCCCAAGAATCAAGTATGACTGAGCCCAGTGCCCAGAGTCAGGTCCCGCTGCGCGTCCGGTGGTGGCACGCGATCGTCGCCGGGCTCCTGCACTCGGGACTCATGCTGCTCGCGTTCCCGTCGGTATCGCTCTGGGGGTTCGCGTTCCTCGTCGCGCTCCCGCTCGTCTGGCTCGGGTGGGTCTCGCCCAGGCCCTTTCGCCACGGCCTGATGGTGCTTCTCGGGGCGATCCCGTTCTATGCGGTCCACTTGTCGTACATCGCGGATATCACGGTCGCTGGATTTCCGCCTCTGCTCGTGTTCATGGCCGCCTGGCCCGGGGCGTTCGTCTGGCTCCTTGGCATGGCCCATCGCCGGGTGCCGAAGCTCCCCGCGTGGGCGCTCGCGCCGATCGTCTGGGTCGGGCTCGATGCGCTCCGGGGCGAGGTGATCGGCGGCGGCTTCGAGTGGTACTTCGCGGGCCACCCGCTCATCGACAACGCCAGGTTCGCCGCCCCCGCGATGATCGGGGGCGTCTATCTCGTCACGCTCCTGGTGGTCATGCTCAGCGGCATCGCCCTCGACCTCAAGCTCGGCGATCGCACACGCCAGAAGCGATCAATTTACGCCTTCGTCGTGCTTGTGGCGATCTGGTCCTCGGCTTCGTTCGCGGTGGGGGATTTTCACGCCCAGAAAGCGCTGAATGTGGCGGTGGTGCAGACGAATGTGCCGCAGGACAACAAGATCGGCTGGACGCTTGAGGCGAGGCGGAGCGACTTCGACGGCTTTGTGCGCCAAACACGCGAGGCCTCGGCCCAGAGCCCCGACCTGATCGTCTGGCCCGAGACAATGTTCCCGGGCTTTGCGCTCGACAACGCGGGCGCTTCGGTGCTCGACGACGCGGGGCTTGCGAGCTTCAACGAGATGCGCGATGAGCTGCTGGCTCTCCAGGCCGAGATCGGGGTTCCGATGCTCGTGGGCGCGACCGCTGCGGAGAACCTGCGCGTCGCAGACAACGGCGATCGCTTCTGGTTCGAGAGCGACGCGACGTACAACAGCGTCTTCGTGATCGAAGACGGTCGCGTCCGGGCGGAGCGGTACGACAAGATCGCGCCCACGCCCTTCGGCGAGACGCTTCCTTATATCAACGACTGGCCCTGGCTCAAGAACCTGATCCTGCGCGTCGGGCTCGGGGCGTCGGGGATGGACTTCGGGCTCGAAGCGGGCAAGAAGCCCAGAACCCTGGCGATCGAAGTGGGCGGCCAGCGCGTCGAGATCGCGCCGCCCGTGTGCTTTGAGAGCTCGATGTCGCGGGTTGTGCGCCGGATCGCGAACGCCGGCGTCGGCACGAACCTGATGGTCGTCATGACAAACGACGGTTGGTTCGGCTCCTCGGACCGGGGTCGGCGGGTGCATCTGATGCTCGCCCGCTGGCGGTGCCTGGAACTCGGGCTCCCGCTCGTGCGATCGGCGAACACGGGAATCTCCGCCTCGATCGACCACCGTGGGCGGGTGCTTGCGAGCCTTGAGCCCCGGGTGCCGGGCGTGCTCGTGGTGCCTGTGGAAGCGGGGCGGGCCCGGACGCTTTATGGTGTGATCGGAAGCGCGGTCGCCTGGGTTTCGCTCGCGGGGCTCGGCGCGCTGATACTGATCGGTGTGAAGGCCCGGCTCGGCGAGCGGCGAACAAAGAAGATGGGAAGCGATTCATGATCGACGGAACACGGATGGCTCGTCTCGGAATGACCCTGTCGCTGTGCGCCGGAGTGATCGGGGGCTCGGCGTGCTCGAGCAAGCCCAAACGTCCGACCGAGCGCGATGGAGTAGTACGCGTCGGGTCGCAGCCGGCGGTGACCACCGGATCCTCGCGCGAGGTCGCGAGGCAATACAGCTCGCTCGCCAAGCAGGACGAGCTCCGCGACAAGGCGGTCAAGCTGCTGGAAAACGCCACGCTCTCGGGCGAGCCGCAGATCCGCGCGCACGCGATGGAGGGGCTCGTGCCCCTGCCAAGGGTGCTCGACCGGGTCGTGGAGCGAGGGCTGATCGACGATAATTTGGGTGTGCGGAGCATCGCGGCGATGGCGATCGGGCGGGCGCGACTCCCCGGGCATACGTCCACGCTTGTGCGCCTGACCGCGGATGAATCGCCCTTTGTGCAGACCTCGGCGATCTTCGCGCTCGTGATGACCGGGCAGGCGGTCGATCGGAGCCCGCTCGCGAAATACATGTTCCAGGAAGAGGACCCGGGCCTGCGGGCGCATGTGTCGTTCCTATTGGGCGAGATGCGCGACCCGTCGGCGTTGCCCCTGATCATGGACGCGGCGCGGGCGCCCATGCCCAAGGCCGAGGCTGCGCGGATGAAGCTCCTGGAACTCCAGATGAGCGAGGCGATGGCCAAGCTGGGCGACGAGAGCCAGTTCGAGCCCCTGCGGGCGGCGCTCTTTCCTTCGCAGCCCACGGATCTGGAAGCGACGGCTTTGGCGGTCCAGGCTCTCGGCGAGGTCGGGGACCGGACGAGCAAGGGGATGCTGATCCAGCTCTCGGAGCGGGCCGGCCCGAAGGGCGAGCTCATGCCCCCCGAGATCCTGCTGGCGATCGCGACGTCCATGGCGAAGCTCGGCGACCAGAACGGTTGGTTCCTGGCCGAGATGTTCTGGCAGAGCGACCGGGCGCTGATCCGGGCGGACGCGGCGTCGGTCTTTGGCTGGACGAACCGGGTCGAGGATCTGGCCAAGCTGGAGCGGATGCTTTCGGACCCTGAAGAGGTCGTCCGGGTCTCGGCGGCGGCTGGACTGGTCCGCCGGCTCAAATAATCCCCAGAGGCCCCTAGCGGGCTGGCGGAAGTGGTCCGGGTGACGCTACACTGGTCAGGACGGCTGGGATGCCGTCAGCCCTGAGCGGGCGTCACCCATCGGCCAAGGCGGGCCCGATGGTGAAGCCGGCGGGAGACCAGCGGGGTCCCCGGCGAGGCCTCAATGGCCGTTGCTCGAAAGCGCAAGGAGATTGAGGCGGTCCGGCGTGAGTCGGGTTGGTCTCGGATCGACGGCCTGCCGCGCCGCGCGGCGTTGTCAAAGAACTGGAGCGAGTAGTGCACATCCTCACCAAGATCCTGGTCGTGTTCGCAGCCGTGTTGAGCCTCGCTCTTGCGGCTTTGACTTCTTCGTACGCGATGAACCGTGACGCGATCACCGAGGGCTACAACAACGCCGTCGCCGACCGAGACAAGGCCAAGGCGAACTACAACACACAGTCGAGCCAGTTCGCCGAGGAGCGTCAGAAGCTCCAGGCTTCGGTCAACGACCTGCAGGACCAGCTGGGCCGGGTGCAGAATTCCAAGCGTGACGTCGAGAGCCAACTGGCGGATCTCCGCCTCCAGGCCCGCTCGGCTGGCGACCGCGCCGACTCGGTGACGCGACAGATCGCGGACCTCGGCAAGACGGTCGATACGCAGGCCGAGCTGATTACGAGCTACCGCACCGAGGTGCAGGCCCTCCGCCAGGAGTCGCTGAGCATCCGCAATGAGAACATCGCGCTGCTCGACCGGATCAACGATCTGGAGAGCCAGAACGAGGTGCTGATCCAGTCGAACCGTTCGCTGCAGGTGACGATCGCCGAGCTTCAGGCTCAGGAGAACACCGGCGGCGCCGTGACGTCGGCCTCGGGCAGCACCGATCCGCAGGCGCTGATCGGTGATCTGATCGTGGGCCGCGTCCGCGAGGTTCGCACGAACAACGGCCAGCAGTACGCCGAGATCGACCTTGGCACCCGGGACCGCATGCGCGAGAACGTCAAGCTCCACATCACCCGCAACGGCGACTTCGTGGCCAACCTCGTCGTCATCCGCACGGACCTGCAGTCGTCCGTGGGGCGCGTCGACACCGTCGGTGATCCGAGCGTGCAGGTGCGTCCGGGCGACATGGTGCTAAGCAGCCTGACCCGCTGAGTTTCGCGAAGGAGAACAGGCGATGGCCAAGCAGAAGAAGCAGCAACTGGCGATGAAGATGCCCGGCGGCAGGCGCTCGCGCTCGGGCGGGCCCGACGTGTACACGGGGCTCCTGTTCCTGGCGGTCCTCGTGCTCGCGACGGCGACCACGCTCATGTATTTCGCGGCGGTCGAGGTGAGCCCCGAGAGCAACCCGCTCGCGCTGCAGCAAGCGGGACAGGTCAAGCTCCCGAATCTCAAGTAAGACGTATTCTCGGGCGTCTTGGGCGAGCTTGACTCGTTCGCGCCCGAGTCTATATTTGCCCTACCAACGGCCCATGGCCCGCGGTGACGGGGCGGTAGCTCAATTGGTTAGAGCATCGGACTGTCGATCCGAAGGTTGCGGGTTCGATTCCCGTCCGCCTCGCTTGCAGAAGGCCCCGGCTCGTCCGGGGCCTTTCTCTTTTTCACGATAGAGCGGTTTCGATGCGACGGATGTCGTTCGGTCAAGGCGTGACCGGTGAGACGAATGTCTCGGGTTTCAGCGCCAAGAGAGAGCACCCGAGGTTCTGGACAATATTTTCAGCGGTGTTGCCGATGATCAACCCGGGTATGCCGGTACGAGCGACGGTGCCCATTGCGAGTATGTCGATGCCCTCTGACTCGACGAGTTTGGGAATCGTGGTCTCGGGCCGACCCCGGACGTGGTGAACCTCGATGCTGCCGGTGATGCCGGAGGAGGCAATGAGGTTGTCGAGCGTAGCGCGATGGTTTCTTTGCTCGGTTTCGATGATACTCTGAACTTGACCGGGATTGACGCCCGCCCAGCGGTTGTGCAGCAGGAATCCTTCGTAGTCGTGATTCCAGCTCGTGATGATCTTCAGTTCACCGCTGCAAGTGTCGGCGAGCTTTCTGGCGAGTTTGAGCAGTCGGATTGAGAGGGAGATATTCGTCGGGCGCTGGGCGTCGGGATCGATGGCGACGGCGACGCGGATCTGATCGCGTGATTGCCCGATCGGTCTGCAGAGCCAGATCGGGCATGGGCACTTGCGGAGGAGATCCATGTCATATGCGGCGAAGCCCTTGCCGCTTTCTCTGGGGATGGGGGCCTTCACGAGGAGGTCGTATCCGTCACGGATCACCCTCTGGATGACGCTGAGGCTGGGTGTGGTGGTGCTATCGAGTAGAATCGTCTGCTGGGCATTGTCGTCCCAGTTGAGAGCTTGTTTGGCCGCATCGAGAGCATCCTTGACGTGCCCCGTCAGCGAAAGTTCGAAGGCGTTTCGGTAGGGGTCCATGCTGGATGGCAGTGCAGGTGTTGACACGAGAAGTGTGAGGGAAGCGTTGTTGTTCCTCGCGATTGAAAGGGCTTGTTTGAGGGCATCAGAATCGTCGTCGGTGCCGTGACTGACGAACAGAATCTTCCTGAAAGTGTCCATCGTTGTCCTCTCATATGGAGCATGTGAATCCCGCTTGATTACTTATACATGTACATATCATCTTCAATTCGGGTTCGGTTCCCGGGTGTGCCATCCCGCTTTGCTCGTCGCATTTTCGTAAGGGCCCCTGTTCTTGGGAGATCTCCTTGTTTATCTGATGGGCGGGCTCGGGCTCTTTCTGCTCGGGATGACGCTCATGACCGACGGGCTCAAATCGCTCGCGGGCGGCGCGCTGCGCGACCTGCTCAAGCGTTTCGTGCGAGGGCCCATCTCGGGCATCGCCACCGGCGCGGGCGTGACGGCTCTCGTGCAATCCTCGAGCGCGACCACGCTCACCACGATCGGCTTTGTCAGCGCCGGGCTCATCACTTTCCCGCAGGCGATCGGTGTCGTGCTGGGCGCCAACATCGGCTCGACGAGCACGGGCTGGATCGTGTCGCTGCTGGGGCTCAAGATCTCGCTCGGGTCGATCTCGCCTCCCTTGATCTTCGTGGGCATGCTGCTTCGGCTTCTTGCGAAGGAGCGCGTCGCGGCGATCGGGCTGGCGCTGACGGGCTTTGGCCTGATCTTCTTCGGGATCGGTGTGCTCCAGTCGGGGATGGAGGGGCTGGCTGCGAGGTTCACGTTCGACGGGCTGTCCGCAGACGGGTTCTTCGGGAGGCTCGCGCTCGTGGGCATCGGGCTCGGGATGACGGTGGTGATGCAATCCTCGTCGGCGGCCGTCGCGACGACGCTCGTGGCGCTCAACGCGGGCACGCTCGGGTTCGAGCAGGCCGCGGCGATGGTCATCGGGCAGAACGTGGGGACCACGGTGACGGCGCTCCTGGCGAGCATCGGCGGTTCGGCACCCGCCAAGCGGACCGCTGCGGCTCACATTCTGTTCAACGTGCTCACCGGGGTCGTCGCCTTCGCGGGTTTGCCTTGGTTCGCGGCCATATCTGTCTCCATGGCGGGTCAATTCAATGGCGATCAGGGCGTTGTGGCGCTGGCGATGTTCCACACGCTCTTTAATGTCTCGGGCGTGCTGCTGATGCTCCCGGTGCTCGGGCCCTTCGGGAGGCTTGTCACAGCGATCACGCCCGCGCACGGCCCGAGGCTCACGAGGCACCTGGATATCCACGTCGCCAAGGTCGCTTCGGTCGGTCTGGAAGCGGCGCGGGGGTCCGCGCTCGAGACCTTCCGGGTGCTTTGCGAGGATCTCAGGGAGCGTTTCGGCCCCGCGCACGGCGTCGCGGGTGTGAGGCGCGTCGCGGGAGAAGCCAATCAGGCTTCGCGCGAGATCCTTGATTTCATAGGCAAGCTCACCAAGCTCCCACAGACGCAGACAGAGGTCGAGGCGGAGATCCACCTGCTCCACGCGGTGGACCATCTCGCGGATCTCGCGCAGACGTGCGGCGACACGCTGGGCGATTGGGACCGGATCGATCAGAGGCTCATCGAAACACCTGTGGAAACGCTCCGGAGCGGGCTCGAGCTGGCGCAGCGGTGGTTGGCGGGTGGGCAATCGAGGATGGACGCCGAGCGGGTCGAGCAGATCTCGGGGCAGCTGGCGCAGCTTCGTCGCGAGAGCCGGGCCTCGATCCTGGGCAAGATCGGTTCGGGCGAGATTCAGCCGGAATCCGGGGCCGACACGATCGATGCGATCGTCTGGCTTGATCGCGTGCTGTACCACGTCGCGCGGTTCGTGCACGAGATGTCAGAGATCAAAGGGAAAGCCGATCCCGTGTCTGCCGCGACGTGACTGCGATCATGCGGCCTTGGCGAGCGAGTTCGGTTTCGACTGTATCGCGCCGACGCCGACCCGGCGCAGCTTGGTGAGCGAGGCGTCGAGCTCATCGAACTGTCGGTAGGTGGCGTTGAGATCCGCGCTGGCGATGAGCATATCGGATTCGAGTTCCGAGATCTGGCGCACGGTGTTGATGATCTCGGTGCCGATGGACTCGATGAGCGTGATGACCGCGGCGTCGTCGCTCAGGCGTGAAGATTCGATCTTGCCGCCGAGCTGGGCGAAGCGGAGTGTGAGCATGGCGCGTTTGACGTTGCTGATGTCGGAATCGATACGGCGCATCTCGGTGATGAGGCTCGCAATCCTTGGCAGCACCTCTTTGCACATCTGATCCGTGCTGTAGAGAAGATCGTCAAGCATGTTGGGAAAGCCTTGCCGCGGGAATTTCGTCAGCAAGTCGGCATGTGCATCCAGTGAAGTATTTGAGGAATCTTTCGAGTTCCGGCAGAACGCGAGCATGCATTCCATTTCGAGCCGGACTGCTGAGAGCGAAACAACGATGCCGCCGATGGTCGATATCGTTGTCGTGATGCTCTGGTTCAGGGTCTCGGCCTGGGTATTGACTGATTGCGAGGTTTCGCCCAGGTGTGAGGCGATGACGCTCAGGCACCGTCCGTGCTCGCCCAGACGCGTGGCCTCGAGCGAGACGTTGATCGAGGACATGCCGAGCGTCTTCGAGACGCGTGTGATCGCGTTGGCGTTTGAGCACAGGCTCTTCTCGAGCCGCTTGAGAGCCTTGGCTCGCTCGAAGATTTTGCTCGCAAGTGCGCAGGCACGCTCCGCGTAAAGCACCGAGAGCGTCGCGTTGTCCGGCTTGTTGCTCATCACCTGGAGCACCGAGAGCACGCCACGCTCCCAGAGATTGCATCCATATTGCTGATGGATCTGCTCGTCGCGAGATCTCATCTCCTCTTCAAGAGCGGCGAACATGAAGGCGTCGTAGCTTGCAAAGCCGCTTTCGGCGAGGAGTGTGCCGAGCAGGGCGATGGACTCGGCGATGCACTGAGCAGTGGATTTACCTTCGCCGGCGAGTTTATTCTCGCAGGCGAGGAGCTCGGCGTAGATCTTGTGGGCGGTTTGGAAGTACTTGCTGCTTGGCTTGAGGCGGACGGAGAGGTAGCCGTCCGTGAGGGGTGAGACGAGAGCGAAGACATTGTAGAACGAGCCGTCCGAGGCCATGTTCTTGACGTAGGCGCCGATGGTCTTGTTCTGCTTGATGTAATCCCAGAAGAGCTGGAAGACGCAACGCGGCATGTCGGGGTGGCGAACCATGCTGTGGGGCTGGCCGAGCATGTCGCCGAGCGAGTAGCGAGACATCTGGACGAAGACCTCGTCCGCGGATCGGATGAAGCCCTTGGCGTCGGTGGTCGAGAAAATCAGGTCCTCGGCCTTGAAAGGGACCTCGGTGTCGCGGGGCTGGACTTTGTTGCGGGCCATGGTGTTCCCTATCCGTGTGTGTCGGTGGCGGGCTTGAGAGCGATCACCCGGATCCATCGCCCGAAACCGGGGCGAAGTTCAGTGATTGAACACAAAGAGGTGTCTTATGACGCCGGAGTGTGGGGGAGAATTCCGGGAGACTCAATCCAGATGGACCTGGACACGTTTCTGGACCTCTTCGAGCGAGATTCGCTGCATCAGCTCTCGGCCCATCGCTTCGTCCTTGTGAGAGAGCCGGTCCCCGGGCGTGATGTGCTGGAGAACCGAATCGGGCCTGCGGTAGGGGCCGACGCGTTCGGTCCGGGTTGGGCCGAAGAGGGCGACGATGGGCGTGTCGAAACCGACGGCCATGTGCAGGGCCGCGGAGTCGTTGGCGAGGACGAGCCGGGCGCGCTCGATCACCGCGAGCAGTTGTCCGATCGTCGTCTTGCCGACGAGGTCGATCACGGGCAGGCCCTCTTGGGCGAGCGCCGTGAGCGGGGTGCATTGGGGCTCTTCGCCCGGTGCGCCGACGACGACGATGCGTTGGTTGCGGGCGGTGAGGTGTCGTGCCAGTTCGGTGAAGCGTTCGATCGGCCAGCGTTTGCCGGGCCAGAGGCTTGTGGGCGCGAAGACGATATAGGGCGCTGCGAGATCAGGCTGAGCGTCGCGCCACTGCTGGTCGGCGGCGGCTGTGTAGAGCCGCAGGTCGGGTTCGGGCTCGTTGATGCCCAGCGGCGCGAGTAGGGACATCATGCGGTCGACGGTGTGCTGGTGGGGCGGGGCTTTGACGCGACGGTTGAGCCCGAGCCAGCCAAGCTCCCGGGCGTCGGCGTGCCCGATGCGGAGTCTGGCCCCTGTGGCGAACGCGAAGAGCCCTGAGCGGGCCAGGCCCTGGGCGTCGATGACGGTGTCGTAGCGCTGGGCGCGGAGCGAGCGCAGGAAGCCGAGGATCGGCGCGAGGTTGAGCCTGCTCGACTGCTCGCCCAGGGACTTGCGGTCGAAGGGGATGACCCTGTCGATCGCGGGATGGGCCTCAAGCACCGGCACAAAGGGGGCGTTGACGAGCCAGTGGATCTCGGCGGCGGGCCTGTGCTTGCGGATCGCGGCGGCAAGCGGGACAGACCGGCAGACATCGCCAAGGGCGCTCGGGCGGATGATCAGGATGCGATCGGGCTTAGCCACGGCCCAACCTTATCGCGCCGGGGCCTTTCGAGTAGGATGCGCCCATGCGGCTCATCGCGATCGTTCTGGTGCTCTCGACGGGCTCGGCTCTGGCTCAGGAAGCGGTCAGGGTCGCCTCGGTTCGGATTGCTGAAGAGGCAGAGACCAGAACGAGGCTTGCCGAGCTGATGGTCAGACTCAGCGCGGGTTCGGGCCGGGGGCTGGTGTTCGAGTTCGATCCGTCGACCGGTGCGTATCAGACCGATTCTCGGGTCGATCCTCCGAGCGATCGGGCTCAAGCCGAGATCGTGTTCGACCTGAACGCGTGGCGCTCGGCGGACCCCGACGCCTTCGAGCCCGGGCCGATGAACGCCTTTGCTGGTTCGTTCGGGCTTGCTGATGCCAGAACGATCGATCTGACCATCGACGCATCGGGCAATGCGTTTGCGATCCGATGGGATCGGCGCAAGGAAGACCCGGAGGCGACGCCCCGGCATGAGCTGGTGCTCGCCGAGCGGGCATCGTCTGAAGCAGACTCGTGCGAGGTCTGGCGGATTGAGGGGTTGGGTCTCGGGATGTTCACCGCATGGGCGTGCCGGGCGGGGCTGGCGATCGAGCCGGGCGAGCGGACGCCGAGCGACTGGGCGTTCGGGGATTTCTGGCTCCGGGGTCGGAGCACGCTCATGCGGTCGCTGGATCGCTCGACTGTGCGCACGGAGCTGGCGATCACCGGGGACCTGCGGTCGGGGCTGGTCTTTCGGTTTGATCCTGCGGTCAAGGCCGAGTCGCTCGTGCGGGCGTCGGCGCGGATCGTGCCGAGCGGAATCCCGAGCCTGACGATCCGCGGCAGGAGTGTCCTTGTGCAGTACGCGGTCGCCCGGAGCGAATCGGGCGCGGTTGTGGTGGTGGCGCCGACGGGAGCGGATCTCGAGGGTGTGCTGGCGTCGCTTCGGCTCGAAGCGATCTCAGGTGGCGATGGCCCGTGAGGCCTCTTCGATCGTTGTGACACCCTGGCGGACTTTCTCGAAGGCGTCGGAGCGCAGGGTGTAGAGATTGCCCTCTTTGGCGGCGGCATTGGCGATCTGCGGCGAGCTCTTGCGGGACATGACCATCTCGCGGGTGTGCTCGCTCATGCGCAGGATCTCGTAGACACCGATGCGTCCCAGGAAGCCGCGCTGGAGGCAGGCTTTGCATGCGCCGGCTTGGTAGAGCGTGTCGCCTTCTGCGAGTGTGAAGTCCTTTGGCAGGTCCGCAGGCGTGTGCTCAACTGGGGATTTGCAGTTCGGGCAGAGCCGGCGCACGAGGCGCTGGGCGAGCACGCCCTCGACCGAGGACGAAACGAGGAATGGTTCGACGCCCATATCGAGGAGACGGGTGATCGAGCCGGGGGCGTCGTTGGTGTGCAGGGTCGAGAAGACGAGGTGGCCCGTGAGCGAGGCCTGCACGGCGGTCTCGGCGGTCTCGAGGTCGCGGATTTCGCCGATCATGATGACGTCGGGGTCGTGTCGCAGGATGGCGCGCAAACCCGCGGAGAAGGTGAGCCCGACCTTGTGGTTGACCTGGATCTGGTTGACGCCGGGGACCTGGTATTCGACCGGGTCCTCGACGGTGATGGCTTTGATGGATTCGCTGACGATCTGGTTGAGCGAGGCGTAGAGGGTTGTGGATTTACCCGAGCCGGTGGGGCCGGTCACGAGCAGGATGCCGTGGGGGCGAGCGATGAGCTGGCGCCAAGGGGTCTCGACGGGCCTGGGCATGCCGAGCTGGTCGAGTGTCATCTTGACGGCGGACTTGCTCAAAATACGGAGCACGAGGCCTTCGCCGAAGACCATCGGGATGACACTGACGCGGAGGTCGAATTCCTCGATGCCCTTGCCGTCGACGCGCTGGCGGAAGGTGATGCGTCCGTCCTGGGGCTTGCGTTTCTCGGCGATGTTGAGGCTTGACATGATCTTGAGTCGGCTCACGATCGCGGCGGCGAAGCGGTGGACGGTGGTGGGGAGGTTGGCGCGGTGGAGCACGCCGTCGACGCGGTAGCGGACGACGAGCTCACCCTCGTAGGGCTCGATGTGGATGTCGGTCGCGCGGACGGCGAGCGCTTCGCCCAGGATGTCGTTGACGAGGCGGATGACGCTGGCTTCCTGGGCCTGCTCGAGTTCGTCGTCGGCTGCGGAGTCGGAGGAGATGATGTCCTCGAGATCGCCCGACATGGCGTCGAGCGTGTCGCCCGCGACGCCATAGTGGGAGCGGATAAACGCGCGGAGGTCCTCGTCGTCGGCGAGGACGAGCTCGATCGCATAGCCCGAGTGCATGGAGAGCTCGTCGTGGATCACGAGCTGGAAGGGATCGCTGGTAGCGACGGTGAGCGTCTCCTCGTGGAGGGCGATGGGCACGCAGTGGTGCCGGAACACGAGCTTGGCGGGGAGCGATTCGAGGACGTCCTGGCGGACGGCAAGGTCGGTCAGGTCCACGACCTGCAGGCGGAGCTGCTCGCCGACAGCGTGGAGCACCTGGGAGCGATCGATGGCACCCATGCGCATGAGGACGCGGTCGAGGCGTTCGCCGGAGCGGGCTTGCTCCTGGAGCGCATCGTCGAGTTGCTCGCGTGTGATCAGCTCGCGGTCGAGCAGGACGGTTCCGATCCCCATACGCAGAGTGTAGCGAAAGGGGCGTCCAAGTTTGCGGCTGCTCTCAAAGAGTTCAGGGGGCGGGGTAGGTGCATGAGGTCTTGGGGGTTTCCCAGACGGTGACGCAGGCGAGCGAGGGGTTTCCGGACCCAGAGGCGACGGCGGGTGCGAGCAGGTCGTAGCAGACCCGGGCGATGTTCTCGACGGAGGGATTCAGGCCCGTGTTGGTCGCGAACTCGGCGGTGTCCAGGTTGAGGTGCTTGTGGTCGAAGCGCTGGATGATGGTCTCGTCGACGAGCCGTTCGAGCTCGGCCAGGTGCATGGCGTGTTCGGTGAGGGGCTTTCGGATACAGACCTCGATCTCGTAGTTGTGCCCGTGGCCAGAGGGGTTGTTGCACTTGCCGAAGACGGCGCGGTTCTCCTCGGGCGAGAGCGAGCTCACGTTGAGCCGGTGCGCGGCGGCGAACTCGAAACGCTGTCGCATCAGGATGTCGCTCGGTTTGTTCATGCGGTACTCCAGTGCGTACGTGGGCGAGAGCTTCCAGTTCAGCGCGACGAGGCGGACTTCGAGCGAAGCCGAGAGCGCCCGGGCGAGTTCGGGGAGCATGAGGCCCGGGTCGCGCGAGGCATCGGTCAGGATCGCCGCGTGGACGCGGTGGAGGACGCTCGCGCGGACGGCCTGGTCGATGTGCTTGATGTTGACGAGGTAGCCGGTGGCTTCGTCGGGTTCGCCCCGGCAGCAGACCTCGAACTCGTAATAGGTTCCAAGGCCCAGCATCGCGGGCTGGCCCGCGTGTCCGTTTGGGCCGGCAGGGAGCTCCCCGGGGTGTCCCCCGCCCAGATTGGCGCGAACGGTTCGGCTGAGCTGTACCATTGCTGGTATCGTACCGCTCACGGGGGCCGGCATGGAGAGATTCCAATGAACGCATTCAACGCAGCCTTGGGTTTTGTCTTGGTTGCCGCGCTGGCGGGGTGCTCGCACGAGGCCGCGCCGGATGCGCATGCGGACCACGCCGAGACCCACACGGATCACGCTGACCATGATCACGCGACACCACCCGCCGAGGAGACAGGCATGTCAAATGCGTATGTGCTCGATCACACCGCAGAGACCATCACGGGCGAGTCCAAAGACCTTGCCGAGTACAAGGGCCGGGTCGTGATGGTGGTCAACGTGGCCAGCAAGTGCGGGTTCACGGGCCAGTACGAGCCGCTCGAGAAGCTCTACAGCGAGCGCAAGGGCGAGGGGTTCGTGGTGCTCGGCTTCCCGGCGAACAACTTCAAGGAGCAGGAGCCCGGGACGAACGAGGAGATCGCCGAGTTCTGCCAGTCGACATATGGCGTGGACTTTCCGATGTTCGCCAAGATCGACGTGATCGGTGAGAACGCGCACCCGCTCTATAAGGAACTGGCCTCGCAGCCGGCGCCCATCGGGGGCGATCCCGAGTGGAACTTCACAAAGTTCCTGGTCAACCGCAAGGGCGAGGTGGTCTACCGCTTCGACACACGCACGAGCCCGGACGATCCCAAGGTGATCGCGGCGATCGACGAGCTGCTCGCGCAGGACGCGGGCTGATCGGGCTGGCGTGGGGAGTTTCCGGTACACGGCGTTCGACACCGGGGGCAAGCGCGTGCGTGGGCTCCTTGAGAGCGTCTCGGCGCGCACCGCGGCGCAGGAGCTCGAACGCCAGGGGCTCACGCCCATCCAGGTCGATGAGCAGGCCTCGGCGCAGCGTCCCGCGGGCAAGAGACTGCCGATTCGCCGACTGGCGATGACGTACCAGCAGCTCTCGGATCTGCTGCGAGCGGGCGTGCCGCTGCTTCGGGCGCTCCGGCTTGTGGGGAAGCAGAAGTCCTCGCCCAAGGTCGCGGCGATCTTTGATCAGCTCGCCGACGAGGTCGCCGACGGCGTCGAGCTCTCGACCGCGATGAGCCGTCGCCCGGAGACGTTCGCCTCGGCGCAGGTCGCGCTCATCCGCGCGGGCGAGAAGGCGGGCATTCTTGAGTCTGTGCTCGCCAGGCTCTCGGCGATGCTGGCGGCGCAGGCGGAGCTGCGTGGGAAGGTGCTGGGGAGTCTGATCTACCCGAGCGTTTTGGCGGGGTTCGGCGGGATCATCCTTGTGGTCATCTTCACGGCTTTCGTGCCGAGGTTCAGGCCGCTCTTGGCGAGGCTCGACGACAAGATGCCGCCGTTGACGAGCGTGGTGTTCTTCGTCAGCGATCTGATGGGCAAGTACATCGTCGCGACGGTGGTGGCGGGGATCCTGATCGCGATCGGGGTTGTGATGCTCAGGCGTCAGGATCGCGTGAAACAGGCGCTGGCGGAGGTGCAGCTCAAGCTGCCCGTGATCGGGCACCTGGTGCGGACGCTCTCGGCGGCCCGGTTCTGCCGATTGCTCGGGACGCTCCTGGACAACGGCGTGCCCATGATCGCGGCGATGCAGATCGCCAGGCAGGCCGCGGGACACCCGGTGATGGCGCGGGCGATCGACGACGCGATCGAGTCGGTCCGGGGGGGCGGGAGCATCACCGATCCGCTGGCGGCGAGCGGGCTTTTCGATCAGGACGTGGTCGAGATGATCACGGTCGCCGAGACGGCCAACAACCTGGGTGAAGTGCTCGTGACGATCGCCGACACGATCGACAAGCGTGTGGATCGGCTTTTGACGACTTCTGTTCGGCTCCTGGAACCTTTGTTGTTGGTGGTGATTGCCTTGGCGGTGGCCGTTGTTGCTGCGGCCCTGCTCTTGCCGATGGCAGAACTGAGCTCGGGGCTTTAGGCGATTTCGACCGAGGGTTTTTTCCCTGTTGCGGGGAGCCCCAAGGATATGCTAGTCTTTACCAACCGGCAGTCGCCGGCCTGTCCATTCCCAGGGGGATCGATCCATGCGTACCGGATATAGCCGACTTCGGGCCACCCGTCGGGGCTTCACACTCGTGGAAGTGATGATCGTAATCGCGATCATCCTGGCCTTGGCTTCGCTCATCGGGCTTGCGGTCTTTAGCCGATACGGCGAGGCCCAGGAGAGCATCACCAAGATCCAGATGAAGAACATCGAGGATGCCCTCGAGCAGTTCCGTCTGACGTACAACCGCTACCCGACCGACGAGGAGGGGCTCGGCGTGCTCTGGTCCTCGGCGAACCTCGAGAACCCCGAGGACGAGGAGAAGTGGTCCACCTTCCTGACGGACCCGATCACCGCCGACCAGTGGGGGAGCGAGTGGGGCTACCGCCAGATGAGCGAGTACGGCGACGAGACCAAGTACGACCTTTGGTCTGTCGGCAAGGACAAAGAAGAGGGCACGGACGACGACATCACGTCGTGGTCGGAGTCTGAAGAGGGTGAGGGATCGTTCGACTTTGAGACGCCGTCGTCCGGCGGCTGAGCGGAGCAGACCACATGCCGGTGGGCGGGCGCGCCATCACGCTGATCGAGTTGCTGATTGTTTTGGCAATCGCTCTTGCGATCGGTGCGCTCTCGCTCAGGGGCGCGGTGACCTGGACCCAGCAGGACCGGATCGAGGCGGTGCAATCGGGCCTCTCCTCGGCGGCTCTCGAGGCGAGGGCGCGGGCGCTCCGGGAGCAGAAGCCCTTCGATCTCGTCGCGGTAGAAACCGATCACGGCGTGTTCCGCGTCGGGATGCAGGCGAGGCAATCGCGGTCTGAATCCGAAACCGATGTGATCAGTGATTCGGCGCTCGCGTTCGACGAAGCGGGTCCGAGCAGGATCGAGGTGCTCTACGAGTTGCCCGAAGCGATGCGTATCGGGCTCGATGATTCGGGCGAGGTCGCTCGGCCTGAAGACTCGCAAGCAGAGTCGATTCTATTGGTGCGTCTGATGCCCGACGGCTCCGCAGGGCTTGCGGACACCGATTGGACGCTCACGCAGGACGACCGGGTGTTCACGCCCACGCTCGCGAAATGGACCGCGCGGCTGGCGTTCTCGCTCAGAGAAGACGAACGCATGTCCGATGATTTCATGGAGACTCAGGAAGAGGCGGCTCTGACGGAAGGGACGCCATGAGCCGCCGGGGCTTCATGCTTCTGGAGATTCTGCTGGCGGTCACCGCGGCGGTGATGGTGGCGATCGCCGGGTACGCGTTGCTCGACCGGGTGAGCGGGCGTGTGCGGCAGTCGAGCGAGCGGCTCGAGGCGTCGGACCTGGCGTGCTCGGCGCTGGCGCTCATGGAGGCGGGGCTCGCGACGCCTGAAAATCTGAACGGCTCGCTCCATCGCGATGTGATCTCGCTCGAAGGTGTTGAGGCGGGCGTGATGGTGCGCGAGCCGAGGTACCGACTTGAGATCGAGACGACGCCCGGCAAGTGGGCCGGGCTCGTGCAGGTGGACGTCAAGGTGCTGCCCGCCGAGGGTGAACTGGTCGTGTATGAGGTTTCGCAGCTCATCCCATCGCGTGGGGGTGGCGGATGAAACAGGCGCGAAGCTTCACGCTGATCGAGATGCTGATCGCCCTGGCGCTGATCGTGGCGATGGTGTTCATTCTCTTGCCGACAGCGAGCCGGATCATGTCGAGCACGACCGCGGCGTCGGACCGCAACCACAGGCTCGCGCAGATCGCGATCGTTTCGGATGTGCTCGACCGCGCGATGCTCACGGCGGTCGCGCAGGACGCTGCCGGGCGGAGCGCGTTTCAGGGCGAAGCGAGCACGCTCCGGCTGACTTCGTGCGGCGTGTCGCTTGGGCCGAGGGAAGCGGGCACGCCGGACGATCTGCAGACGATCGAGCTCGTATTCGCGGGTGACACGCTTTCGCTCCGCGAGAGCGGGGGCGGCCTTGAGGTCGTCCTCACGGGGATCGAGAAGGGCTCATTCGCATACAACGCGGGCGAGGGATGGGCCGAGACGTTTGATGGCGCAAGCGGGCTCCCGGGTGTGGTGGCGGTTTCGATCTGGCTCCGCCCAAGCGGGCTTGAAACCGCTGCGGACGCTGCGGACGCTGTTGAATTCGAAGATCAGGACGAGCGAGAGCCGGACTGGCGGCGGGTCTTTGCGGTGTTCG